>CAZENV010000041.1:0-19865 GCA_964513805.1 uncultured Nitrosopumilales archaeon
GAACGTCCCGAGCTTCACCTACTTTGATGGGAGCTCCGGGAAGAGGGTTGAACTGCTTGTCGACTCCGCAATAGAGACTCAAAAGAAGATGATGGAGCGGCGAGGCATGACGCTCTCCAAGGCTCGGGAGGCCCTGATCAGGAGACTCTTCAGGGCAACCCGGTCCGAGAGGAGAAAGGCCGGGGTAAGGAAGGGGAAACTGCGCTGAAGGATACCCGTCCGTTCGGGGGCCGCGCTTCCGCCGCGACCGGGGGAAGAAGAGGGGAAACGGTTTCGGTCGGGGGGGACTCGCAGTGAGCAAGCCCAGAAGAAAGAAGACGAAACGCGCTGCTGAAGGGTTCTCGTTCTCTCGCGTCAAGAGGGTGGACACCGGCGAGGTCTACAAGGCCTACAGGGAGTGGCCCCAGCAGGCAGCCAAGGGCTTCGAAGTCAAGTTCAGCTTCCCTGAGGGGTCGTTCAAGAAAGCTTGCGTAGTCGGAATGGGAGGCTCGGCCGCCGGCGGCGACATCCTCGCCGGGTGGCTCGGCCTCAGGCGCGGGGTCGAGTTCTCGGTCTTCAAAGGGTCCCTCCCCCTCATCGACATGAAGGACACACTGGCAATAGCATGCAGCGCGTCCGGACAGACCCAAGAGACAATCGAGATGATGAAAACAGCGGCAGGCGAGAACGCAACAGTAGTTTGCATCTCCTCGGGAGGGCGCCTAGAGGAGGAAGCGAGGTCCCTCGGCCTCGAGCACGCGAGAATGCCGAAGATAGTCGCTCCGCGATACATGCTCCCCTTCATCGTCTTCTCGTGCCTCTCCGCGGCCAACAGAGGCCTGGGGCTCGGCTGCGAGGCAGAAGCGGCCGAGAGCATCGACGCCATGAAGGAGCAGTCCGGGTCTCTGGACGTGGAAACGCCCTTCGCGAAGAACGGTCCGATGCAACTGGCCACCAAGATCCTCGGGCAGACTCCCGCGATATTCGGAGACAGCGTCAGCCGCGGAGTGGGGGTGAGATTCAAGAACGCTCTGAACGAGAACGCAAAGATGCATGCGTACTTCGACAGGATGCCCGACCTTTTCCATAACGAGATCCAGGCCTGGGAAGGAGAGAGCGACCGCTTCGTCCCCATCTTCCTGAGGCACTCCGCAGAGGTCGAGAGCGACAGCAGGAAGGCGGAAGCCATGATGAGAATCCTATCGCGGGTCGGACACAGAGCTGCCGAAGTGAAAGGAAGAGGAACGGGAATCCTCTCGCAGCTGATGACCATGGTCTACCAGCTCGACATGGCATCGTACTACGCCGCCATCGCCCTAGGCCGGAACCCGCTCAGGACCGACTTGATAGACAGGCTCAAGAAGTCGAAGTAGTCACTTGATGCCGACCAGCTGGGCCAGCTCCTTCCTTGCGCTGGCCCCAAGCACCTGAGACGCGGCCTCGGGTGACACATCGCTGGCGTAGATTGCGCCTCCGAGCTCCAACCCCGACCACTGGGTCCTCTTGGGAAAGACCTCGACGTGCCAGTGTATCTGTTTGGTCGTCTTCTTCTCGGAAGAGCTGTGGAAGACCAGCGAGTAGCTCTGGTTGTCGAGCGACCTTGCCATGCCCCCCAAAGTGGACCGGAGCATCAGGGCCAGGTCCATCATCTCCTTCTGCGAGAGCTTCAGCATGCTCGTCATGTGCCTCTTGGGGTAGATCCAGAACTCGTAGCTGTGCGTGGATACCCAGGGTGCGAACGCTATGAAGAAGTCAGTCGCCAGTATCTGGCGCGGGCCCCCCGTCTCGGTGGCCACCACCTGGCACATGGGGCAGACCCCGAGCTCGTTGAGCGAGTTCTGGACTGTCTCGGCCTCTAGATCCACTGCTGGAGGGACCCTAGGGGTGGTGAGAATCTGAATGCTCGGGTGGACCGCGGTGGGGGTGCCTTCCTTCTCGCTGTTCAGGTACACAAGCACGTAGCTGACCCCCTTCTGGGCGTAGAGCCACCTCGCCTTGTCCTGAAGCGACGCGAGGATGTTCGTCCACTGCTCGACGTCTATCTTCGCAAAGTGCTGGTCGTGCTTCGGCGTGGCCACGAGGACGTAATGGTAACCGACCGCGGGTTCGCTGTAGTGCGGCGATTCGCTGAACGAGGGAGGAGCGTTGGGGGTCACCAGCGGGTTCTTCGCTGGGAATATCCTGACCGACCAGTTGTGGACCACGTCGCCCTCGGCGTCGGTCTGCTTCAGGAGCGTGTCGCCCTTCTTGACAAGGACTAGGTCGGCGGGCGGCGTCATCTCCTCGTTGCCCGGGCAGTAGTTGCATTTCTCCGCCCGCTGGGGAACAACCTGTCCGGGCTTCAGTCCTCGGTCGGGGAGAATGACAGAAAGCTTCTCAGTGAAATAATCCTTCCTGATTTCAACCAACCTCCGACGCAAAGGGGCCTGAGCATATTAGGGTTTGCAACTTCACGAAAGAATGATAACGCCGCGGCCGAAAGGACGCGCCATCAGATGAAGACAGGATACGTGCTGTTGGACGGCTGCGGCGACAGGCCCGACCCTCGACTGAACTTCACGACGCCGCTGGAGGCGGCAAACACGCCGAACCTGGACAGAATCGCGGGCTCCTCCAGGCTTGGCCGCACAATCACGGTAGGAAGGGGCGTCTCCCCGGAATCGGACATCGCGGTCTTCAACATGCTGGGCTATTCCTTCGCGTCGGGTTACCCGGGCCGGGGCGTCGTCGAATCCGCCGGCGCGGGAATCAGATTCAAGGACGGGAACCTCGCGCTTCGCGCGAACCTCGCCTCGGTGAAGGCAGGAGTGATAGTCGACAGGCGAGCCGGCAGGAATCTCACCCAGCGGGAGGGCAGGGAGCTCGAGAAGGAGCTCAACGAGATGACTCTCGACGGCGCGGAGCTCATCTACAGGTCCACGGTCTCCTACAGAGGCGTTCTGGTCATAAAGGCGAGAGGGGGCCTCTCCGCCTCGATCACCAACACGGACCCTGCCTACTCGCGGGTGAGGGGCTTCGGGGCGGCTGTGAAGACGAAGAAGAGGGAGAAGGTGCTGGAGTGCAGACCCGAATCCGGCGACCCCGGCGCCAGGCGGGCCGCGCAGCTGGTGAACGAGTTCACCCGCAAGTCGTCGAAGGTGCTCGCTGCAAGCGCGACCAACTCCGAGAGGCTGAAGGAGGGGAAACTCCCGGCCAACTGCGTCCTCCTCCGGGACGCTGGCGACCACATTCCTGACGTCCCAAGCTTCGAAGAGAAGTACGGTGTGAAGGGGACCGCTCTGGTGGAGATGCCCGCAGAGGTCGGTATAGCCAAGATTCTGGGCATGAGGATGGTGAAGCTCGAGGACAGGAACGACATGAAGGGCAAGGCTGCAGCATTCAAGAGGGAGATGAAGGACGGGACCGTGGTCTACGTCCACATAAAGGGGCCCGACGAGTTCGGCCACGACGGCGACGCGGTCGGGAAGAAGAGGAGCATCGAAGCCATCGACAGGGACTTCTTCTCGGCAGCGGCAGAGAGGCTGGGAGACGCCACGCTCGGTGTGTCCTGCGACCACGCGACGCCCTGCAAGCTGGCGATGCACTCGAGCGACCCCGTGCCCCTCTTGATCACGACCCGCCGCAGACCGGACGGTCTGCGGTTCACGGAAAGGAACGCCCGCAAAGGCTCCCTCGGCATGATGGCCGGCAGGGACGTGCTGGCGCGGGTCTTGAGCGAACGCTAGACGCCGTACTTCCCGAACATCTTCACGCTGTTTGTGGCTATGGCTATCGTGTCCTCAAGACCTGCGTCCTGCTCGAACTCGTCGGTGGCCCTGTTGGCGACGACTGCGAAGAGAGCGCCCGTCTTGAGGCCGTAGAGCCGTCCGAGGGTGAAGAGGGTGGAAGACTCCATCTCAAAGCAGAGGACCTTCGCCTGTCGGAGGTCCGCGACCAAGGAAGTCTGCCGCGAGGGGAAGTAGCCTCCGTAGCCCTGCCGGCCCTGTCCCACGTAGAACGAGTCCGTAGATGCTGCGAGGCCCACGAGGTGCTTCTTCTTGAGGGAGGACGCGGAGTCCTCGAGAGCCATCACGACGCCAGGAGTGGCGGCAGCGGGGTAGCCCTTCGGGGCGTACTGCGCCGACGTGCCGTCCAGGGCCACGGCAGCGTCAGCAATCACCGTCGAACCGACCTTGGCCTCCTTCGATATGGCTCCGCAGGTCCCGACCCTGATCATCACGCTGACCCCGAGTCGTGCGAGCTCCTCGATGGCGATGGCGCACGACGGACCCCCTATCCCTGTGCTCATCACGATGACGTACTCGTCTCCCAGGTACCCGCCGTAGGTCGAATACTCGCGATGGCTCGCGACCGGCTTAGCCCCCCTGAAGTGCTCGGCGATGAGAGGGACCCTGCCCGGGTCGCCGGGAAGGAAGGCAATCCTGCCCACGTCCCGCTTGGCCAGACTGATGTGATACATCCGCCCGGTCCTGTCCCTCGGCTCTGACGCCAATCCTAGGCCACCGCCCGCGCCCGCCCGTCCGATGATATCAAAGCTATCGCAGCGCCTCAGCGGGGGGCCTCATAGCAGTCCCGGCACCTGGGCTCATAGAGCTCCTTTCCTCCGACCACGATGACAGGCGAGTCCCTGGGGGCAGGCTTGCCGCCGATGAGGCGCTGGGTCCTTGTCGCCTCGCCACCGCACCTGACGCAGACCGCGCTGAGGTACCTCACCCTGTCCGCGCGGGCGGCGAGTTCCATCGTGGAGGCGAAGGGTTCCGCCTTGAAGTTGAGGTTGAGCCCGCAGGCTATGACCTTCTTCCTGGCCGCCTGGGCGTCGAGGACGCCCACAATGGCCGCGGGAAAGAAGTTGACCTCGTCCACGCCTATGACGTCCAAGTGCTCGCTGGAAGCCAGGCTAGCTATCTTGCCGACGCCAGCCCTCGTCGCCGCTATCGAGAACGCCTCGTAGCGGAGTCCGTTGTGGCTGGCGACCTGCTTCGCGCTGTACCTGGTGTCGAAGGAGGGCTTGAAAATCCCAGCCTTCCTGCGGGCATAGACCTCCCTTTCCACGAGCCTGATCAGCTCCGAGGTCTTGCCCGAGAACATCGGCCCGATTATGACCTCGAGGGTCAAACGCCAGTCCGCCGCGACGGCGTGGATATATCGGTTGTCTCAGCTCTGCCTGAACATCAGGACCTCGTCAATGCGCCTGCGCCCCCTGATTACCTTGCCCGGCACTCTGCCCGCGGTCCTGAAGCCAAGGCTCCTGTAGAGTCTGAGAGCGGGCCTGTTGATGGAGAGCACCCTCAGCTCGACCAGCGAAACGCCCCCATCCCGCGCGGCACGCAGCAGGTGTCCCAGCATCCGCCAGCCGAGCCCCGCGCCTCGGTAACCTTCGAGGATCGCGATGCCGAGTGTGCCCGAGTGCCTCAGGTCTCTGAACCCGTGCCTGTGGATGTCGGAGTTGCCGACCAGACTCCCGCCGTGGAAGGCAGCGACGTTGAAGACGTCTCCGCCCCTGATTCCCCTCACCATCTTGTCGAGCCAGTCCTCTTCCTCCAACCGCGACACCCTGGTGTCGATGAGGACGCCGAGGTCCCTGTTCCTTGACCTTTCCTTCACGAGCGCGTTTGCGAACCTGATTGCCTCGGAAAGGTCACCCTTCCTGAGAGTCCTCAGGACGATCTCCCGCCCATCGCCGAGAAGCAGGCTTTCGTATCGATGACCCGGCTTCATTTGGGGTCTTGACGTTCGAGGGCCCGGGACCTTAGTTGGGGAGACAGTCGCCGCCCTCTTCCATGAAGAGGTTGTCGACGCCCTGACCGCGCCTGATCACGCTGTAGTTGCCCTGGCCGTTCCTCATCAGGACATAGGGCCTTGGTTGGCTGTGGAAGGGCATGTTCATCACAATGGAGTACGCCCCGACGTCGCGGAAGACCACAAGCTTCCCCACTTCGGCGCCGCCCAGCTTTGACCGCCCTGACGTCGGAAAGACGTCGAGCGGGTCGCAGAGCCGTCCTGCCAGCACCGTCCGCTGCATCGCCTGTCTCCCTCCCGGCACGACTTCGACCGGATACTCGTGCTTCAGTAGAGCAGAGTCGAGGAGAGAGTGATAGCCCGCGTCCACATAGATGTACCTGTTCTCTCCGAACTTCTTCAGGTTGACTATTCGGGAAACGAGGATGGTCGACTCTGCGCTGAGGAATCTGCCGCTCTCGGAGACAAGGGTGAACTTGTAGCCGAGGCTCTCGGCCAGGCTGTTGAGTTGGCCCACGATCTTCGACGCCACCTCCTTGGGCGTGGGGACCCTCCGCCCGTATGAAGCGGGCATCCCCCCGCCGATGTCAAGGATCTTGACGTCGAAACTGCCAAGCTCCTTCCTCGCCTGGAGAACGAAGCTTTCGAGCTTCTCGATCGCTTCACCGTAGCAGGCGGGGTCTTCTATCTGGCTGCCGAGATGGAAGTGGAAGCCCTGGAAGTCTAGGTTGGGGGTCGCGAGAATCTTCCTGAGGACGGCCAGCGCGCTGTCCTGGCCCCCTCCGTTGAACTGCAAACCGAACTTGCCGTGGCCCAGTGAGCCTCTGAGCTCGGCGTGGACGTGGACCTCGGGATTCACGCGGACCAGCACCTTGGGCGCCTTGCCCGTCCTTGAGGCAGCCTCGATGAGGTTGACCAAGCCGTTGTAGCTTGCCACAACGACAACACCGACCCCAGCCTTGAGCACGGACTCGTATTCGGAGAGCGTTTCCGTGATGCTGGTGTACATGACGTTGCCCGCAGAGCCCCCGCACTTTTGCAGGAAGTATAGCTCCGACGTTGCTGTGAGGTCGAACATTATCCCTTCGCTGACGAAGGTTCTGACCACGGTCGGGTTGAAGTTCGCCTTGATCGAATAGGCGACTCTGAAGACGCCCTTGTATTCTGTGAACGCCTGCTCAATTTCTCCGACCTTCCGTCGCAGGGTTGCCTCGTCGACGAGGAAGAACGGAGTGCCATACTTCTCGGCGAGGCCGTAAAGTTCTCTTTCAGAAAACCTGAGTGAAGAAACCCCATTCTTCGTGATGGGTTGGGGTCGGAGCTCTGCCAACTTTTTGTTGGTGATTGGCCGTCTGATTTTAACTTAAAAACATTATCCCAAAGAGATTTTCGCGTCGACAGGTTTGCGGAAAAAGATTCTTGGCGGCGTCATCCTCGGTCCGGTGCCAACCGCCGGGCGAGGAAGACATCCGATTGGGAAACCGAAAGCTCGCCTAGAGAGCGGTGGGCACTTTGTGTACATGGTAAGGTGTTCGGACGGCTCGCTGTACACGGGATACACGACCGATCCCCGGAGAAGGCTGGCGGAGCACAACCTTGGTAGAGCGTCCAAGTACACGCGTTCGCGACGCCCGGTCTCCATGGTCTATCTCAAGCAGCTCCCTGAGAAGGGGGACGCGCTGAGGATTGAACTTCGCATCAAGAGGTTGAAGAAAGAAGAGAAGCTTCTCCTCTGCCGGGCCTATTCCGGCCGGGAGAAGCATGGCTCGCGCTAGCGAACCGGAACTGCGGTCAGCTCTCCTGGTGTCGCTGTTCTATCGGCCGACCACTATTTCGATGGAGGAGATGTTCCTTTGTTCGCTGCCTTCGCCAACGATCTCGGTGTTGATGCCGATGTCCTTGATGCTGAACTGGCCGTTGCCGAGCCTCTTCGTGACTATCTCAGCCACGTCGACTGCCCTGCTGATGGCCATTCCCCTCGCTTTGACCACCACTTCTCCAGCCTGGGTGAGCTGTATGAGCGCGCTCATGGCGTAGCTCATCACGGGCTTCTTCCCCACGAAGATGTGGTTGGGTGGCGAGGTTCGCTGCATCGGCGCCCTCATCGGCTGCTGCGCCGGTGCTTCCATTGGTTGCTGTGTTGGCTGTTGCTGCTCTGTTGGCTGTTGCTGCTGTGGCATGGCCCTAGGCGCAGGTTCTCTGCGCGGCGGCCTGCGCTCCTGTGACCTCCTTGTGTCGGGTCTTTTGTTTGGCATATGGATGTCCTTGTTCGCGACGCCACCCCTGAGGCTTATTTATGCGTAATGAGTTGAAACGGTCTGTTCTCGTCGTCCGAAGACGACCCGCGGCTGCCGGTCAAAATCGATGCCCGAAGATCCCTTCGAGAGTCACTTGGTCAGGGCCTTAATCGGGATGTCCTGGGTGATGCCGTTGGGAAGTGCCCGCCTGATGGAAATGGGAAGGGCGTCCTCGTCGAGCTCCTCTCCGGCGATCTCTATGGCACCCCGGTAGGCACCTTCGAGGGGAATGAACGGCGGAGCGCCCATGGCAATCTGCAGTGACCTGGCGCCGATTATCCGGGCCTTCTCGAACCGGGTGAGCTTGGGCGGACCAATCTTGATTTCGAAGGTGGTGAGTGAGGGCTGCCTGGCCTTGCGAATAGATTTCGGTGGAGACAAAACAGAGCCCCGGGGTCATTACGGCCCATTTTCGGTTGTCTGATAAGTCTTTCCAGCCCGTTCTGGGAAAAAGGCTAAAGTCTGAACCGCCCAGGCCGCATCAATGGCGGTTTCGTCCGGCGAAGGACCAGGCTCCGTGTCTCGTGTCAAATGCGCCGCGACTGTGAAGGGCAAGGGGATCTCGGTAGTCTCCCTTTACAGGCACCTAGCTCCGCTGACCGTGGACGCCATCAACTGGTCGCTGCCGACGGACAGCCGGGTCAGCATCCAACCGCCCATGGTGTGCATGTTCACGTCGGTCAAGGTGGGAGTGGAGAAGCCCAGGCTCAGCTTTGGGAAGGGAGAAGTCGCGTTCCTGGCTTCGGGCGGTCTCCTCTGCTTCTTCACCGGGGACGCGAAGAGCGCAGTCCCACTCAACCCGGTCGGGAAAGTCGACTCCGGACTGGAGGTCTTGGCGTCCCTGAGGCCGGGAGACGTCATCCGGCTGGCAAAGGACGAGGGTTGACGCTCTGCAGGGTAAGACGGGCCACTACCCGAGACATTGCGCCGCTCGCCACGCAATGAGCAGCCACATGCACGCCCAATCGCTCAAGAACATGGAGGTGCACGGCAACGCGTTTCCCCGCTAGGCCAGGAGGGAGATGCCCACCCGACGGCTGGCTCCTTCCTTGTTGAGGGCGAGGACCAAGAGGTCGCGGGGGGCGGTTCCGCATGGCTCAGGGATGTCCAGCCGGTCCCAGGCCACGAGGGGGGAAGGGTACCTCAGAAATGGAGTTGGAGCTTTCCAAGACCCGCAGAAGGAATCCGCATCCGACTAGGCGGCGGTCCAGACGTAGTGGCCGCTGAACCCGCCGACTCTGGCTATCAGCTTCTTGCTTTCGAGTCCTCTTAGGACGCCGGTGGCTATGGAGGAGTTGACGCCGAGGGCCCTAGCAGCGGAGAGGACAGTAACCGCTTTCAATGGGGCGAGGCTCTTCATCATCTCCTGGTCGGTCATCTTCGGGACCAGGAACGGAAGGCTCTTCTTCTGCTGCGGCTGCCCCTTCGTTTCCTTCGGCTTCTTCCCCTTCTGTTGCTGACCCTCCTGCCCACCTGTGTCTCGCGACTCTTGCTCCTTCTCCATTTGAGCCATGGACTTCTTCTTGGTGCCGCCCATTGACGATTCTGGACGGCGCGCCGCGGGCAACCGAATTAAGGTTTGCCCCGGAAAAGCGGAAATAAGCCCAAGCGGCCGTCGCGCCTCATGCCACTCAGCTACTTGACGGTGGCTACCGCCTATGAGAAGCTGGAAGGCATCTCGGGCAGGAACGAGATGACCGAGGTTTTCGCCTCGCTCCTGAGGGAGACGCCGAAGCAGGAGCTCCCCACGCTGGTCTATCTCACACAGGGGAAGCTCCGGCCGGACTACGAGGGGGTGGAGATAGGAGTGGCCGAGAAGATGGCGCTCCGGGCGCTCACTTCAGCCACCGGGCTCGACGGCGACAGGGTCTACCAGACCTACGTCAGGATGGGCGACATCGGGAGCGCGGCGGAGAAGACTCTCGAGGGACGGAAGCAGGTCACCCTCTTCTCGGAGCCCCTCACCCTCAAGCGGGTGTACGACACGCTGGTACGGATGTCCAGGACCGGCGGTGAGGGCTCGGTCGAGACCAAGCAGAGGGAGCTTGTCAGCCTGCTCAACGACGCGTCTCCAGGGGAGGCCAAGTTCATCATGAGGACTGTCACAGGACAGCTCAGGTTGGGCCTGGCAGACTACACTGTCCTGGACGCCTGCGCACTAGCCTTCCTGGGCGGGAAGAAGGAGCGCCCGGCGCTCGAAAGGGCCTACAACGTCCACCCGGACCTTGGGTTCGTGGTCCAGCTGGCCGCGACCAAGGGCGCCAAGGGCGTGGGGTCGGTTCAGCTCGAGGTGGGCGTTCCCATAAGGCCCATGCTCGCAGAGAGGCTGGACTCCGCCGCGGCCATAGTCCACAAGATGGGCGACAGGAAGGTGGCCGCAGAATACAAGCTCGACGGCGAGAGGTTGCAGATCCACAAGAACGGCAAGGAAGTTCGGCTCTTCTCCAGGCGTCTCGAGGTGATAACGAGCCACTACCCAGACGCACTGGAGCTGGTGAAGATGCACGTCGCGCCCAAGACAGCCATACTCGAGGCGGAGGTGGTCGCCATCAACGAAGACACGGGCGAGTACCTCCCGTTCCAGGAGTTGATGCACCGGAGGAGGAAGTACGGCATCGAGGATGCGATGGCCCGGTATCCGGTGGCCCTCAACTTCTTCGACATGCTCCTCTCCGGGGCGCACGACCTGACGGGCCAGCCCTACAGGCTGAGAAGGAAGAGGCTGGAGGACGCTGTCGAGGAGACAGACAGGACCAGGGCCGTCCCTGCGATCCGTTCCTTGGACCCTGCTGAGGTCGAGCGGTTCATGGAGGAGGCAATAGAGAACGGCTGCGAAGGGCTGGTCGTCAAGGACCTCGAATCGCCGTACAGGGCGGGCGCCAGGGAATTCGCCTGGATCAAGCTGAAGAGGGAATACAGAAGCGAGCTCACCGACACCATCGACCTGCCGATCGTCGGAGCGTTCCACGGCAAGGGAAGGCGAGCCGGGACCTACGGCACCTACCTGCTGGCGGCCTACGACAAGGGGCGGAACGCGTTCACCAGCGTCGCGAAGATTGGGACGGGGTTCTCCGACGAGGACCTTGCGAAGATACCGAAGCTGCTGAAGCCCTTTGAGAGCCACGTGAAGCCGCCGAACGTGGAGTCGAAACTGGTTCCAGACGTCTGGTTCAGGCCGCACATGGTCATCGAGACAATCGCAGCAGAGCTGACCCTCTCCCCGATCCACACCGCTGCGATGGGCAGAGTCAGGCCTGGAGCCGGCATCTCCCTGAGATTCCCGAAGTTCACCGGGAAGATACGGGACGACAAGAGGGCAGAAGATGCGACGACCGTCGACGAAATCACAGCGATGTACAACGGCCAGCTGAAGAGGGTGGAGAAGAGCCAGCCCTCTCCCTCTGCAGCGTAGGGGGCCAGCATACCGCTCGCTGTGGGGTCGAACCGCGATTCCTGCACTGGAGGATGCTAGATTCCCAGGGCCCCGGACTAGGATTACAAGTCCTGCGTCGCACCAGTCGGCGGTGAGAACCGAACCTTTCGGTTAAAAGACAGCCGCGCGGCCACAGCCCGCATGGAAGACCTGCCCCGGCAGGTTCCGCTGGTCGTGATTGCACGCGGAAAGAGGTTGTATCACGTCGTCGCTTCTCACAGGAACGTCCCGGGTTCGTTGCAGGACATCCTCTCGCAGCTATCCTCGCGCGGGTTCGACCTCTTGTCATTGTCGGTGTCGAACCTCGACGACAGAGCTTCGTGAGCAGCCTCTTCGTGACGTTGCCCGTTGCGTCACCGAGCGCGGATGACTTGGAGGCGATCATCCGCGACTGCCCGAACGTGACGAGCTGCAAAGTCGAACTCAGCGACGACGGGATGATGTTCGAGGAGCCGTATGCTGTCAGGATTGGGACTGGAGAACGGGTGATTCTAATCAGGCAAGAGACTTTCGCCAGGATGCTCCGCCGCGCAAGGGAGCTGCTCGGGAGCGGCGGCGACTCCATCGTCTTCGAGGAGGGGTTGGCTGCCGGGAGGTTTGAGGCGAACCAGCTTGCAGCCATTGCGGGGATGGATCGGCTCGGGAGACATGAGTTGCAGATCCTGAACGGGCTCAAGGCCAGGGGATGGGGAAGGACCCGAGTTGTCAAGTCTGGCGGCCCCTCGGAGGAGAGGACCTACCTCGTGGATGGCAGCCTTGAGTGCACGGGGCAGACTTCAGACAGGCCCTTCAGCCAGTTCGTCAGAGGCTACATCGGCGGCTTCCACGAGGGGCTGTGGGGAGTGAAGATAACCTGCACCGAACTGAAGTGCGTCGCCGAGGGCGGCCAGTCCTGCGAGTTCAAGCTGTCGCCGTCGGCCGAGGGGCAGAAGGTAGAACGGATACCCGCCCGGCAGAGCCGGAAGGAGGCCGGGCCACGACCATCCCAGCCGCTGTCTCACTACACACACCTCCCCGTGGTCTACTACTCACAGAAGCATGTGGCGTTTCAGGTCCGGGCGAGATTCAGGAACGTTCCCGGTGCACTCGCCGACGTCCTGAAGAGGCTGGCGGACGCGGGCCTCAACCTCGAATCGACCAGCGGATACGTAGAGGCTGACGCCGGGGTCGGCGTGTTCAACACCTTCGGGCAGGCCACGCACGGCAACCCGGGGAGGGAGGGCCTGTAGCGCCTGGTCGAGGGCAGTAGGTACGTGGTCGAGGCAGACGTGAACGAGTCTTCGGACGGCCTGCTCTTCGAGCACGGCACATACCCGCCGTCGTTCTTGGCGGCCAGAGAGTAGTCGCATTCCGGCAGCCCGTCTTTCGGGCCATGCTCTCGCGAATCAGAACGCTTCTCGGGGAGGGAGGTGACCTCCTCCTATACGAGGAGGGTGGATCCGCGGGAAGGAGCACCGGGCGGTTCTGGTCCGGCCTCCTAGGGAGGGAGTTCGTCAGGGACAGGTTCCCCGAGTTCGCAAAGACGTATTCAGCTATTGGCTGGGCGAGGACGAGGGCAGTGGTCGACTCTGCTGACCCGCTCAAGGTCACCCTGTATCTCGAAGACTGCTTCGAATGCGAGGGTCACGAGCCCGCGGCTCCGTCGAGCCAAATCTTCAGGGGTCACGTCGCCGGGTTCCTGGAAGAGCTCTTTGAAAGGCGCGTCCGGTGCTCAGAGGAACTCTGCGTCTCGAGGGGCGACGACCACTGCGAATTCAGAGTCTCCCAGGAAGAGTGAACAGGCCGTCACCTTCGGACCCGCGCCGCCCTCTTTCCATGCTGACCGGGTTCCCCCGCGACCGGCTCCCCGTCTCCCGGGATGAGTCTGACCGCGGATGCGGGACGGGACGCGTTCGGCGTCGGAGCGTCTACGATGGGGACCCGAAGGCCCTGTCTCCTGCGTCGCCCAGCCCGGGCACGATGTAACCATGACCGTTGAGTTCGGGGTCGATCCCACAGGTGTAGAACTCGGCTTTAGGGAACCGCCTGTGGACGTAGTTTATCCCCTTCATGGTAGCCAACACAGAGAAGAAGACCAGCCTCTTCGGCTTCCCCTTCTGCACGACCTTCTTGGCGACCTCCAGCAGCGTGTGCCCAGTCGCAAGCATGGGGTCGGCAATTATCACCACGTCGTCATGGTGGATGTTGGGGATCTTGGCGTAGCTCACCTCGATTGGGAAGTCGGGCGCCTTCCCCCGCCATGCGCTGATGACCCCGGTCCTGGCGAAGGGGAGGTTCTTGTACATGCCCTCCACGAACGGAATCGAGGCCCTGAGCACCATTATGATGACTACCTTGTCGTTGCCCTTGACCTTGTAGCCGGTCGTCGGGCCCAGCGGCGTGTCGATCCCGAACTTGTCCGTCTCCATGGTCTTGAGAAACTCGTAGGCCAGGAAACGTCCGAGCCTGTAGATGGCCTTGCGGAACGCGACCTGGCTGCTGCGCCTGTTCCGAGCAAGCGTCAGCTGCTCCAGCACCATCGGATGCTGCACCACGGTAACCTTGGGCTTTGACACCGTTTGCCCTCGTTCGCTTTGATTGAAACACTATTTATGCTACATCGGGCGAGAAGAGACAGCGCCTTGAAGACCCGGAGACTCGCAGTTCTCGGACTTGCGCTCGTCCTGCTCGCAATGCAGATGAGCAGTGCCCGCGCGCAGGCCTGCTCGGCTCGGTCCGGTTACTACGTGGCTTCGCTCAATGGGAACATCGACCCAGGGTCGGCCGACTTCCTTTCCACTGTGGTGGGCAACGCCCAGGCTGCGTGCGCCGGCCACCTGGTGTTCGTGCTCACGACCAACGGCGGCGACGGCGGCAGCATGGAATCCATGGTCGCCTCCATTTCCAGCTACCAGCAGTGGGGAGGAACGTTCATCACGCTGGTTGCTCCGCAGGGGGCGTTCGCGTTCTCCGCAGGCTCATACATAGCCGAGGCCTCCACCAAGATCTACATGGTGCCTGGGACGACCATCGGTTCGGCCACCCCCATCGTCTCCGGCATACCGACGGGCGAGGAGAACACCACGCTGAGGAAGGACATCAACGCGTTCACCTCCTACATGCAGACCCTGACCAAGAGCAACGGAAGGAACGACACGGCCACGGCGCTCATGGTCACCCAGGGGGTCTCCTACACCTACGATCAGGCGCTCAGGTACCACGTGGTGGACGGGGTGCTCAACTCTTCGTCGCTTTCCGCTGCCCTGACCGCCCTTGGGGTCCCGGCTTCGACGCCGATAGAGACGCCGGGGATCCGCCCGACCCTGATATCCATATTCAGCGACCCCAACGTCTCCAGCCTCCTGTTCCTGCTGGGGGTGTCGGCGGTCCTGATAGACATCTACCACCCGACGCTCGTCTTGTCGATAGTCGGCGTGGTGGTCATGGCAATAGCCCTGTTCGGACTGGGGGTATTCGGGGCGTCGCCCCTGGCCATAGTGCTGATGATCGTGGGAGCGGCGTTCATCTTCCTCGAGGTGAAGACGCAGCACGGCGTCAGCTCCCTCATCGGGGTGGTCATCTTCGTCGTGGGCTTCCTGCTCATCTTCCAATTCCCGCCGAGCTCGCCCAGCAACCCGTCGCTGCCCGGCGCCAACTTCTCAGGGATACCCGACATCACCTACGGTCTCATTGTGGCGTTTGGCGCGGCCATAGTCCTGGGCAGCCTGTACCTCAGGAGGATAAGGCAGGGTCTCATGGGCAGGCCGAAGGCCATCGACCTGTCAAGGAACGTCGGAAAGGAAGGGACGATGAAGTCGGACCTCGAGCCTCCAGCCAAGGGTGTCGCACTCGTCGATGCCGAGCAGTGGACCGTGATTTCCGAGACGCCTCTGAAGCGAGGCGACCGGGTAAGAGTTAAAGCGGTGAAGGGACTGGAGCTGATTGTAGAGAAGCTGGGAACTTGACAGACCCATTCGCCCTGGCTGCGCTGGCCACAGCCGACATCATCAACTACGTCATCGTCGCGATTGTGGTCGTCATAGTCATAGCCTTCATTGGATACTCCATCCGCATCGTCCGTGAGTACGAGCGGGTCGTCGTCTTCACACTCGGCAGGCTGGTCGGCGCAAAGGGACCCGGCGTCGTTTTCATCTTCCCGTTCATCAACAGGCTGCAGAAGATAGACCTCAGGGAACGATACCTAGAAGTGCCACACCAGACCTGCATCACCAAGGACAACGCGCCAACCGACATCGACTTCCTGATCTATTACAAGGTCCTGGAGGCGACCCAGAGCGTGGTCCAGGTGCAGAACTTCGAGGGGGCATCCATAGGCATTGCGACGACGACGCTCAGAGCCGTGGTGGGCGACATCCCCCTTGACGAGCTGCTGGCCAAGAGGGAACAGATCAACCAGGTGCTGAGGACGAAGCTGGATGAGGTCACTGAAAGGTGGGGCATCAAGGTCACCAACGTGGAGATACGCGAGATCAGGCCGCCTCAGGACGTCCAGGAGGCAATGGTCAAGCAGATGTCGGCCGAAAGGAGCAGGAGGGCTATGGTCACGGAGGCGGACGGCAAGCGCGAGTCCACCGTGCTCGTGGCCGAGGGAGACAAGAAATCGGTCATACTCAGGGCCGAGGGAGACAGGCAGGCCGCCATCCTGAGGGCCCAAGGCTACGCCGAAGCCCTGACCACGATCTTCGGTTCGGCCAAGGGGATCGACTCGAAGACCATGATACTGCAGTATCTGGACACCCTGAAGGCCCTCGGAGCGAGCCCGTCGACGAAGTACATCTTCCCCATGGAATTTCTACAGGGTTTTGTTAACTCCGGCCTGAAGTCCAAGGAAGCCTTTGAGGAGAAGAAGAGTTCGTAAATTCAAGGAGGTATTCTCTACCCCGGGCCTGAGGAGATCAATCCGGGGCAGACGGGTGGACACGCCGGGCTTCCGGGCCCTCACTCGAATTCCGAGCGCTCTTTTTCAGCCTGTTTGATGATATACTGAATTACGAATACGGTAACTTCGCCGTGATGCGGCACCCACGTCGTTAGGACCCGGTCCCCGACCTTCTTCTTGAAAGTGGCATGCTTCCCAGGCCTGACCTCCTCAAACCCGTTTAATCTCAGAACCTCGATTATCTTACGACGAGGAATAGGACGCAGTCTTGCCATGGAGGATGCCTTTCGGTATCTTTACTGGTATGTTCGCCAAGGAGAGCGACATTAGCTCCTCCAGAGACGACCCGGGTATCCGGGTCTCGAAGGTATTCATTGATCAAATCGGCGAGGTTCTCCTTGACCTCCTTTTCAGTCCTACCTTGTGTGGCCACATCAAGTATGGGAGAAGAGGCCACGAACCACTTTCCTTCCCTGGTAACCAGTACTGGAACAGGAAGCTGAAGCGTCATCCGAATCAGTTGAGGGTGGCTCGAACTATAAGGACTTATCGAGAAATTGAGCGGCCAACCCTAGGAGGGTGAAACTGTTTCTTGTTACTGCTTGCCGTCAGCATCTCCAACGTGAGCTGGTGGGGGAAAATCCGCAGCAGCCGCATGCCTTGGCGTAGTCACCTCAGAGGATTGTAGTTAAATATGTAGTCACCTATCAACTCCTGTGCACGTAGAAACGCGCCTTGTTTATGGCAGAAGGAAGTATTACCTCGCGCACTCCTACAGGGCCAATTCCAAGGTGCGGAAGCTCAGGGTCTTCCTGGGCACGGATTTGGGCGAGGAGGAAGTCGCCGGGCTCGCCAAGGCTGCAAAGGCAACGCTGGGGGAGAAGGTCGCAGCTGCGAAGAGAATCGGCGACCCCTACAGGACGGTACTGTCACCACAAGAGATCAAGGAGATTACCCTCTTGACGACCAAGGTGGAGATCAAGCTCGCCCACCTCAGTGAGGAAGACTGGAAGAACTTCACCGAAGAGTTCACCTACGACACCAACGCCATAGAAGGCTCCACCGTCTCGAAGAAAGAGGTCAAGCAGGTCCTCGCGGACAGGCGGTGGCCGCCGAAGAGCAAGGAGGAGATCTCCGAGACGCTCGGGGTCGCCGAGGCGGTCAGGTACATCCGAGAGACCAGAGACACCATCTCGCTGGACTTAATCAAGGAACTCCACAGAATCGTCTTCAAGAACTCCAAGCCATTCGCCGGAGAGACGAGGCAGAAGAGCGGGGTCGAGGTGTCTGTTGTTGACAGCCAGGGCAAGGTAGTGCACCAGGGAGCCCCGGCAAGACAGGTCGATGCTCTCTTGAGGAGGCTGGCCAGATGGTACAATGACAACGCGAGGAAATATCCACCCTTCGTCCTAGCGGCCGTGGTACACAACCAGTTCGAGACCATCCACCCGTTCCAAGACGGGAACGGCAGGGTGGGGAGGCTTCTTCTGATCAATCTCCTGATCAAGCACGGACTTCCTCCTATGAACATCGAGCTGGAGAAGAGGAAGGAGTACTATGAGGCCCTGAGGGAGTATCAGACCAGTGGAAACCTGCGACCCACGCTCGATTTGATGCTGAAGGAGTACAGGAGGCTCAAGGCTGCTCTCAGGAGGTGACTACAACGGCCGAAAATGTGGTCACCCGGCCTAAGCGTGGGGCAGCGGGGGGTGGTGCATCAGGTGGGTGAATAGCAAGTCCAGTTGCAAGAGCGGCTCGACTCTCCAGTACTAATCAGGCATTCGATTCAGGCTCAGCAAGCAGTTGTCGATGGTGCGAACGCCGAAGCCGAGGAAGGCTGGGTATCTGGTCGCTCGAGCTTCCATCACTTCTCAAATCAGCAAGAATCTTGTCGATGCCCTCTAGCAGCCGACGCATCTTCTCTAGCACAGGATCTTGGAGCTCGGTAGCCTGGTTGGTCGTCTCGAAGAAACTCGTGGCGGACGTAATCGTATCGTTCCAAAGAACGCAGGCTAAGCGCACATGAGTCAATCACCTATGAGTCAACGCTCGGCTCAATCAAGGCTCAATGACGCAGAGCAAGCCTGAGGACCGGGGAGCTGACTTCTGTTTGGGAGGCGAAAGTACCCAGGTTGATTCCCGACCACTCTTGATGTAAGTGAACTTGCACCAGCTTAGTACCCCTGAATACCACGCAGGCAGCTATGCGTTCCGTCCGTGGAGAGACGATTAGGAAGGCCCGAGAAGAATCACGTGCGCTCACCTGGGCAGAGCTGAAGGAGAAGACCAGCCTCTCCGACGTCAAAATCAAGAGAGGCCTCGAAGCTCTTGGAGCCCCGGTAGTCCGGGTTCCAAAGAAGGCCGAGATCAAGCCTGACGCCTTCCAAGATGTGATGGCATACGCGCTGGCTGACCCAGTCCACTTGCTCCACGAGATACAACGAGAGCTGACCCCTCTCAACGGACTGACAAGCACCCTTTACATGCCCGAGAAGATGAAACGATTATTGGGGGAAGCCATCCCTCGGGAGTGGGGCTCGGCGACCAAGGAAGGAAACCATTGGAGGGAAGCCTGAAAGGGATTGGCCAAGGTGGCAGAGTTCCTCGGCAGAGCGCAACAGGCCTTCCAAGAGTACGTAGAGGACGCCGCAGAAGAGAAGGTTCTACGTGGCTATGTGTCTGCATCTCATGGCATGGGTACTGGGATAAGGTGGGCCGGAAGGTATGCGTTTGATTTTCTGAATCCTCAACTTCAGGGCAGAGAAAACCGAGGTCTATCCGAATTTCGTTCGAGATTCATTCATCAGCATGCATATAATGTAAAATGGTCGTGGGAAAGAATCCCGGTCGTAAATCTTGGAGACCACGGATAGCTTCCTGCGCTTATCCTGTTGAATGCATCCATAAGGGAGGAAAGCGTCTAAGAACGGCGTCTAGCATATGTAACCGCGTCGGCGTAAGGCTTGGACATTGTCCTGTCTCTGGGTGATTTGACCCCGTTTCCTGTCGCGGGTGAAGCGGTCAGGGTGTTGCGGGTTGGGTAATCACCTTCCAATGCTTCAGACTTTGCCTGCTTTCACATGCATTTCAGACCAAACGTGCCCACAATGGATGCACTGGTAGCTGTATTGGAACTCCTGAACGTCAACGATGATGGGCACATCTTGTTCGAGGAATACGGGATTTGTCTGATATCTACCGTAGTGTAGCGGAATCAATGGCTCCTTGACTTCGGTCGTCTCCTTCCTATCGCCTATGAGCTTCTTGCTCACGAGTCTTATGTGGAATCTTCTTCCACAAGAAGGGCAGAACCGAAAGAAGGTCTTGACTTCGCTCATGCCAGCGATAAATAGCGACCTGTGATTTAAGGAGACTTGGCTGTATCGCGGATGATTGCCTCAGTGAGCATGGCTAACCACTTGGCTGATACGTAAGGCGTTCCAATCGGCTGGCCCTTCGCTCGCGACTCCGTGTCAGGAGACGGAGTCGCTACCTGCTCAGGTGGAGGGTGAAGAAAAAGAAGATGAGAAAGAAGAGA
>CAZENV010000042.1:0-6623 GCA_964513805.1 uncultured Nitrosopumilales archaeon
TGGTGTCCCTGCTCCTGATCGTGACCGAGGAATCGTTGAGAGAGTCGTTGTCCACGGTGGAGCAGAATGGGGACCCGACCTCGTCTGCCCTCGCATACCTCCTCCCTATAGAGCCTGAATCGTCGTAGAATGCGTCGACGACGTCCACCACTTCCCTGTAGACCTTCTCTGCCAGCTCCGGCAGGCCGTCCTTGTTGACCAGTGGGAAGACGCCGAGCTTGACCGGCGAGAGGAACGGCCGGACCTGGAGCACCCGCCTGTCACCGTCCGTCTTCATCGAGCCTTCGAGGATCACATAGAGACTCCTGTCCACTCCCAGCGAGAGCTCGAACACGTGAGGAAGCACCTTCTCGCCTTCGTCGTCGACCGCGAAGTCGGTCCCGCTCACGCTGGAGTGGCGCCCAAGGTCGTAGTCGCTTCTGTAGTTGCAGGCCACGAGCTCGACCCATCCCCCTGAAGTGTTGACCTCGAAGTCGTAGGCGGCCTTCGAATAGAACGCCCGATCCTCCTCCGAGAGGATCCTGAAGCGAATCTTCGACCTTTCGACGCCAGACGCGACGTAGAGGCCTTGGATGAGCGCGAGGTAGTATCCTATCAGCATGTTGGGGACGGTCCCGGTCTTGACCGAGTCACCCACGCTTGCCTCGTAGGTGCTTCCGTCGGGCTTCATGAATGTCAGCGTTTCAGCCGACCTGGCGCCGAATTCCGGGAGGTCGGTCTTCTTCGGGTTGAAGAACACCTCGACCTCGGCCTGGTTGAGTTCCCTGAGCCTGAGCAGCCCCTGACGGGGTGCTATCTCATTCCTGAAGCTCCTGCCGACCTGGGCGAACCCCACGGGGAGCTTGATCCGCTGCGTCTTGAACAGGAGCGGAAAGTCCACGAATATGGACTGGCAGGTCTCGGGCCTGAGGTAGGCCTCCTCCTGCTGGGCGCCCACGCTGACTTTGAACATCATGTTGAATCTCTTGGTCCCGGCCAAGCCGGAGCCGCACTTCAGGCATTTCACTCCTGCCTCGGCCATCAGCCTGTCGTATTCCGGGTCTTCAAGCTTCTCGGGCGTCTGCCGCCCAGTCTTCTCTTCGATCAGCTTGTCAGGCCTGAATACCGAGCCGCACTTTGCGCATTGCACGAACGGGTCAGTGAAGCTTGAGAGGTGTCCCGAAGCCTCGAAGACCGCCCTCGGCAGTATCTGCGACCCGTCAATCTCCACCATGCCCTCCCTTTTCACCAGGAACCTGCGCCAAAGCTCGACGAACTTGTTCCGCATCGACACGCCAAGAGGACCGTAATCCCAGAATCCGGCGGGGGAATTCGGATAGGATTCGGCCGACTTGAAGAAGAAACCCTTCTGCTGGGCGAGCCGCATCACTTCCTCGAAAGACACGCCCAGCCCGGCGAATGCGATGGATATATGAGATTGCGTTCGGCTTCTCGTGACACTCGGAGGCCTGTCCTGCGGCGCGGCTGCGGCCGATGGCGGACGGCCAGGGCCCAACCTGTCGATCCGCAACGGAATCCGCGGCTCTGTCGAATCCGTCGGCGAAACGGACCGCAGACTGCCCAACACTTATTTCCCAGCGGGGCGGAACTCGGATGTGGCCGTCGCACCGATCGAGATAGTCCTCACAGCCTTCCTGCTGGTGATGGTGATGTCCGAGCTGCTGGCGATCAAGTCGAAGCTTCCGTACACCCTGGTGCTGGTCTTCGTGGGGATAGGGGTCACAGCCTTTGCCTCTCTTCCGAGTCTGGGCTCCAACCTGGTCTCCAACACCATAGTGGACGCTGTCTCGCAGATGAGGTCGGTGTACGTCACCCTCGTCCAGGGAGGACTGTTCGTCAGCCTGGTGGTTCCGCCGCTGATCTTCGAGGCGATGATGCACGTCGACACAGAGAGCCTGAGGAGCGTGGTGCGTCCGTCGCTGGTTCTCGCCACGGTCGGAGTCATTGTCGCCACACTCGTCGCCGGCGTCATCCTTTGGAGCCTTGCGGGTCTTTCGCTGGTGGCCGCCCTGCTCTTTGCAGCGATCATATCGCCCACGGACGCGGTGACTGTGCTCGAGGTGTTTCGCAGGACGAAGGTCCCGCTCAAGCTCTCGACGCTCATGGAAGTCGAGGCGGCCTTCAACGATGCGACAGCCATCGTGATATTCAGCATCCTGCTTTCTTCTGTGAACCTGCCCCGCATCCCGCTGTTCAATTCGGTATCCCTCTTCATCGTCACCATGGCGGGAGGGGCCGTCGTGGGACTGCTGGTCGCTCTGGCAGCCAGCAGAGTCACTTCGGCCATTGAAGACGGGCTCGCGCAGACGATCGTCACAGTCTCCGCGGTGTACGGGTCCTACGTCTTCGCGTCTGGGCTCGGAGTGTCTGGCCTGATTGCGGTCGCCATAGTGGGCCTCTACTTCGGTAACGTCACGATCGTCTCCGCTTCGACCTCTCCCGCGAGGGAGACGATCTCGACCTTCTGGGGGATAGCGTCATTCCTCGGCAACTCCGTAGCTTTCCTGATGATCGGGTTCGAGACCAATCTGGGGGCCGTCTACGTCGCATTGATTCCGATTCTTGCCGCCTATTTCGCGGTCACAGTGGCCAGGGCTGCGTCCGCCTACCCAATCTTGGCTCTCTTCAGCCAGGTGGGCGAGAAGTTCCCCTTCTCATGGAGCAACGTCGCAGTGCTTGGAGGGTTCCGCGGTGCCCTTTCGATAGCGCTGGCCGCTTCGCTGGGGGCATCCGCAGTCGTATCCCAAAGCGACGCCCAGACAATCACGACCATGGTCCTTGGCGTCGCGTTCCTCTCCATAACCATACAGGCGCCCGTGCTTTCTCGGTACATCAGGGGTAGGTTCGGGGCGGCTGCAGCCGAGGTCGCCCTGACACAGTAAGCCGTGTTGCATCGCTGTCGACACGGAGCCCAACCCTGGAAGAGCCGTCCAAGTCCGGGGCAAAGGCCGCCGCTTCTGCGAAGAGACCTCCAGTCCTCTACGGCGGACTTGTAGCCGAAGGAGGCCTCAATCGAGGCAATCTGTCATCGAAGGACCCCGCACCCATCAAGGCGCAGACTGCAACCCTCCTGTGGCGCATGCTCCCCCGGTGGCGAATCTGGTCTGCCAGCGGTGTGAGATCAGCTCCGCCAAGCGTAGGCGGATAAGTACGGGTGGTCAGTACCCTTCACTCGCAGAGTTGACAATCGAACTTACACTCGGAATAACTACCGTCAGCGCAGGAGGAAGGACGACCGTCCCAAGACAGGTGAGAGAGATGTTGAAACTGAAGTCCAAGCTCCACAAGAAGGAGAAGATACTGTGGACCCAAGAGGGGGATGAGGTCGTTGTCAGGAAAGGAACGCCGCAGTCGAGTTTCAGGAAGACACTCCTAAGCATAGAAGGAAAAGCGGCGATTCCGAAACACGTACAGAACATTCTGAAACTGAAGTCCGCGCACCACAGAGAGGACAGAGTGGTCTGGGTACGGAAGGGTGATGCGGTACTCGTCAGGAAGGGAACGCCCCGGTCGATTCCCACCGATTAGGACGGATTCGCGGAGACGCGCGCCCTGCGGAGACCCGAACCCCGAAGACTAGCCTTCTACGACGAACTTGTATCCGTACAGAATCTGGCCCGACTCGCCGTCCACCCTGACCCTCCTGACGACGGCGCGCACCTTGGCTCCGATCTTCACCGATTCTTCCGGGCAATCTACCACCTGGCTGAGAACCCTGCCGCCGTTCTCCAGCTCCACCACGGCCAGGAAGAAAGGCGCCTCGGCCTCGAAGCCGGGGAGCGGCTCGTGAAGCTGGGTGTAGGTGAGTATCTTGCCGTTCTTGGGCATCTCCGCGTCCTCCACGCTCTCAGACCCGCACTTCCTGCACTTGTAGACCGGCGGGAAGAACTCTGCTCCGCACTTCGTGCACCTGCTGCCTATCAGTCTGTAGTACCTGTCCCTCTGCCGCCAGTATTGTATCGCCAACTAGGCCGCCCTCCCGAAGACGTGCACGGCGCTGGTGGTGTCGACCGCGCCGACGTTCTGTGTGACTCCGTATTCGGCCTCCTTCAGCTGGTTCTTCCCCCCCTTCCCTGTCAGTTGCAGGCAGGCCTCCGCAATCTGGTAGAGGCCCGTTGCGCCCACGGGGTGACCCCTTGCCTTCAGACCTCCGAAGGTGTTGATCGGCATCTCCGAGTCGAAGTTGTACTTGCCCTG
The DNA here is from genome assembly GCA_964513805.1 of uncultured Nitrosopumilales archaeon. GTDB lineage: Archaea > Thermoproteota > Nitrososphaeria > Nitrososphaerales > Gagatemarchaeaceae > DASPPF01. The sequence continues at coordinate 4,198 of CAZENV010000042.1, forward strand.
CGCAGCGTCTTTGGACCCCTGTCCCTTCTTCGAGAAGCCCATGGCCTCGAGGGCCAGCGCCCCCACCACGGAGAAGGCATCGTGGATTTCGGCGAAGTCGAGCTTCGACCTGGGCACCGCCGATTCCTCCATGGCCGCCTTGAACGCTTCCTCCGTGGCTGTGAACTTCAGCATGTCTTTCCTGTCATAGACGCTGAAGACCGTGGTCGCTATCCTGCCACCCAGCACCTCGACTAGGCTCTTGGATTCGGCCGCCGCCTTCTCCCCAACAAGGAGGACCGCGGCCGCGCCGTCGCCGACGGGCGCGCAGTCGAAGAGCCTCAGCGGGTCGGCGATCATGGCTGACCGGGCCACGATCTCGGGCGTTATGGCGCGTCTGAACTGTGCGTGCTCAGCGGTCACCGCGTTCTTGTGGTCGATGACTGGGATTGAGCTCAGCTCGTCCCGGGTCACACCGGTCTGCTCCATGTAGAGTCTTGCCAGCAGCGCGTTCATCGCCGCGAATGTCGCTCCCACGAACTGTGTGTACTCGAAGGACTCCGCCATGGCCAGGGCCTGTGAGATGGCCTCCGGCTCCAGATCCCGCATCTTCTCCACTCCGACCACCAGCGCAGTTTCGAGCGCGCCCGACTTCACCAGCTTGTAGGCCACGTTGAAAGCCGATGCGCCAGACGCGCATGCCGCCTCGACCTTGAACGCTGCGACGCCTTCGTAGCCCAGCGCGCTTGCTACTAGAGCTCCGAGGTGCTCCTGGTTCGCCCCCATGGAGCTGAACATGTTCCCGACGAAAATCTGCTGTGGCTTCACTGCGGGCGCTCCCTTCAGTGCCGCCCTCGCAGCCTGGACGGCCAGGTCGAGGATAGAGCTCTCCCAGTGGTCCGCCACCTTTGTGAAGCCGACCGAAGCGACGTAAGCCCTTCCGTTAGCCAAGCCTGTCACTACCTGTGAAGCTTGTCCCTGTACTTGGTGTATGTTGAATAGTCAATCTTGGTCCCTCTCTGAAGCATGGACTTTACCGTGGGGTTGGTTCCGCGTTTCTTCTTTATGCCGTCCATGACTTCGATGCAGAACGCATCAGAGCCAGCGCCCGATCCGAAGCTCGCCATCAGGATCTTGTCGCCGGGTTCGGCTTCGTCGAGCACTGCTGCCAAGCCTATGGGCGACGAGCCAGCGTAGGTGTTCCCTATCATGGGATTGAGCAGTCCCGTCTTGATCTGGTCAGCGTTGAAACCCAGCCTCGCGGCCACTTCCACGGGAAACCTGGGATTGGGCTGATGGAAGACGGCGTAGTCGAAGTCGCTCGCCTTGTGGCCGGTCTCCTCGAAGAGCGTCGTGACCGCCTTCTCAATGTGATGGAAGTATGCAGGTTCCCCCGTGAACCTGGAGAGGTGTCTCGGGTACCTCTGGTGCTGCCTCCTCCAGAAGTCGCCCGTGTCCGATACGAAGGAGGTGCTGCAGTCGAAGTAAGCGATCGCGTCCCTGTCCTTCTGCCCGATCACGAACGCCGCTCCTCCGCTGGCAGCCGTGTATTCGAGGTCGTCGCCAGGTCTCCCTTGCGCTGTGTCCATGCCGATCGCAAGCCCAGCGTCAATCATGCCCGAACCGACAAGTCCCATGACTACCTGCATCGCCTCCGTCCCCGCCTTGCAGGCGAACTCCAGGTCGGCAGCGAGCGTGTGGTGCTGCCCGAGCGCCTGGGCGACTATTGTGCTGGTCGGTTTGACAGCGTAAGGCTTCGACTCGGTGCCGACAAAGACAGCTCCGAGATGCTCTGCGCCGGCCATCTTCATTGCCGTCCTGGACGCCTCGATGGCCATGGTAGCCACGTCCTCGTCGAGGCCGGCCACAGCCTTCTCCAGGTTCGGCCCCGTCCCGCCGCCCTTCCAGACCCTCGCTATCTCGGTCGTAGGCAGACGGTAGTACGGGACGTAGGCGCCGTAGCCTCTGATTGCAGCAGGAACCTTGCTTCTCATGACGTGCATCTGAGAATCGAAAGCGCCCCGCGCCGTCGCATACATAAACGATGAGGCGCCTGCAACATGCTGGGTTAGGCAGATGACGAAACCCTAAGACGTATGGCTAGACTGCTTTGATCTGTTTGACGACGGGGGGCCGCGCCTTTCTGAAGACCCTGTATCCACAGATGCACTTTACCTCGGGGAGCCGCGACAGCTCCTCCTGGGTCGTCCGCGTGCCGCATCTCACGCACTCGTACACCGCGCCCGCGAAGACCTTCGCCGGCTCTGCCGGCTTCTCTGGCGCTGGCGTGGGAACTTCTGCCATAGCTTTCGAAAACCCGATTTTCCTCGTATTTGTATCTTTTTCTCGACGGGTCTGGTTCTCTTTTCGAGAAACTCTTTCGCAGGTTAGTCCCGGAGAGCGCGCTAAGCGAGTTTTGGAGGAGCCTGGTCAGGCACTACAGGAGG
>CAZENV010000043.1:0-30254 GCA_964513805.1 uncultured Nitrosopumilales archaeon
GAGTCCTCTTCGACGTCGACGGCACCCTCGTCACCTTCAAGTTCGACGTCCAGGGTTCGAGGAAGGCTCTGTTTGCCGAACTTTCGAAGTCCGGGTTCGACGTATCCGGCCTCAGCTTCACGTCCCCCACGCAGAGCCTGATAGACGCGGCGCGGGGCCAGCTGGCAGCGGGGACGGTCAGGGCCGACTTCGAGTCTGTCAGGAGGCGGCTGTTCTCCATCCTGGACGACTTCGAGCTCGAGAGCGGGAAGTCGGTCTCAGCCTTCCCGGGCGCGAAGGAGGTCCTTGCTTCGCTCAAGGCAAGGTCCGCAAGGCTGGGCGTGCTGACCAACAGTGGAAGGCGAGCGGCCTCTCGTGTCCTCGAACGGAGCTCTCTGTCGGCTTACTTCGACTTCGTGCTGACGAGGGACGACGTCGACGCCATGAAACCCAGGCCCGAGGGGCTGAGCCGGGCCGTGTCGCTCTTCGCCCTCCCGAAGGAGAGGGTGGTCTACGTCGGTGACAGCCCATACGACATCATGGCTGCCAAGGCTGCTGGATTGAGGGTGGTCTCTGTGGCGACCGGGACACACACTGTCGAGAAGCTGCGGAGCGAAGGCGCCGACGAGGTGGTGGGTTCCCTCGCCGACCTTCCGCAGGTGCTCCAGCTGTAGCATCTTAATAGCGCGGCCTCCGGCGGGAGCCCGTTGAGGCTCTCCGAGCAGGAGCGGCGTACTCTCCGCGCCCTGTGCGACGCCGTCTTCCCAGCCGCCGGCGGCGACTCTGAGTTCTTCGGCCGCAGAGCCTCCGACTTCTCGGTCGACGAGGTGCTCGCTCGGACCGTCGAGACTGCGCTCCAGCCCCAGAACGCGGAAGACTTCCGTCGGGTGCTTCGCGTGATGGACAGCAGGGCCTACAACCTGGTGCTCTCGGGGTCGCCCTCGAAGGTCTCCGCGATGGGCGATTCGGAAAGGCAGGCCTACCTCTCCCACTGGCGTGACAGTCGCATCCCTCTGAAGCGCACGGCCTTTCAGGCCCTGAAGCGCCTCGTCTGCTTCCTGGCGTACGCATCTACCGACGCGCGCGGGCTGAACCCCAACTGGGCGGAGATAGGCTACCCTGGCCCAGACGAGTCGCCGCACGTGCCGATGCCGGAGGGGCTCATGCTTTCTCCTCTGGACCCGACGGCCGACTCGAAGCTCGAGTGCGACGTCTGCGTCGTCGGCTCCGGAGCTGGCGGTTCCGTGATCGCGTCCAAGCTGAGCGAGGCGGGCTTCAGCGTGGTGGTCGTGGAGCAGGGGCCCTACCAGACCTCCGAAACGTTCCAGAGGAGCGAGCTGCCCATGATGCAGAAGCTCTTTCAGCAGAGCGGGACGGCGGCAACCAAGGACCTCTCCTTCGTCCTCCTGGCTGGAAGGGGGGCCGGGGGCGGGACCACGGTGAACTGGAACACATGCCTGAAGCCTCCCGGGAGGGTCCTGAGCGAATGGGAGAGTGACTTCGGCCTTGGGGGAGTCGCCGGAGAGCGCTTCCAATCCCAGCTCGACGAAGTGTGGGCGGCCATTCGGGTGAACGGACAGGAGAGCCAGCGGAACCCCAACAACCAGGCGCTCTGGGACGGGTGCCGGGCCCTGGGCTACAAGGAGGGCACGGACTACGAGCTGATCCAGAGGAACGCGGTCGGCTGCCAGCAGCGATGCGACTACTGTACCTACGGGTGCACCTACGCCTGCAAGCAGTCCACGTCCATGAACTACCTGCCGGCCGCGCAAGGCCGCGGCGCCAGGTTCCTCTTCGACACGAGGGTCGAGAGGGTTGTCATCGAGGGCGGCGCAGCAAGGGGAATCGTCGGGACCGCGAGTGTCGGGTCGAAGCGCTGCCGCGTGGAAGTGAAGTCCCGGGCCGTGGTCGTGGCCTGCGGCGGCATCGAAACACCGGCACTGCTGTTGAGGTCGGGTGTCAGGGACAGGAACCTGGGGCGGTTCCTGAGGCTTGACCCGACGGTGGCAGTGGGCGGGATCTTCGACAGAGTCATTTCACCGTGGTCCGGTCCTCCCCAGACAGTGGCCGTCTGGAAGTTCATCGACTGCGAGGGGACCTACCACGGATTCTGGGTCGAGGCGGCCCCCGCCCACCCAGGACTCTTCGCCCTTTCGATTCCCTGGGTCGACGGCAGGCAGCACAAGGAATTCATGCAGCGTTACTATTCTCGGTCGACGGCCTCCATAGTGCTCCTGAGGGAGCGGTCGTCAGGTACGGTCGTGGTCGACCGGGCCGGCTTCCCCGTGGTGTCGTACGACCTCGAGGCCAAGGACCGATCCACGCTTGTCCGGGGCATGGAAGAGACAGCCAAGATAATCGCGGCCGCCGGCGCGGTCCAGGTCTGGACCACCCACAACAATCCAGTTCTGGCAGGGGACGGAAGGACACCCCTCAACCAGAGCGACATAGACAGATTCGTCGAAGGGGTGAGGTCGGCGGGCGTTTCCTACAACAGGATGATGCTGTTCAGCGCCCATATCATGGGGTCGTGCAGGATGAGCTCGGACCCCCGCCGTGGCCCCACTGCCCCGACCGGGGAGCTCCATCGGGTGAGCAACCTGTTCATCGGAGACGCCTGCGTCTTCCCCACGACTCCTGCCGTCAATCCGATGGTGACCATAATGGCAATGTCAATTCGGACGGCGGAATCGATTATAAGCAAGCTGAAGCAGGAAACGAGCGAGCTCTCATGACAGCAAGACAATCCAGCAACCCTCCATACTACATTGTCGGGCTCCCATCGGAACCGTTGGAGGCCTCGGAGGCGAAGCTGAAGTTCGAACGGCTCTCCGCCGAGTTGTCGAAAGCCTTCCCATACGTGGAGGAAATCAGGGCGGTTGTAAAGTCCAAGAAGGCCGCAGGCGACCACGCCCGCTATGAGGTCTCTGTGGCGGTCTACACACCCAAGGAGACCCACGCCTTCTCCGAGACCGGCTACAACCTTGCCTCGGTGTTCGACGCAATGGGGCCGAAGATGAAGAGGCTTCTCGCTTCAAAGCAGTCCCGGGTGACGCGCGCCCACGGCGATTCGCGCCGGAAACAGAGCCCGTGAGAAAGGACTCTTGAGGTCGTTCCAGGACTCGATGTCCGGTGTCGAGAAGGCAATCCGGGCGCTGGTGCTACTCTCCGTCCTTCTTGGCATCCTCTTCCTCGCCCAGGCGTACGGCGCGGTGCCGTCGTTCGTTTTCGAATTCGTGGCTGTGGGCTGGTTCCTCTTCGTCGCCGACGCCTTGCTCATGTTCAGGTATCGGAGGCCAGCCTACGCGCTCGCGTTCTTCCTCGCCGTCTTGGCGCTCGTATCATCGCTCCCTCAATCATCCCACTGGGCCTTCGTGACGGGCGGCGACGTGCTTCCGGCAGTAACCTTCCTCGGCGGGTCGGCGCTGCAACTGGTCCTAGTTGTCCTTGTCCCCTACTACTTCATCTCGCGAAGGAGAGGGACATCCTGATTTGGCCTGGTGCAAGGTCAGCAGCCTCACGGCCGCGGTCGCGCGTTCACTGCGTCAAGTGAAGTACCCGACAACGAGAGTCGCCATACTGTCTGCCACGGAAGGCAAGGTGGTGGAAGGGTGGGAACTCTCCTACTTCCTGGGCAAGGCGCTCAGGCGTAGGCGCTACCTTGGCCTGAGCGGGGTCATGGACGACCTCGAGGACTGGCTCGAGAAGCAGGGCTAGACGTATCCCCAGCTAAGCAGCATGTCGCTGTCTCGGCCCCAGCGCTGCCCGATGTCGTTCCTGTAGAACATGTTCGGTATCATCACGTTCCTGACGTTCAGATAGGCCTTCTCGATCGCGTCGGCCATGGTGGCTCCCGACCCTGTGACTATGAGCGCGTAGCCCGACCTGCCTGCTATGTGCCAGTCGCCGTTCTCCTGCTTCACTTCGCCTATGTGGACACCCTCGCGGCTCTGCCGTCTGAAGAGAATGGTGGCTCCCTCTGAGTATTTCTTGAATGCCTTCTCGTCCTCGAACGGCCAAGGCGGGATGCAGACGACGACTCCAACCTGGTACCCCTTCTTCGTCTTCAGCTGGGCGTCCTTCCCTGCGGCGAGGTCCGCGAGGAACTGCCCCCACTCGCTCGTGATTCCTTCCATCTGGATGCTTATGGTTGGGTACCCAAACCTTGACGTCCATTCGAGGGGCCAGATGCCCTTCCCGTTGGCTATGCAGTTGATGTCTATGTATCCCACGTAGCCACTGGCGGCGAGCTTGTCCTTGGCCTTCAGCAGAGTGGCTTCGAAGATGGGGTTGCTCTTCGCCCAGTAAATTGAAGTATTGCCGCACCAATATGGCTTGCCGTTTCTTCGGACATACATGACGTGGTTCGGCACGGTCGCACAGTAGACGTCACCGTCGTAGTCGACCAGGTGGATGTCCCTCTTGTCAATCCAGGGGTTCAATTTCTTCACTCTTTCATGAACCTCGAACTGTGTCCTGGAGCAGTCCGCCAGATGGCCGGCTATCCGCCTTGGCCCGGTCCTCTTCCGGGCTTTCACTACGCCTAAGCGCCCTGCCTTGAGCAGCAGTTCCTGGAGGTCATCAGCGAGTCTCTTCGATGAGGTGTAGAAAATCCTGAAGCCGTTCTTCATGAAGGTGGAATCGCCCAAGGCGAACCAGTCAAGAAAGATGCGTATCTGTCTCGCGCTAAGCTGCTTGATGAATCCGGGGACGTACTTTTCAGGAGCACTGCCGAACTGCATCAGGTACTGGCCAAGCTGCTTGCTGGAGCATGTGAACTGCGTCTCCTGCTCTGCGAACTTGAAGGGGAGCCGCGACAGGAGGGCGCTAATCGTCTCCTTGCTGCCCCGCTTCTTCTGAGCCACTCCGACACTATGGCTCCCCTTGACATTCGAGGCATGTCCGTCGGCAAGCCAGATTCCGAAAAAGGCCAGCCATTGGTCCATTGGCAGCGAAACCTCGCCAGACTCGTGGAAGACGACCTGACGCCCTTCGTAATGTCCGAGCTCGACGGAAGGAAGTGTGAAGATTTCCTGTTCGACTCCGACCCAGGTTCCTATTCTACAGATAACCGACTGTGACTGTAGATTCCTAGCCTTAACCATGCGGAAAAGATTCCTTCTCTTCCTGAAGTCCTGTTGGGACTGTAAGTACATGTTGTGGTCTGGCGTCACCATGATGTCTATGGCACGGTTCTGAATCGAGATGAGTTTCCTGTGGTGACTAAAGGCGACCAAGGCTTCGGGCCGCTGGTATTCTACCTCGTGGGTCGCCTGATTCAGCGTGCAGATTTTGTCGTCGTAGTTGAGCTCTCTGAAGAGCCTCCATCCTTCTTCGGTGAGCACCTCGGTCTCGTCATCGTAGCAGCCCATCTCGCCTGTGCTCGGTCCGATCTCTTGGGGGAAGAGCCTTTTGTGCTCGAAGTTGGTGTTGATGGGATAGACGAAATCTTTACCATTGAAGAACGCGCCCACGGCTACCTCCACTCCTTCGGCGAACTTCTGAATCTGGAACTCCTTGATTTTCTTGGACCAATTCGTCTTGTAATGCTCGAGGACCGCCAGAACGTCCTTGCCGTCTTCCTCTTGGCCCGCGAAGAGGAGCTCCTTTTCGCTCTGGGCTTTCCCGCTCGGCTTGATCACGTACCTGTCTGGCTTCTCCTTCACAAGGGCGATGGCCTTGTCGAAGTCGTCGAAGTTCCAGCTCGGAAGTATGTTGACTCCTGCTGCCTTCAACTCGGCCTGGCCGAACTCCCTGTCGAGCTCCAGCCTGTCGGTGTAAGCGGACCCGCCCACCACCTTCTTCCCCTCGGCCCTGAGCTGGTCGGCCTTCGAACCGAACCCGATGTCGTCCATCACAATGACGTCGGCCCAGTCTTTCAGCGGCTCCCACTGTTCGACTTTCTCGATGAATCCGTCGCCGACGTCTTTCTCGGGCAGGTCGTGGCAATAGAACTTCACTTCGTGGCCTTCCTTCTTCAGCTGCCACGCGAGGTCGGCGGAGAGCGCCTCGAAGGTGACGAAGAGAAACTTCATCCGACATTTCGCCGATTCCGCTCATTAAAAATGATTCGCAAGTGCGCGATTGCGGCCAAAATGGCGAATCAACCTCTGCTGCTTCTCCGTCCGATTCGATCTTCGCGCGGGTCGGGAAGTCTGTGCCTGCAAGTTGTCCGGGGTCTGTCGCGGAGCTAGCTCACTTCGCGATTCTTCTTCCTAGGACTGACAAGACGAGTCCGATCCAATAGACTGAATGGCTTAGCGCGCCGGAGACTCCCGTGGTGAACGCGGCGTAACCGAACGAAACAAGCAGACCGAGGAATCCAGCGCCGCCCCCGAGCATTATCAAGAGCCTGCCAGTTGTCAGATGGCCGGTGAAGATGAGCACTCCGCCGGAGATCACCGTCAAGCCGCCGAGGCTGATCAACGCCGAGATGACCAAGATGGAAACCTGAACGGCGAAGAGTGACGTGCCGCTCAGATAGCCGCCCAGGTTTGCGTCGATCAAGCCCAGGACCGACAGCAGGAAGCTATGGCTGGCGAATCCCCCAATCACCATGAGGGCGCCTCCGGAGACTGCCAGAGCCGAGCCGGCGATCATCCTGGCGCCACGTTGTACCAAGGTGGGCCTGGCCTGCGGGGGGTTGGTAGAATAGGGTTGCCAGAAGGGGCTGGACCGGAGACGACGGGCTGGGCCCCTGAGAGCCGTTCACCCATGAGACGCCGCTCAGTGAGGCTCCACGAACGCGCTTACGGAATCGACGAACTCCGCTTCCTCTCTGAATGGGAAGAGGTGGCCGCCTTCGAAGGGAACCAGCTTCGAGCCCGCTATGCCTTCGTGCATCGCTTCGGCCGATGCGTAGGGCACAACCTTGTCCTTCTTCCCGTGGAGGATGAGGGTGGGCGAATGTATCTCAGGAAGCCTGCTGACCGCGTCGAAGCCGCGGTACGCTTCTCTCTGGCGCACGTAGGCGTAGTATGGCTGGGGGTACTTGGTGCCCACCGAGCGGACAGCGGGTATTCTGACCATGAGGTTGCTCAGCCTCCACAGGAGCCCCCTGTGGTAGGCCATTCTCGCGCTCGTGGAAGCCAGGATCAGGCTCTCCACCATCTCAGGGTGCTCAAGCGCGAACTGGAGGGCGATCCTCCCTCCCAGGGAGATACCAAGCACGTGTGCCGTCTTGATTCCCAATGCCCTGAGCAGGCAGTGGGTGTCCTCGGCCATCACGGCTATGGTGTACGGGATGTCGGGCTTGTCCGTCCGGCCAGACCCCCTGTTGTCAAAGGCTATCACCCGGCACTTTTGTGAGAGGTCGTTGATCATCTGCCCGGCCTGGGACAGGTCCATCGCCAGCCCGCCGATGAGCGCGAGCGGTTCTCCGGAACCCCGGTCCTCGTAGTAGATGTTTATCCCGTTGGCCTCTAGCGTCGGCACAGCCGTCCTGCGGGCGGGCCAGCTAAATCTCTTCGCGCGGCCGGGAGCCGTCCGACACGCCCTGGAAGCCGCTGGATGCTGAACGAGAAGGCGGTGATGCTAGAATTGCACGGTGGCTCCGTCAACCACTACCGCGTCGCCAGTCTTGATTTTCCTGATGTCTACCTTGTCGACGCATGGGATTTCGGAGATGATTGCGCCGACCGCGACGATGGTCTCGCACTTCGCGTTTATGATTGCGCGGGGTGCGCTCCCGCCCTTCTTCAGTCTGTACATTATGTAGGAGCCGACCGTCGAGCCCTTCCCATTGGGGAAGACGAGGACGCGTCCCTTCACGGACTGCCCCTGCAGCTCGTGACCTCGTTCGACGACGACCCCCGAGCCGGGGTCAATCCCTCCGTAGAACGACATCGGGGACGACGATACCAGCGCTGTCCCTTCTCCCCTTCCTCCGTAGATTATCCTCCCCTCCATCCTCACGGCTCTCTGACCGCCTCTAGGACGCATTCCTCCAGCGTGAGGAACCTAACACGCAGCCCGCCGTTCCGAAGGTAGTGGCAGGCCTTGGCAGAGTTCGTCGCCACGACCTTGTGGCCGAGGTCCTCTATGGGGGCCACCACCATGCAGGTATCCGTGGCGAATCTTGCCCCGCTCGCTTCAATTGTCCGCGAGTATCCAGCCTCGTCGCTTCGGCGCTTCACTTCCCTGCTGCAGCAGACCCAGAACTCCCGGGTCACCTTCCTTCCTTCGAGGAGCCCTGCTATCGACGACAGTTCCGCCAGGGAGCAGTGAGGGCAGCCCACCGACACAAAGTCAGGGGCGCCCACGTCGTTGAGCGAAGCTTTTGTCTCTGCGAGGTCGAGTGACGTAAAGGGCAACTCCTCCTTCGCCGGGGATCCGAGCCCTGCCTCCGGGGTGAGTCCCTCGACATGGAACATGGTGACGCTACCCGAGCTCGCGAGCGCCGCAGAGAGGGTCTTGAGCTCCTCGAGTCCTGCAGACCTGACGCCCTTGAAGTACGGTACCCCGTCCTTCACGGCCTTCCCCACGAAGTAGCCCATGGCCGAGAAGTCTTCTGGCGATCTGAGACCAGCCTCCACTCTGACTGTGAGCGTCGGCAGCCTGCTCTCGTCCAGATGATAGCCGTAGAGGGGGGTTCGGCCGGTCAGGCTCGCGGCAAGCGCGCTGGGTCCGCCTTCGCGGTTGGTCCTGGCGCCCAGGACGGAGTTTGCGTAGACGACCGCCGAGCTTTCGCTCCAGGCGATGTGCTGCCCCGCTCCGGGCTCGTTGCCGGCAAGGTAGGGCGTGCAGGTGCAGGATATCTCCAAGCCGAGCCGCTCGTAGGCGTCTATGACCTTCAGTTGCTTCTCCGCGAACGCCTCGGATATTCCCTGAGCGCGCCAGTCGGTCAGGCTCATCCCGGCCGGGTTCAGCGTGGTCTTCACGCGCGCTCTCCCGTCCTTGGCGAGCTCGTCCAGGAACTCTATTCCCGCGTCTCCCAGGTTCTTGTAGGAAACCCCGGAGACTTGGACGCTCGACACCTTCACAAGCCGTTCTGCTCCGTAGATTTCGCCCAGGGCGACAAGGATCTGCATGCTCTTGCGGGCGGCGCTTCCCTCGCTGCCCTCCAGCATGGCCTTCTCCTCAGAGGTGAGAAGCATCCTTCAGCTACTCCAGATAGTCCTCAACCTTGACTTGGTCCTCGAGCGGATTCCTCGCCTTGACGAACGGGTCCTTCGACGCTCCGAACGGAATCGTGGCGTCAAGGCCGGCTTTGCAGGTCTTCCTCGAGACCTGGTCCGCCGACGGGTCGAGCGACGACCCGAACTCCCCGGGCCTCAGCATGAGGTCGGTGTCCATCTGCGCTCTCGTGGCGATGGCCCATTCGACCGCGTCGGGGTCGTCCAGGTCGATGTCTTCGTCCACGACCACCGCGTGTTTGAGGCTGGGGTGGCCCCTGAACGCGGCGTCGACAGCGTTCCTGACATCCTCCTGCTTCTTCTTCCTTATCTTCAGCACCGCGTGGAGCCAGGACGAGCCCCCGGCGGTTAGCCTGACGTCCAGACAGTCGCAGACCTTGCTCACTTCCCTGAACATCGTCGCCTCTCGTGGCGTTCCCATCAAGAACCTGTGTTCGACCCCGCCTGGCAGTATCTCCTGATAGAGGGGGTTCTTCCTGTGGGTCACCCGCCGTATCTGGATTACGCGCTGCTTCCTCACTATGTCGTAGGACCCGATGATGTCTGGGAAGGGCCCCTCGTCCACCATCTCGTCTGTGATGACGCCTTCCAGGACGAGTTCGCTGTCGGCGGGGACCAGCCCTTCGTTTGTCATGCAGCGGACGAACCTCATCTCCTTCAGGCTGTTTGCTATCTCGAGCTCGCTCTTCCCCAGCTCGCACGATACTCCCGATGCAAACAGGAAAGCGGGATGGTTCCCGATTGATATGGCCACCTCGCGCGCGCCCCGCCTGATGAACTCGTCCAGATGCCGGGGAAGGATTCTCACAGCTACGCGGTCTTTGTCCAGACGGAGGAGCCTGTGGTAGCTTGCGTTGTAGCCGTATTCTTTGTCCCGGGCGATGGCTATTCCGGCAGTCACGTAGGCGCCGGCGTCCATTTCGTAGTGAGTCAGGATTGGAATCCTGCGGAGGTCGACCTCGTCCTCCACAACCTCTTGGCACGGAGCATTGTCGACTGTCTCTACCGGACGCGGGTCCTCGATCCCCTGAAGCACCCTTCTCAGAAGCTTGTCCTCATCGACGCCCAGGGCCCTGGCAAGAGATGCCCTGCTGGCACATATCCCGGTGACCACCTTGAAGTCCTTCGACTCCCTGACCCTGTCGAAGACTAGTGGCTTTCCGTCGAGCTTGCCAGCGACTGCCGCGAGCTCGTGCACGGCAGACACCTCTCGCCTCACGTGGGCGATCTGACCCGCTTTTTCGAGTTCGGCGATGTATCCTCTCAATTCAGGCTGACCTCGCTTCCCTGTGGCGATTCTTCGGGGGCTCCCGCGGTGACGGCATCAAAGCACCGGCGGATTCCACTCGCCAGTCGGGCGAAGGCGACGTTCCGGATTCTTGAGATGGCGCTTGTTTCTCATCAGCGGGAACACCTCCCTTGGTCGTCTGATAAGGGCGTCGCGTTCCCCAGGTGGCACGCGCGCTCGAAGGAATGGCTCTCCGGGGGACCTGTCTTCCCAGCTCGAAGCCGCTGGATACCTAAGGGCTTAGGGGTCAGGCTTAACGAGTGTTAGTTATCAGACATAGACGATGCGACCCCCATGGACGATGCGAACCGACTTCTCTCAGGCGCCATTCTTCGTGTGTTGGGAGACCACCAAGGCCTGCCTCCTGGCCTGCCGCCACTGCCGGGCGAGGGCGATTCGGAGGTCTCTGCCAGGAGAGCTGGACCGTGCGCAGGGGCTGGCGCTCATCGACCAGCTGAAGGAGTTCGGCGAGCCGTACCCGGCACTCCTCCTGACGGGAGGCGATCCGCTCATGCGGCCGGATTTCTTTGACCTGGTCGAGCACGCGAAGCACAGCGGGGTCTATGTCGCTGTCGCCGCGAGCGTGACACCGAAGCTCAACCAGGAATCGATAGCACGGATGAGGGAGCTGGACGTGGACATAATGTCGGTCAGCCTCGACGGGGCCTCCCCCAGCACCCACGACAGGCTCCGCGGCGTTCCCGGCACCTGGAACGAAACCATCAGCGCGCTCCGTATGGCCAGGAATGCGGGCCTAAGGGCGCAGGTGAACACCACCGTGATGAGGAGCAACATCGACGAGTTGGCTGACATCTTCCACATCGTGAAGGACGCAGGGTCGGTCGCCTGGGAGGTCTTCTTTCTGATCCGGACCGGCCGAGGCGCTTCCCTCGAGACGCTCCAGCCATCTGAATGCGAAGAGGTGATGCATTTTCTCTACGACGCGTCGCAGTATGGCGTGCCTGTCAGGACCGCGGAAGGGCCGAACTTCAGAAGGGTACGAATCGAACGCCAGAAGCAGCGTGGGCCACCCGGCGGGGAGGTCTACAGGAGGCTCGCGGCGAGGCTGCGAACCCTTGAAGGAGACCCCGCAGCCGCGCCCTCTGTCAAGGCGACCCAGAGCGGAGACGGAAAAGGAATCATGTTTGTGAGCCATGACGGCGAGGTCTATCCGAGCGGGTTCCTGCCGATAAGCACTGGGAAGGTGCCGGAGCAGACCCTCGCATCGATATACAGATCTAACGAACTCTTCGCAGGGCTTAGAGATCCTGACAAATTGAAGGGCCGTTGTGGCATCTGCGAGTACCGAACGATCTGTGGTGGGTCGAGGTCAAGAGCGTTCGCTGAACTTGGTGACGCCTTCGCGGAGGACCCGGCCTGCCCGTACATTCCAGTCGCGAGCTACGCCGTCTCCTCGCGTGCCTGAGCGGCCTCGTTGACTTTGGCGTTCGATCATGGAGGAACCAAATATGGCGAATTCTTTCCAGTCGAAAGCGGCCTCCGACCTATCAAACGTTAAATACAATGCGGGCGCCCCGAAGCAGCAGCCCGCCATGGACGCACGGACCGACGCTGATGCAGACCCTGCTTCTCAGGACCCGAGCGGTGGGGCGGGCGCGCCATCGGTGGTACTTGTCGGCACCTCCTTCAGGACGGCCGGTATCGCCTTGAGAGAGCGGGTCGCTCGGCGGCTCGTCAAGATTTCAGAGTCGGAGTTCCAGAGAGGCGCGGGCGGGGTCTCCGAGATTTCGGTGCTGGAAACCTGCAACAGGCTCGAAGTCTACCTCGCCTGCACCAGGCCACGAGAGGCGTCGACGTCGTTGATTGACAGATTGGGCGAACCAGGCACCCCTTCAGGCGGTTTCTACACAAAGACCGGCTTCGATGCGATAAGGCACCTCTTCAGGGTCGCGTCCGGATTGGATTCCGTGGTGATCGGCGAGGAGCAGATTCTCCAGCAGGTAAGGGAGGCGGGAAAGACGGCAAGGACTTCGGGACAGGCGAAGTCCATCCTCTCTTCCCTGTTCGACGCAGCGTACAGTTCGGGCCGGAGGGTGCGTGAGTCCTACGAGGTGTCTTCAGCGAACAGGTCAGTGAGTTCCTTTGCGCTGAAGCGCGCCCTGAGAGAGCTAGGGCGCCGGCCCGCCAAGGTGCTCCTGATAGGCTCAGGCGAAACCGCGAAACTGGCCGCGATCCGCCTCAAAGAGTCCAAGGTCTACCTTCTCTCGGGCAGGCGTAACGTCAGCGACCGCTTCCCCAAAGCCACTAGGATTCCGCGCAGGATGCTGCGCGAGGTGTCGTCAAAGTGCGATTTGATCGTCGCAGCCACGCGGCACAGCGGCTACGTCCTAACCAAGCGAGCGCTTCCAGACAAGCGGAGGACGGTAGTGCTAGACCTGGGCTTTCCCAGGAACGTCGACCCGGCTCTGAAGGATTCCAGACTTGTGCGGCTGTATGACCTGGACGACATTGCGGCTTGGGCCCGGTCGGTGAAGCACAGCAACCTGGTCGCAGCAGAAAGGATGGTTGAGGAGGAGACGAAGAAGTTCAGCTCTTGGCTCACTGCGAGCAGGCTCACGCCGACCCTCGCAAACATCTTCAAATGGGCCGAGAAGATAAGAGAGGAGGAGACCATCGCGGCACTCAGGAGGCTGCCCGAGCTGTCTCCGCACGAGAAGTCAATCGTCGAGGCGATGAGCAAGAGGCTCACCGGAAAGCTGCTCTCCCCCCACGCGACCTTCGCCAAGCAGACCGGAGATGGCGGCAACCAGTCGGAAAGGCTGCTGTTGCTGGAATCGATTTTCAGAGATGAAGGCGACTGACGCTCCGCCGGGTCCGGGTGGGAACGAGGGGGAGCAGCCTCGCGCTCGAGCAGACGAGGACTGTCCTTGCCCAGCTCACGGCGAAGTCGCCCGGACTGGCGACCCAGATCGTCCCGGTCAAGACCTATGGGGACAGGCTCCCTGCAGAGAAACGAACTGAGACCGACGGCAAAGGAGCATTCACAGATGATATTGAAGCGCTTCTGTTGAAGGGTGAACTCGACATGGCGGTCCACAGCCTGAAGGACCTGCCGGTCGAGCTGGACGGCGGGTTGGAAATCGGCGCTACTCCCACACGCGGCGACCCCCGCGACGCCTTCGTCTCCCCGGATGGGACTACATTCGCCGATCTTCCCGTCGGTGCCTCGATAGGCACCAGCAGCATCAGACGGAGGGCGCAGCTGCTCAGCCTCAGACGCGACCTCGCCATAGTCGAAATGCACGGCAACGTGGAGACGCGGGTGAGGAAGATGAATGAGATGCATCTGCAGGGAATCGTTCTGGCCGCCGCGGGCATGGACAGGCTGTCCATGGGCGAACGCATAGCGCAGAGATTCCCGGTGGACCAAGTAGTACCAGCGGCAGGGCAAGGGACCATCGCGGTCGAGGTGAGGAAGGGCGACGTCGAGATTGCCAGGTTGGTTTCGCAAATCAACGACGAGAATGGCATGTTGTCTGCGAGATGCGAAAGGGCTTTCGCAAGAGCCATCGGGGGAGACTGTTATGTACCGGCGGGTGCCAACGCGTCAGTCAACGGACGAGTCCTGACACTCGTGGGCATGATCGCTTCTCCGGATGGTCGAACCGTTCTGAAGAAGAGCGCCAACTCTACCGACCCGGTTGGCCTGGGAGAAGCGCTTGGCGAGGAGTTGCTCCAGCTTGGCGGCGCGTCGTTGATCAGGGAGAGTGCGATGAAGGCATGACTTCACAGAAGACCAGCTCGTTGGGCGTCGTCATAACCCGCTCTCGGGAAGGGAACGAGGAGTTGGCGAGGAAGCTGAGGGAGGCCGGCGTGGACCCGATTCCGGTCGACACGATATCGCTCGCCCCGCCGGTCGACTGGCGCGAAGTGGACCGGTTCCTTCGTCGCCTGGGCACCTTCGAGTGGGTCGTCTTCACGTCGCCTAGGGGCGCGAAGTACTTTGCGACTCGAATGAGGGCCCTTTCGCTGCCGGTGCCAGTCGGCGGGCGGCCCCGCTTCGCGGCGGTAGGTGAGCGGACCGCCAAGGCTCTCTCGGGCATCGGCGTCACGCCGGATTTCGTTCCCTCCAGCTACACCACCAGCGCGCTCGGAGAGGAGCTGCCCGCAGAGCCGGGCACCGGCGTGCTGCTCCTTCGCGCAGATATCGCCGAACCCGGTCTTGCAAAGAAGCTTGCTGAGCGCGGGTTCCGGGTGGAAGAGGCCGCCATCTACCGGACTCTGGAGGGGAGGGGTCCGAATCCAAGGATCAAGGATGCTGGCCTGATAGTATTCGCCAGCGCCTCTGCGGTGAGGGGCCTCTGCGCCCTGGTTCCGGAAGATGAGCTGAGGAGGCTGAAGAGATTGAGGGCCGTGTGCATAGGTCCGGTGACTGAATCAGCCGCAAGGGAGCGCGGCTTCGTGAACGTCATGAAGCCCGAGACCTACACGCTTGACGCCGTGGTGCGGGAAGTCGCGAGGTTGGCCAAAACAGATGCCTGAGCGGCGTGACCCGGTCGTAAGGATGAGAAGGCTGCGGAAGACTGAGTCGATCCGGAAGCTCGTGGACGAGACCAGTCTGAGGGCCTCCAATCTGATGGCGCCGGTCTTCGTCAGATACGGCACGAACGTGGAAGAGCCCGTGGTTGCTATGCCAGGGATAAGCAGGTACTCCGTCGACCGAGTCGGGGCCCACGCTGCGCGCCTCAGCGCGGCGGGGATTCCGGCCATCCTGCTGTTCGGCATCCCAGAATCCAAGGACGACGTGGGTACTGGGGCGTATTCGAGCGACGGCGTGGTGCCAAGGGCGATCGCGCAGGTCAAGAAAGCGGCGCCTGCGATGCTCGTCGCCGCGGACGTCTGCCTCTGCGAGTACACATCCCACGGGCATTGCGGGATCCTGAAGGACAGGCAGGTGGACAACGACGGCACCCTCCCCCTGCTCGCGAAAGCTGCAGTCGAGTACGCCAGGGCGGGAGCAGACGTGGTGGCTCCTAGTGCCATGATGGACTTCCAGGTGGCTGCAATCAGGTCTGCCCTCGAGGATGCTCGCCTGAGCGAGACCCTGGTCATGGGATACTCCGCGAAGTTCGTCTCATCGTTCTATGGTCCATTCAGGGAGGCCGCAGGCTCTGCGCCGTCCTTCGGAGACAGGAAGGCCTACCAGATGGGGTCAGGGAACTCAAGGCAGGCAATGCGCGAGATAGAAAAGGACGTCCAGGAGGGGGCGGACGTAATCATGGTGAAGCCGGCGCTGGCCTACCTCGACATCATCGCGAAGTCGAGAGCCAGATTCGACTTGCCCATCGCGGCCTACAGCGTCAGCGGCGAATACTCGGCGATCAAGGCCGCCGCCTTGAACGGCTGGGTTGACGAACGGGCCATGGCCATGGAGGTGCTCACTTCCATCAAGAGGGCCGGTGCCGACATCATCATCACATACTTCGCCGAGGTTGCGGCCGGATGGCTGGAGGGGGGGTTGTGATGGAAGAACACGAGGAGAGTATGGCCGAAGCTGCCAAGGTCGAGACGGGCTTTGTGAAGTACACCTTCTTCAAGGTCGCGCGCGAGTGGCGTTCCCTGGAATCCGGTGCAAAGGAGGAATGTAGGCGGGAGTTCCTGGAAGCTTTGCGAGAACGCAGCGCTCCTGCCCTGTCGTTCTTCTCGCTGGTAGGAATAAGGGGCGACACGGATTTCATGATCCAGGCCGAGTCCAGGAGCCTCGACGACTTCCAGACCCTCGTTTCAGGTCTCCTCGGGACAAGGCTTGGCCGTTACCTCGAGACTCCCTTCTCCTATCTTGCGATGACAAGACGGTCACGGTATCTCGGCTCCCACACTCATCCCGGCCAGGAAGGAACCGCGAGGCAGCAATCCTCTAGCAAGTTTCTCTTCGTCTATCCTTTCATAAAGAAGCGCGAGTGGTACAGGTTGCCCTTCGTCGAGAGGCAGAGAATCATGGCCGAGCACTTCAGGATAGGCCACAAGTATCCGTCCATCAAGATCAATACCGGATACTCGTTCGGCCTCGACGACCAGGAGTTCGTCCTGGCTTTCGAGGGTGACGACCCCGCCGAGTTCTTGGCCCTGGTCGAGGAGCTGAGGAGCTCGGAGGCGAGCATCTACACACTTCTCGAGACTCCAATCTTCACATGCCGTCGGGTAGAACCCGCTGCCATGCTTTCGCTACTGGGATAGGCTGCTCCGATTGAAATTCGCAAAATCTCAGGGACTCTACGAGCGCGCAAGGAGCGTGATGGTGGGCGGCGTGAGCAGCCCTGTGCGCTCGTTCAAGGCCGTAGGCGGTACGCCAGTCTTCATCGTACGGGGGAAGGGTCCCAAGGTGTGGGACGCGGACGGGAATGCCTTTGTCGACTACGTCTGCTCCTGGGGCCCCCTGATCCTGGGACACTCCAATCCGAGGGTGGTCCGGGCAGTGATCGAGACGGCCAGGACCGGGACCAGCTTCGGCGCGCCCACCATCCCCGAGCTGGGTCTGGCGAAGAAGATCTGCCGGATGATGCCGAGCGTGGAGAAGGTCCGCTTCGTGAACTCGGGGACCGAGGCGACCATGTCCGCGCTGAGGCTGGCCAGGGCCTTCACGGGCAGGACCAAGCTCGTCAAGTTCGAAGGATGTTACCATGGCCATTCGGACCCCTTTCTCACGCGCGCGGGCTCGGGGATGGCGACCTTCGACATTCCCGATTCGGCGGGCATCCCGGCGTCCGCGGGCGCTGACACGCTTACTCTGAAGTTCAACGACGAGGAAGCGCTCGAGGAGGCTTTCCGCACCTACGGTGTCGACGTCGCCGCTGCCATAATCGAACCCATCGCCGGCAACATGGGCGTGGTGCCGCCCGCTCCGGGCTACCTCCGCAAACTCAGAAGGCTTTGCGACCAGAGCGGCTCGGTTCTGATCTTCGACGAAGTGATATCGGGGTTCAGGGTTTCTCAGGGCGGCGCCCAGGAGATCTACGGGGTGAGGCCAGACCTGACCTGCCTGGGCAAGGTAATCGGCGGGGGTTTCCCCGTGGGAGCCTACGGCGGCAGAGACGACATCATGCGGATGGTTGCGCCCGAGGGGCCCGTCTATCAGGCGGGCACGCTTTCCGGCAACCCGGTGGCCATGGCGGCGGGGTCTGCCACCCTGGCCCAGCTAGACCGAAAGGCATACTCGAGGCTGGAGCGCTCGTCGTCCCAGCTCGAGGAAGGGCTGCTTGATGCCGCAGCCAGAAGCAGCGTGCCGACGACTGTGAACAGGGTCGGTTCGATGCTCGGGCTCTTCTTCGCCGAAGGTGACGTGAGGAATTTCAAGGACGCGAAGGCCTCGAACCACGCACTGTATCCCAGGTTCCATCGGAGGCTGCTTCAGGGCGGCGTCTACTTCCCGCCGTCCGCCTTCGAGACTGTGTTCCTTTCCACCGCCCACGCCAACAGCGACGTGGATGAGACCATCGCTTCCGCGAGGGAAGCGTACAGGGAGATTGCCCGATGAGCAATCCGAAATCTCCGTTCATCGACGCGTGCCTGGGACGTGAGACGGAATTCACTCCCGTCTGGTTCATGAGACAGGCGGGACGGTTCCTCCCCAGCTACAGGAGGATCAAGGGAGGGAGGAATGTTCTGGAGGTTGCGAAGGACCCAGCTCTCGCGTCTGAGGCGGCCGCGGACGCAGTCCGCGCCCTGGGTGTGGACGCGGCGATAGTCTTCGCGGACATAATGCTGCCTCTGGAGGCCATGGGCGTGAAGTTCAGCATCGAGGAGAATGTGGGACCTGTGGTTTCCAATCCAATACGGGGGCTGGACGACGTGGCTTCACTCCGAAAGGCGGAGCCGGAGACAGACCTCCCCTACGTGTATGACGGCATCGATCAGACCATAGGAAAGCTTGACGGACGAACCCCGCTGATCGGCTTCTCGGGAGCGCCCTTCACCCTCGCGGCCTACATGATAGAAGGCGGGCCAAGCAGGGAACTGTCGAAGACGAGGGCATTGATGTACTCAAGCCCCGATGTCTGGCTGCCCCTCATGAGGAGCCTCACGGATATGGTCAAGGACTACCTGTCGAGCCAGGTGAAGCACGGCGTGTCGGCCATCCAGCTGTTTGACAGCTGGGTGGGGTGCGTTTCACCCAGCGACTACGACCAGTTCGTCCTTCCGTTCACCAAAGAGATATTCGCCTCTGTCGGCTCGGTGCCGAGAATCCACTTCTGTGCGGACTCGTCGGCCCTGGTGGAGCGGTTCCACCAGACGGGGCCCGAGGTCCTGAGCGTGGACTGGAGGATACCGATAGACGACGTCTGGCGGAGGTGCACCGACGCCACCTCCGTCCAGGGGAACCTCGACCCGGCGGTGGCACAGGCTGGCGGAGGCGAGATGGATAGGCGGGTCAAAGAGATACTCGCCCGGGCCGAGGGACGGAGGGGACACATCTTCAGCCTCGGCCATGGCGTTCTTCGGGAGACCGACCCCGACAGCCTACGCCGGATAGTGAAGGACGTCCACGCCAGGACCAGGAGGAGGAAGTGATGAAGGGAGTCGTGCTGATGACCTACGGGACGCCCAGTTCCCTCGAGAAGGTCGAGGAATACTACACGAACATCCGCGGCGGGCGAAGGCCCACAGACGCCGAAATCGAGAGTCTCCGGCAGAGATACGAGGCAATCGGAGGGACTTCTCCGCTCATTCGAATAACCGAGAGCCTCACGGAGAAGCTCCAGAGCCGCCTGGCAGGCCAAGGTTCCAGCACGCTCGTCTACTCAGCGATGAAGCACTCGGGGCCGTTCATTGCGGACGTCGTCAGGAAAGCGGCGGGCGACGGCGTCGAAGAGCTTCTGTCGATTGCGCTCGCCCCGCACTACTCCAAGATGAGCGTGGGCTCGTACATCTTGGCCGTGGAGATGGCAAACTCGGTCCTACCCAGGAAGATGAAACTGGACTCGGTCGCATCCTGGCACACGAATCCCTTGCTGATTGAGGCCTGGGCATCAAGGGTCAGGAGCGCGGAGCAGAAGCTGCCGCAGGCGGACTCGCTGGTCTTCTCCGCCCACAGCCTGCCTGAGAAGATTCTCGCAACGGGGGATCCATACAGGTACCAGCTCATTGAGACCTGCGAACTGGTATCGGCTGCAGTCCACCGCAAGGAATGGGGCTTCTCGTTCCAGAGCGCCGGGCACACCAGGGAGCCATGGCTCGGGCCTGACCTGCTGGAGCACCTGCAGAGCGAATATGACCGTGGCTCTAGGAGCTTCCTTCTCGCGCCCATCGGCTTCGTCGCCGACCACCTGGAGATCCTCTATGACATCGACATCGAATGCAGACAGTGGGCGGAGAAGAACGGCTGCCGGCTGGAAAGGTGCGTCTCACTCAACGACTCGGATGATTTTGTCGACTGCCTTCACTCCATCGTGCGGGACAAGCAGTTCACTTGACGAGCCGTCGGATCCAAGGCGAGGGTCGCGGCCGGCTGGACTCGCCTGTCAGGGGAGTCGGCGATGAATTCGCATCCCTCGGTTACGGTATATGATTCACTCGCGGCGTGTAGGAGTTCGGTCGGGGAGCTGTCTGAAACTGTTCAGCCCGCGGCCCTCGGATTGTCCGGTTGGGGGGTTGAGGCGGGCCAGGTCGGGTGAGGTTGATTACCCAAGCGATTCCATACAAGCATGGGTCACGACCCGTAATGTCAACAAAGAAACCCTGCACCAATGGCGTTCGGATTGATGAGCACACGTCACCCACCGAGCAGCGGCCCCAAGACGAATGCGCTGAACAGAAGGAGGGCGAATACGGTCATCGTGATCAGAACAAAGATGTACCTCTTCTCGTCAACGAAAAGGAATATCGAGATGAAGACCCTCGCCACGGGAGTCGCGAGCAGTACGAGCAACCCTATGTCGATGATGGCGTAGGGCTTCGCTGAGATGGCGCCCTGGGCGAGCGGTACCAACCCTATGAGGAAGCGATTGTGCCTCCCGAACAATTGTTCAGCGCTGCCGAGAGGGTAGTACCCTGTCTGTCCTTCCGCGAACAGGAGAATCGAGCCGACAGCGACTATCGAGAACGAGATGATAACGCCGTACCTCAGAACCAGCCCAATCACCGCGTTGAAGTCGACTCCTTTTCTCGCCACTACCTACACCCCGTGAAGAAGCATCTCGATCGCAAGAACGACGATTATCGGGATGAACGCCTTTCGGATCGAGGCGTTCCTGGCCCTCACCAGCACTCGTGTTCCGACTATTGAGCCAAGTACGACCCCGAGTACCACCGGTGCTGCGATGAAGGGGTTGATGTACCCGCTCAGGTAGAATATACCAGTGCTCGCGGCAGCCGTTACCCCGATCATGAAGTTGCTCGTCGTAGATGAAACCTTCATCGGGAGCTTCATTCCAACGTCCAGGGCGATCACCTTGAGGACCCCGCTTCCGATTCCGAGGAGACCAGAGATAAGACCCGCCGCGTACATGATTGATAGTGCTAGCGGCGAACGGGTTGCTTGGTACCGGACCTCCCGATTCATGACCACGTCGTGGTACTCACCGCTCAGCTCTAGCTTCCTGCTGATGGCGTCTGGGGTTACATTGTTTGGGAGTTCCTCACCGAGTTGTCTCAGCAGAGGCAACACCGACAGGAGAAGAACGGTTCCAAAGAGAACGTAGATCACGCCCTCAAGGTTGGCCTTCTCAAGAGTGAGGGTCAGCACGGCGCCGGTTATCGCTCCCGTCGTGGTCGCCAGTTCAAGGAACATCCCGATCCTAAGGTTAGTGATCTTGTCCCTGACATACGTGGAGGCTGCGCCACTGGAGGTCGCTATCACCGAGACGATGCTCGCTCCGATCGCAAAGAGCGGGGGAACGCCGAACACGAGAGTCAGAATGGGCACTATGATTACTCCGCCCCCGAGACCAAGCAGGGAGCCAAGCATCCCCGCCAGTAGTGCGACAATCAGCAGAACTACGAAGAAGAGCACTGGGGTCAACGGACTTTTCCTCGGGCGCGCAACAGCCGCTCCGTCAGGGATTTATGAGTGTCTTCGCAACATCTGGTTAACTCTTACCGCAAGACCACGGTCTCCGGATTGCAGGCTTCAGAGAGTCGCCACCGGACGATAGCCATTGCAGAACCCGTCGAGTCGGGAGCCCCATTGCGGACGCGGTGCACGCGGCCGCCGTTTGATGAGAGGCAAGAAGACTGAGACTACCGTCGTCCCCAGTTTTGCGAGTGGATACGCTGGTACCTCTACGACGCGACAGTCGGGCGCTACAGTGGCGATGACTGTGCCAACAGCACCTCTTCCTCCCAGTATGGCTGCGCTCCCCTCGCGTCATCCCCGCCGACCTTCCACAGTTTTCTTATCGCACCGCGGGTCGGAAGGAGCGACGGCGCAATCAAAACGAGCAAAATCACCACAAGAGCCCCAACCGGTTGGTGCCCGACGCCAAGCAGACTGGCCTCAACTCCCGCGATGCCAAAGGATGCCGGTATGAAGAAGCCCCCGTTCATCGGTGTGAGGGTTGTGGAGCGACGAACTGCTTCCTTCCCGATCAACTCATCGCGCATTACCAGCCCTGCGAAGAAGGCCCCGGTTATGTAGCCCGACCCGACGGACTGAAAGACGAACGAGACCGAAGCCCCGCACCTATCAGGATTGCATAGGACACATTTTCTCTTCTTAGGGGGCGCGAAGAAGCGAGCAGGAGACTTGGATGCACGCGCTCTCGCATTCAGCGATCTGTCGACCGCTGCAAATGCGGCGATGAACAAGGCAGCGGAAGGGGAGCTCCCGACTGACTGTGAGATGGCAGCGAGCATCATGAAAGCAACTACGTCAGAAATCACCGTGGATGCGAGTATAACCTATCCTGTCTGAAGTTTCAGCAGCTTGCGTTGAAGGACCATTGCAGAAATTATCGATATGGAAGGAACCGCAATGACCAGAGCGACGACCAGGTCGGGAACGACGCCGAAAGGGAACGATAGGATGGCAAAGGGAGTCATTACCGCAAAGGGCATGATGAAGCTCGTGACCGTCGCGGTTGTCTCCCAGGATGTGCCTCCTGATTGTTTCCGTCCTCATCCCTAGGCCAATCAGGAATACTACGAAGAAGAGTGAGATCGTGGATACACCCCGAACCTCGGCACTGTTTGGGACGACGCCGAGAACCGTGGGCCCTAGGATTAGGCCGTTGAGCAACTCTCCTGCAACAGACGGCAAGCCAAAACGCTCAAAGACCTCGCCGACGAACGCCGCGGACGCGAGAATCAGCAACGTCTGATAGATTATGTCGTAGAGCATTTTAAAGTCACGCTACCCCTAGCCTGATGTCTGAGACCCTGTCGGGTGAATCGCGTTCAGACTGTAGGCGCCGAACGTTGTCACCGCGTTTGTCAGAACAATCACCAAGGTAGCGAGGAGCACAATTTCTCGTGCACCAGCCACATTGTTGTTGAGAAGAGTGGTGGCTAGGACTGCCGGTGTCAAGCCCTGTGCAATCATGAAGAAGATTACCTTCTTGGCCATGCTCTTCTTTCCGCGGTCAACGGAATACGTACTTAGGAACCGCGAGAGAAGAAGAATCAGCATGAGGGCGCCCGCGAGCGCCCACGTCTCCAGATTCAGGAAGGATTGTAACGTTAGTTCCAATCCCAGGAAGACGAAGAAGAAGGTCTTGAGGAAGAACGAGACCTCATCCTGAAATGAGCTTATGTACCCTTCAGTGCTGGAGGGCAGGTGATATTCAGGGAAGACCTTCCCAAAGTTGAGGAACAGTACTCCGAGGGCGAGAACGGCGAGTATCCCGCTCCCTCCCAGGTCGTCCACGAGCGCGTAGATTCCGAGAACATACCCGATGGTTGCTATGTACAGGTAGTCGGTAAGTTTCATGAGAGTCGAGAACTTTATCCACGCTATCCCGGCAATCATGCCTACCACCACTCCCACGGAGAGCTGCGCCGAGAAGGTCCGGACGATGGTCTGCAGTCCTCCGATGTTGATGGGGACAGATCCCAGATAGCCGTTGAGGAATACGAAGAAGAGTATGATCAAGACGATGGAGTTGAAAGTCGACTCTACAGTCAGGCTTGTGACCAGACCGTCGTCATCCTTGGAAAGGCGTCGTGCTACGTATGGCACTACCGCCATCGTCGTCTCACCACCGACGACTGAGCCCAACAGCAACGACTGGTACAGTCTCCAACCCAAGAACAGGTGGAAGAAGAGGAATACCATGAGGATGCTGAGGAGCATGTACAGGGCAGACCTTGCGATTGCGCTCGCGCCCTGACCCAGAATTTGCCCCAGGTCGAGATGCATCCCGAGGTCAAAGAGAACCATCGCAAGGGTCAGCTGACTGAAGATTGGCACGAGAAAGTCGAGCGCATTCTGCGGAATCAAACCCAACACTTTCAGTAACAGGCCTAGAAGAATGAGGGAGAGCGTTTGGGGGATTCCCTTTCTCTTGAAGAGCATATCGCCGGAGAAGCCCAAGAAGATAACTGCAGCAATCAGCAGGAGGATTGTGTCGGTCGCTGCCAAGCGTTAATTGCTGCCCAACTCGATATTTAAGTCGGGCCTGTGAGTGGCTCGTAGGCGAGTAGAGAGAGCCCTCCATTTCTTGGGCTGGTGATGCAGCCAAATCTCCTAGTGGCTTTTCACCTGTTCGGTAACCAGAAGTGGCTGGCGGAAGGAAGGCATTTCCAGTATCGCCTAGTGCGGAGCCCTTCTGTTCCTTGGTTGAACCGTCGTGCACTAACATCCTCCGTTCAACATCCAATTGACTCGTGACCGGAGCACGACCCAGGTTCCACGAATTTGGGTGCGCGCCGAGCTAGGCGACTATCCGCGGGCAGGCGTGGATGTTGGACTGGTTCGCGAACCTGCCCTCACCCGAGCCCGTGCAGAGGGCAACAGCCATCGCTGCCCTGCCCCTGACGCTCACGCTCTCGCCGCCGGCTATCCTCTACACCTCCGCCGGCTTCACGTACTCCTCCATCCGCCGGAGGCTCGAGAGCCTGACGAACTGGGAAGTGCCGTGTATCTGCTCCAGCCCGCCCATCTCCTTTCGCGAGGTCCCGAACCGTTTCAGGTGGAAGAGCAAAAGGGCCGGCTCGGGTATAAGGCCTGTTCAGCGCTAGGGCGACATCGCCGGTCGTGATTCCGGAATTGTCCTTCACGACCTTGAGCACGTCGCCGTAGAGCGTCCGATGTCTGAACAATCCGGCCCTGGTGTCGTCCTCCGGCTAGACAGGGCCTCGCTCGTAGAACCAGTGCACCGCCATCATTCTCATGTCAGGTCTCCATGCAGGCCATCTAACGAAGAATTAGAGCGGGCCCGATGGGATTCGAACCCATGGTCTCTGAACGCAGCTCTTCAGCTTCGGAGGCTGACGCCCTGATCCGTGCTAGGCTACGGGCCCGTCTGAAGGCTCGCGCTTGATTAGATAATTCTTTGCGCAGCATTCCTTTCAGGAAGGGTTAATTCACGCACCATGAACGAGGTCATTGTTGTTGGGTCCAGTCTTTCGCAGGCATGGGGTCGAGGCCGTGGTCGCTGCGATCCTCCTCCTCGAAGTCGCGGTGTCGGTCTCCTACGGCCAGTCGCTGGGCCAAGCTTGGTCGTCGTCCTCAAGCCTCCCGACTGGGACAGGGCTCGAAAGCTGCGTCACCGGTTCCGACCTAGGGTATGTCTACTGTGTGGGCGGAATGACCGCCGCGGGCTACACAAACAAAGTCAACTTCGCGCCGTTCGCGTCGGCAGGAGGCATTGGCGGTTGGACCGCGACGACCAGCTACCCGATATCCGTCGACGGAATGAGCTGTGTCACGTACGCTCTTTCAGTCATATGTGTCGGCGGCTTGAGCGGTGGGCTCGCGATTCGCGATGCCTACTCAACCCAGATGACCGCCTCCGGTCTCGGTGCGTGGACTTCGGTCACGTCTTACCCGAACCTTGACGAGCTCCAAAGCTGCGTTGTCGGCGGCGGCAATCTCTACTGCACCGGAGGCTTCAACTTAAGCAAGGCCAATAACAACACCTACTACGCGGCGCTGACCAAGACGGGCGGCGTCGGCTCGTGGTCTAAGACGACGAGCTATCCGATCGCGGTCAGCAGCCAAAGCTGCGCCGCCGATTCGGGCTACGTCTACTGCGTCGGGGGCCTGAACGGCTCCAAGGGCTACAGCGACGTCTACTACGCGCCTCTGCTTTCAACCGGGGTCGGCACCTGGGTCAAGACCACCCCCTACCCATCCACGGTCTACTCTAACAGCTGCGCAGTCAACGCGGGCTACCTCTACTGCGTGGGTGGCTTCACGAACAGCGGCTACTCTAGCTCGGCGTACTACGCTCCAATCTCCTCCAACGGAGTGGGCGCCTGGGCGAACTCCTCGCCCTACCCGTCCGCGCTCGACCTTCAAAGCTGCGTCGCGTTCAATTCTTCGCTCTACTGTTTCGGTGGCTACTACAGCTTCGGTGGTAACACCAGCTACGAGATATCAGCCAAAGTCTACTACGTCCCGATCTCTCCCACACCGGTGCCAACCGTGACGACAACGACCACCGCCACCTCGACCGTCACCTCGTCGGTCACGCCGGGCACAACCTCCACGGTGTCGACGGTCTACACGGTCACGGCGAGCGCGTCCACGGTGACCCTGACGTCGACCACCACCTCGCTCTTCACTTCGGTCAAGACCTCTGTCGCCACTTCCGTCTCTCTCAGCCTCTCAGTTTCGACCGCCACCTCGACCGCAGTCTCGACCATGACGCAGACCCTCACCGTCGGTGAAAGCTCGCAGACCAGTGCGACCAACTCCGGCTCCTGGGTCGGAGCACTGCCGGCCGCCGGCGGTCTGGTTGTCGGTGCACTTCTGACCCTGTTGCTGACCCGAATGCGCAGGGGAGGTCACGCACAAGGGCAGGCAGAGGTGGAAGAAACCGAGCCCGTATAGACCATGACTTCCCCATCGGGCACGCGCGGTAGGTGATTGAAATGAGATTCGGAGAGTTCAGGGAGGAGGTCCGGCACTTGATTGACCGGAGCATCGTTGCTCTCGGCTACCCCAAGGTTGAGCAGGACCTCGCGCTCCCGCCCAACCCCAACTACGGCGACCTCTCCAGCTCCTGTCCCATCCGAATAGCCAAGGCGCTGGCCCAGAAACCTGGGGACGTGGCCGTCAAGATGGCCGATAGGATCATGTCGGATTCCGGCCATTGGAAGTACGTGGCAGCAGTGTCCGCGCATCCCGGGGGCTATCTCAACTTCTCGATCAACTTCCCCAGGTTCGCCGTCGATTCCATCGAGGAGGCGAGAGCCGAGGGTCCGATCGGGGGTTCCGATTCTGGACGGGCGGTCTCCTTCGCCATAGAGCACACGAACGTGAATCCGAACAAGGCACTGCACATCGGTCATGCGCGCAATCTCGTGCTAGGCGACAGCCTGGTAAGGGTAATGCGCCATCTGGGCCACCCAGTCCAGGCGCTGAACTACGTGGACGACTCTGGCGCCCAGGTCGCCGACATCGTCGTCGGCTTCAAATTCCTTGGACTGAGCGACATCGCTCCCCCCGGGGTGAAGTTCGACTCCTACGCCGGAGACAGCGTCTACGTCAAAGTTACGCAAGAGTACTCGAGGGACTCGGATTTGACGGCCAGAAGGACGGAGGTACTGAAGGCCATTGAGCAGGGCAGCGGACCCATTGCCGAGTACACGAGGAAGATCGTGGACAGGATCCTCGCCGAACAGCTCGCCACCTGCTGGCGGCTAGGCGCAGCCTACGACCTGCTCAACTGGGAGTCGCAGATAGTCCATTCAGGGATGTGGGAGGAACTCTTCGGGAGGATGAAACGGATGGGCGTGGTAAAGCTCGAGACTTCTGGCGAGAACGCAGGCTGCTGGGTCATCCCCGACCCCGCAACCGGAGAACAGAAGGTGGTGGTCCGTTCCGATGGCACGGCCGTCTACGTGGCCAAGGACATCCCCTACGCGGCGTGGAAGATCGGCGTGGTCGAGGACCCGTTCAGGTACACGCGCTACACAGAACGTCAGCCTACCGGAGGCCCGCTTTACGCGACGACGCTCGATGGGAAGGGGGAGAATGTGAAGTTCGGCGCCTGCGACATGGCGGTCTCCGTCATTGACGCGCGCCAGAGCTACCTCCAGAAGATAGTCACGAAGGTCCTCGAAGAGATGAAGCCTGGCTCGAGCAAGCGCTACCTCCACAGGGGCTATGAGGTGGTCGCGCTGTCGAAGAGGACGGCCGCATCCCTGGGCTTCTCCATCGTAGGTGAATTCGCCCACATGTCAGGCAGGAAGGGAATCTACGTCAACGTGGACACGATGCTGGAGGCCCTGAAGAAGAAGGCGGTCGAAGAGACCCGCAAGCGGAACCCGAAGGAGTCCGACAGTTGGGTCGGTGACATCGCGGAGGCTCTGGCCGTCGCGGGTCTCAGGTACGAGCTGCTCAAGCAGGACCCCGACAAGATGATTGTCTTCGACATCGAGGAATCTCTTAGGTTCGAAGGTGACACTGGCCCCTATCTCATGTACACCTACGCGCGTGCCAGGAGAATCCTCGACAAGACCGAGGGCCGACCCGGGGTCGACCCCGACTCGGCTTCCAGGCTGTCCAAGTCGATAGAGAAGCGGTTGATGAAGCAGCTTTCGATGCTCGACGAGGCCGTTGCCACAGCGGGAGAGTACCTCTCGCCAAAGGAGGTGGCCAGATACGCCCACGAGCTCGCGCTGTCATTCAACGAGTTCTATGAGACGACTCCGGTGAACCAGGAGGCCGATGCGGCCCTGAGGGACGCAAGGCTGGCCCTCGTCGACGCGGCCAGCCGAGTGCTTGCCCAGTCGATGAAACTCATGGGCCTCCCCATAAGGAGCAGGATCTGATGCCTGGTGCCTATCGGCTTGCGGGTTTCGACTTGGACGGGACGCTCCTCGAGGAGGACAGCAGCTGGGCCGCCATTCACAGGTTCTTCGGCACCACCCGCGAAAGCCACGAGTCCCTGAAGCTCTATTCGGAAGGCAAGATCGACTACCAGGAATTCATGCGTCGCGACATCGCAGCCTGGCCGAAGGGCGTCACCCTGGCCGAGGTGGAGGCCATACTTTCCGGCTACAAGATTAGGCGGGAGGCGCCCGAAGCCCTCAGAGAGTTGCGCAGGCGGGGGATTGAGCCCGCGATAGTCACCTCGGGGATTGACATCCTGGCCGAGAAGGTGGCCGAGGAGCTCGGGGTCAAGCACTGGATAGCCAACGGGTTGAGGTTCGACTCATCCGGAAGGATACTCCCGACCGGGGTCGGCGTGGTCGACCCTACGAGGAAAGACCTAGCCTACTTGACCATGCTCAAGTCCCTGCAAGTGAGCGCGAAGAACACCATCGCCGTCGGAGACACCATCTACGACCTGGCCTTCCTCAGGTCCGCCGGCAAGGGGTTCCTCCTGGCCCACTCGACGAGCGTAGATGACGCGAGTATCATTCACATTCAGAAGTTGACGGACATTTTCGACCATCTCTGAAGGACTTAATATCCGAGGCCTGTCTTTGGAGCGCGGTCTCATTGCAAGACAAGCTCCTTCTGATTCCTGGTCCCACCAACCTCTCGGAACGGGTCAGGGAGGTGATGGCCGGACCTCAGATGCCGCACGTCGGCGCGGAGTTTTACGGAACGTTCAAGGAGACTCTTCAGCTCGCCAGGTACGTTTTCAATAACGAAAAGGGCGTCCAGTTCGTTTTCACGGGCTCGGGGACCATCGGAATGGAGTCCTCTGTGGTCAGTCTGGTCTCTCACGGCGACAGGACGCTCACCCTGAGCACAGGCTACTTCGGAAAGAGGATGCTCCTCCTGAACGCGCTTCACAGGGCCAAGCAAGAATCGATCGACTACAAGGACGGCCAGCACGCGGAGCCCGACGACCTGCGTAACCGGCTGCGCAGGTCGAAGTTCAAGGCGGTTTTCATGACCCACGTCGACACCTCGACGGGGGTCGTCAACCCGGTCCGTGATCTGGTGGATGAATGCCAGAAGGCCGGCGTGATATCGGTGGTCGACTCCGTCTGCGGAATCGGCGGCGAGGAGCTCGACTTCGACCGTCTGGGTGCTGACATCGTCTTCACGGCCTCGCAGAAGGCCATCGCCGGAGCGCCCGGGGCCGTATTGCTGGCAGTCTCCAATCGCGCCATGGAGTACATGGAGAAGAGAAAGGACGACATCGAATCGTATTACATGAGCCTCCCCCGGTGGAAGCCTGTGATGGACGACCCGAAGATGTACCTCGCCACGCCCGCGACCCAGGTGCTCCTCGCGCTGCGAGAGGCGCTCCGCGAGGTGAAGGAGGAGGGGTTGGACGCCAGATGGGCGCGTCACCGCAGGTTGGGTGAGACCACAAGGGCCGCACTCGCCGAACTCGGGGTCGACTTCGTGTCTGGCGAGGGGTTCAGGGCCGACACAGTGACGGCCTTCTGGGTCGAGAACGGCAAGGCGGGCGAGATTCAGAGGGAGCTCGACGAAAAGCACGGCATAACGGTCGCACGGGGAATCTCTGACACGAGGGACAAGATGATCCGGATTGGCCACTTCGGGATACTCACTGTCGACAGACTAGAACAGGCGCTGGGGTCGCTCGAGTCAGTCATGGTCGCTCAAGGGGCAACCAGAAGAAAGGGCGTCCCGCTCGCCGGGCGCGAGTGACCCTCGGTCCTGGCCCGTAGGCTGCCTCGGATGACGCACGAAAACGGAATACACTTTTAATCCCTCAGAGGCCCACGCGCCGCAATCCTTCGCAGCCCGGTCGTCTAGTGGACAAGGATGGGGGCCTCTGAGGGATTAAAAGTGTATTCCGTTT
>CAZENV010000044.1:0-31837 GCA_964513805.1 uncultured Nitrosopumilales archaeon
GGACGACCTGACCCACAAGGTCGTCGACATACTCAGGGTGAACCAGAGGGTCCGCGAGTCGAAGGAATCGGTGACGCCCCACCTCATCGTCCAGGACCTCGTGGACCTTCTCCACTACCACGTGACCACCTACTTCGACAACGAGGTCTCCGGGATCCCCCAGGCGCACCACCGCTCGGGCAGGCCCCTGAAGACGCTCAGCCAGAGGCTGAAGGGGAAGGAGGGGAGGTTCAGAGGCTCGCTCTCCGGAAAGAGGGTGGACTTCTCCAGCAGGACGGTGATCAGCCCAGACCCCAACCTGGACATAGGCGAGGTCGGCGTTCCCTTCGAGGTCGCCAAGAAGCTGACGATTCCCGAGAAGGTGTCCACCTGGAACATCGAGACGCTCAAGCAGCTCGTCGTCAAGGGGCCGTTCGAGCATCCCGGTGCCAACTACGTGATCAGGCCCGACGGGGTGAAGATCAGGCTGGACTTTGCAAGCGACAGGAAGGCCCTGGCGGACTCGCTGGCGCCCGGCTACATCGTCGAAAGACACCTGATGGACGGCGACGTCGTTCTCTTCAACAGGCAGCCCTCGCTGCACAGGATGTCTGTGATGGCGCACTTCGTGAGGGTCCTGCCCTACAGGACCTTCAGGCTGCATCCGTCAGTCTGCCCGCCCTACAACGCCGACTTTGACGGCGACGAGATGAACCTCCACGTCCCGCAGAGCGAGGAATCCAGGTCGGAGGCTCTCATGCTCATGAAGGTGCAGGACCAGATAATCACGCCCAGGTACGGCGGGCCCATCATCGGCGGGATCAGGGACTTCATCACCGGCGCCTTCCTGCTCACGACCGACGAGACCCTGCTCACCTCCGCGGAGTTCTCCAACCTCGCCCTCATAGGGGGTTACGATGGAGACCTGCCCGAGCCGACCGGCAAGGGAGCCTACACCGGCAAGCAGCTCTTCTCTCTCTTCCTCCCCAAGGGGATGAACTATGTGCTCACCTCCAAGTGGGCGAAGGCCTCCAGGACGGGCTCCACCAACGACGTGGTGGTCAAGGACGGCCAGCTCATCTCCGGCGTGGTCGACAAGGCGGTGATCGGCGCCGAGGAGCCGGACAGCCTCCTCCACAGGATCGCAAAGGACTACGGCAACGAGGAGGCGAAGAACTTCCTCAACTCCATCCTGAAGGTCCTGAAGACATTCCTGACCAGGCGCGGCTTCACATACGGGTTCAACGAGCTCGAGCTTCCCGCCGAGGCCAAGAAGGGCATCAAGGACGCCCTGGACGAGGCCTACGCCAAGGTGGCCGAACTGATCAAGGACTACAAGAGCGGCAAGCTTCTGCTCACCAGGGGCCTCTCGCCCGAGGAGACGCTGGAGGCCAACATAGTCAGCGAGCTCGCGCGCGCAAGGGACAGGGCGGGCAGGATCGCAGACAGGGCCTTCCCGCTCGAGAACTCCGGCATGATAATGGCGCGCACAGGCGCGAGGGGCTCGAGCCTGAACGTCGGGCAGATGACCGCAGCCCTGGGGCAGCAGTCCGTGAGAGGCAAGAGGATAGAGAAGGGCCTGCGCGGCCGGGCCCTTTCGCACTTCCTCTGGAGCGACCAGTCGCCGGAGGCGAAGGGCTTCGTGCGGAGCAACTACCGCGACGGGCTCACGCCGACGGAGTTCTTCTTCCACGCAATGGGCGGCCGCGAGGGCCTGGTCGACACTGCGGTCAGGACGCAGCAGAGCGGCTACATGCAGCGGAGGCTGGTCAACGCCCTGGAGCACCTGAAGGTGGAGTACGACCTCACGGTCAGGGACCCCCACGGCAACATCATCCAGTTCCTGTACGGGGAGGACGGCGTCGACCCCGCGAAGAGCGACCACGGCAGACCCATCAACCTCGAGAGGCTGATCGAGACCGAGGAACTGCTGAACAAATCAAAGGCGAAACCAGACGAAGAGACCGTGGCGCGCCTGATGAAGAAGCACCAGCCTGTGCTCAACCAGAGGCTCGTCAAGGAGCTGACCCAGAAGCTGGGAGAATCCCACCTGAACGAAGACGGCGCCAGGGCGTCCCTGGAGAAGGTGGCGGAGGCCCTCGACTATTCCAGGGTCGAGCCCGGAGAAGCTTCGGGCATAGTCGCGGCCCAGTCCATAGGCGAGCCGGGCACGCAGATGACCCTGAGGACCTTCCACTTCGCTGGCGTCAAGGAGAGGGACGTCACCCT
This sequence comes from uncultured Nitrosopumilales archaeon, assembly GCA_964513805.1. Taxonomy (GTDB): domain Archaea; phylum Thermoproteota; class Nitrososphaeria; order Nitrososphaerales; family Gagatemarchaeaceae; genus DASPPF01. The sequence continues at coordinate 2,209 of CAZENV010000044.1, forward strand.
CGGGCTCCCCAGGCTGATGGAGCTGGTCGACGCAAGGAAGATCCCCGCCACCCCGTCCATGGACATCTACCTGGACAAGGAGCACGGGACCTCCAACGAGAAGGCGGTCAAGGTCGCCAAGGAGATACTCTTCACCAAGGTGGGGAACGTCGTGAGCTTCAGCGAGGTCGACCCGACCGAGGGCATCAAGCTCCACCTGAGCCCCGAGATGCTTGTCGACAGGGACACCAACGCCGAGGAGATCGCGAAGGTGGTCGAGACGGGCAAGAGGAACGTGCAGAAGGACAAGACGGGCAAGGTCATCCACGTCAACATGGAGAACGCAGACCTCTCCACCCTCTTCACGCTGCGGAACAAGATCCTGAACATGAAGCTGAAGGGCATACCGGGGATAACGCGGGTCACGGTCGTGAAGGAGGGCGAGGAGTGGTTCATACAGACGGCCGGCTCCAATCTGGGCAAGGTCATCGCAATCCAGGGGGTGGACCCCACGAGGGTCTACACCAACAACGTCCACGAGGTAGCCCAGGTCCTGGGCATCGAGGCTGCCCGGGCGACCCTGGTCAGGGAAGTCATGAGCACCCTGGACGAGCAGGGCCTAGAAGTGGACATAAGGCACATCTTCCTGGTCGCTGACCTCATGACCTCCAAGGGCTACATCCAGCAGATAGGAAGGCACGGCATCGCGGGCGCCAAGAGCAGCGTCCTAGCGAGGGCGGCCTTCGAGATCACAGTTCCCACCCTGGCGGAGGCGGCCGTGAAGGGAGAGGTCGAAGACTTGAAGGGCGTCACCGAGAACGTCATAGTCGGCCTCCCGATCCCAGTCGGGACCGGGATGATAGACCTCTACATGAGCTGATGGCCAATGGTCGAACCCTCCCAGCTTTCGAAGATACTCAAGGACTCTATGAAGGGCGGCAAGTACACCATAGGCGCCAAGGAGGCGATGGCCTCCATGAAGGGCACCAAGGCCATAGTATGCACGCGCTCCCTGCCCGCCCAGCTAGGTGCTAAGCTCAGAGACGAAGCGAAAAAGCACGGCGTGGCCGTGGTCGACGTGGGCCTGACGTCGGTGGAGCTGGCCAGGATGATCGGCAGGCCCTTCCGGGTCTCCGCCCTGGCGCTGCGTTCGCTGGGCGACGGCGACCTGAAGCAGCTGGTCAGGTGAATCGTACCTGCCCGAATTCAAGCTAGACTCTGAGCAGCTCTCCCTCCTGTCCATGTTCAACAGCATGACGGGCGCCACGGCGCGGGACTGCGTGGTAGACGAGAAGTCGAACAGGCTGATCTTCCTGGTCGCAAAGGGACAGATGGGGCTGGCCATAGGAAAGGAGGGCGCTTCAGTGAAGAAGATCGAGAGGGCGGTGAAGAAGCAGGTGGAGGTGGTCGAATGGTCCGACGACGTCTCAGAGTTCGTGAGGAACGGCCTGGGAGCCAGGTACGTCACCGAGGTCAGGGTCAGCGAGTCCATGGACGGACGGAAGGGCGTCGTGATAGTCGTCGACCCGAAGAAGAAGGGTGCGGCACTCGGCATGGGCGGCCGGAACGCGGAGAAGGTCAGGATGCTTGCGAAGCGCTACTTCGACGTCGCAAACGTCCAGATAGTAAGCGCGCCTTGAATAGTTCTGGTGCGTCCTACGGACTTGCCCTTGACGCGTTTTGGTGGTGCGACTCGGGGCATGGACGGTAAGACTCTCGCTCAGATTGCGGGCTTGGATGGAATCAGGTGGGAAGCCTCGATCAAGATGGCCACATTGGCCCGTTCTCAAGAATAGAACTATACTTCCGTCTCGGTAGACCCTCGACGAGCCATGAAGAGGAGGATGGATGTCATAGCCACAATCATCGTGGCTCTGGCTTACTTGGGCCTCGCGCTATACCTGTCAGGAGAACTACCGTCCTATTCAGTCATGATTGGATTTGGGGTCGTATTTTTCGCAATCACAAGTGCGTACGTCGCCATGCTCCCTCATTCCAATCCAAAACTGTCATTGAAAGTCAGTCTTCGCATTTCTGGCGTCATTACCATGATGGTTGTCTACTTCGCCATCTGGAATTATTGGGGGGTCATGGGGCCCTGGTGGCCGACAACCAGCTTGGGATCGTCGCGAATAGACTTCTTCTGTTCTGGCATCAGTGGTGGGTGTATCTTCTTGAACGCTTGGTTGGTTTTCGCGGCACTCGTCATCGCAAGCGTCATGATTCTCTGGCCGTTGAGACACCACGCCAGTCCTGCTGGCAACTCCCCCGCCGTGAGACCAAGCTAACAGAACCCGACATCCTGACAAACCCCGATTCGCACCACCCCAACGCCCAAAGGGCCAAGTCCCTAAGACGCACCAGAACTATCGCAAGCGACGCTTATGTAGTTACTTGGTGACTTGATGACTATGGCCACGGTCAAGGTCAGCCGAAAGACGTACCGAGAACTCAACGAAATAGCCGGGCGGCTGAGGACGAAGTTGAGGAGACCCGTCTCGGTCGGCGAGGCAATCGAGTTCGCCATGGGGCGCGACAGGTTGAAGCCCGCGGACTTTGCAGGCAGTCTCTTGCTCACGGACAAAGAAGAGGCACAGATAGCGGAGAAGTTGGCGCGGTTCTGGTCGAGATGGAAACTCCAAGAAGAATAGTCCTCGACACCCCTGTCATCGTACGCCATCTCCGGGGAAAAGAGTCCGGCACGATCCAAGAACTCCAGGAGAACTCAGAGCTGGCCACGACTATGGTGAACGCCTTTGAGCTCTTTCACGGGGCATACCTCTCGGCAAAGGTCGGCAAGAATCTTTCTGCGGTGAAGGGTTTCCTCTCGACGCTTGAAATCCTACCCCTGGACGAGGAATCCGCCGAGAAATCGAGCGAAGTCCTAGCGGAGCTCGAGCGAGAGGGAAAGGCAATCGACCCACGCGACCTCTTCATCGGCTGCACGGCCCTGCGGAACGGGTTCGCAGTCCTCACGGACAACCGCGCGCATTTCGAGAGGATTCCTGATCTTCTCGTGCTGTCGCCCTCCGGGCTCGGGTAGGACGTCCTCTTGCGGCCAAGCGCGCTGAGGATCCTTCTGGTGGGCTTCGGGACCGTCGGGCAGGGCCTAGCCAAGATCCTCGACGCCGCCACGACGGCAACGGACGGAAGGTCATCTAGATTCGAGGTGGTAGGGGTCGTTGACTCCACGAGCGGTGCCGTCGACCAGCGCGGGCTCGACTTGGCTGAGCTCATCCGCAGGAAGACAAGGACTGGCCGGGTAGGAAATCGTGCGGCTAGCCTCCGCGAAGTGCTCGGGGAGGTTGAGAGCGATGTCGTGGTGGAGCTCACCCCTGGTACCCGCGACGGCGAGCCAGCGCTTTCCCACGTGAAAGCAGCTATCGCGTCTTCGAACAGTGTGGTAACGGCGAACAAGATGCCTCTCGCCCTCCGTTACGGGGAGCTGCTCCGTCTGGCGAGGAGCAAGGGCGTCAGGATTCTCTACGGGGCATGTGTCGGCGGCGGCCTGCCCGTCCTCGAGTTCGGGAGCGAATGCGCAAGGGCAGAGCCGGTGGACAAGATCGAAGGCGTCGTGAACGCGACGACCAACTTCGTCCTTTCGGAGATGGAGAACGGAGAGAGGTACGAGACAGCCCTCGGGCGGGCCCAGGAGCTCGGTTACGCCGAGCCCGACCCTTCGTTCGACGTGGACGGGCTGGACGCGGCGTGCAAGATAGTGATTCTTGCCAACCACGTGATGGGGACCGGCTTCCGGCTCAGAGATGTGAGACCTCTGAGGGGGATAAGCGGGGTCACGAGCGCGAGCGTCGCCAAGGCGAGGAAGAAGGGGCTGTCCCTCAGGCTGGTCGCCCGGGCAGGCAGGTCGCTGAGCGTCCGTCCCACTGCCGTGGACTCCGACAGCCCTCTTGCAGCGAAGGGCCGCTCTCACGCCGTGGTCTTTCACTGCAGGCAGTCCGGCGAGAGGACCATCACGGGAAGCGGTGCCGGGAGCGTGACCACGTCGCTTGGTGTTCTAAGAGACCTGATCTCGCTCGAACAGGAGACAGGTGCTTAAATAGGTGGGAAGAATCTTCAAGAAGTGGGAAAGAATGCCCAGACCTAAACGGCTCACATTCCTTGACGAGAAGTACAGGGTATCCATCGGAGCAGAACTTGCCAAGGAATCAGGAGTGAAGAAGGGGCAAAGATTGGTCGTAATCCCGTTTAGCGGGGGCCTGATTCTCGAAAGCGGCGACACCCGGAAGTTCACAGAAAGTCTGCCCGGATTCAAGTTCGAAGAGCCCAAACATGAGGCAACGAAATACCTCAAGAGCTTGGTAAAGCTTGCCGGTACTTGATACTGTCGTCCTCTTCGCTGCCGCCAACCCAGCGGACAAGTACCACGCAGACGCGAGTTCTCATCTCGCCCGGGTGGGCAGGAGGGTCAAGGTTGCAGCGGCAGGACTCCTCGAGTTCGACCTCGTCCTGAAGGCTCGCGGCTACTCTCCATCAAGCAGAATGAGGGAGTTCAGGAGCATGATCGAAGGATTCCCTGAAATCGAAGACGCATCTGGGACATTCGCGCCAAGGACTCTCTACGTGGGGGCCGCGATTGAAGAAGGCTTTGGGCTGGACTATTTCGATGCGTTGATCGCTGCCGAGGCATTGGTTTTCGATGGCAAACTTGTCTCGAGCGACAGGGACTTTGACAGTGTCCCCGGCTTGGAAAGGATTGCGCTGGCGAGCAACGGTTAAGGTGCCCATTCGAAACGGTACGCCGAAGGTAGTGCCTGCGACTTGAAATCGCCGCGTATGAAGCTCGTCATGAAGTTCGGCGGCAGTCTCGTAGGGTCGAAGAACGGAGCGAAACGCATTGCCGACATAGTCACGGCTAACGCGAGCCGTAACTCGGTTGTCGTCGTGGTCTCGGCGCTCGGAGACGTGACCGACGTTTTACTCGACGCTGCCCAGAACGCATCGAACTGGGACCCAAGGGAGATACCCAAGGCCGTTCAGCGGCTCAGGGCGATTCACGCGCGCGCCATTGCCGAAGCTTCGCTTGACCCCAAGGCGAAGGAAGCGCTCACCAGGGAGATAGACGGCATGCTGGAGAGCCTCAGGACCACACTGATGGGAGTCGCCATACTCGGCGAGCTTTCGCCGCGCTCAAGGGACATGATCGTATCATTCGGCGAGAGGATGGCCGCCCCCATAATTGCGGCCGAAATCCGTGCCCGAGGATTGAGGTCCTGGTCAATCACTGGCGGAGCCGCGGGCATAATCACAGACGACTCCTTCGGTGAGGCGACACCGAACATCAAGGCTACCAGGAAGGCTGTCCGAAAGACCCTGCTGAAGCCGGTCTCAAGAGGCGAGGTCCCAGTCATCACTGGGTTCATCGCTCGGTCGAAGGACGGCAACATCACCACGCTCGGGAGGGGAGGCTCGGATTACACTGCAACGATCGTGGGAGACGCGATGGGGGCTGACGAAGTCTGGATCTGGACGGACGTGGACGGCGTCCTGACGGGTGATCCGCGAATCGTGAACAAGCCGAAGGTAATCGGCCGACTGAGCTACGCGGAAGCAGAGGAGTTGGCTTTCTTCGGAGCGAAGAACATGCACCCCCTCGCCCTCGGACCGGCCAGGCTCGGCCGGATTCCTGTGAGAATCAAGAATGGCTTCAGGCCCAGCGGGGCCGGCACACTGATCACTGAGGAAACCAGCAGGAGCGACGGCGTAGTGAAATGCGTCGCTGTGGTCAAGGGAGTCGGGCTCCTGACGGTATCGGGCGAGTCGCTTCAGGGGAAGCCGGGAATCGCAGCGAAGGTGTTCGCAGCCCTCGGAGAAGCGAAGGTCAACGTGCTCATGATTTCGCAGAGCGTTTCGGAGGCGAGCATCAGCGTGGTCGTGAGGAGAGGCTCACTCGCAGCCGCGGAGAACGCGCTGTCTGACAGACTCAAGGAGGCGAAGGTGGGCGCCTCGGTCTCCAAGGACCCGAACGTTGCAGTGATCGCCGCTGTCGGCGCAGGCATGAGAGGGACGAAGGGCGTCGCGGCGAAGGTGTTCGGAGCGGTTGCCACCCGTGGAATCAACGTCAAGATGATAGCCCAGGGCTCGTCCGAGCTCAACATATCTTTCGTCGTTGACGAGCGCAACGCCAACGAGGCAGCGAGGGCGTTGCATGCCCTGGCGAACTGAAGTCTCCCTGGGGGGCGACGATGGCACGTCATAGTAATATCGTTTATAAGCATCTATGCCATCTAGTAATCTTGATGCCGCGGACGAAAGTGACGAGAAACAGACAGGTCACCATACCTGCCGAGATCGCAATGGCGGCGGAAATAAGGCAAGGCGACATACTTGATGTGCGCTACGACCAAGGGCGCGTGGTTCTTGAAAAAGCAAAGGAGGGACTTCCGAAGATCAAGATAGGGCGCAGGCTGAGCGACAAGGAGATCGAACGCTTGACTGCTGAGGCGGCGACCGAGGTCTCCGGATGACGGATGAGGCTGTAGTCGACACCAACGTCCTGGTCGACGCAATGGTCGAGGAAGCCAGCAGGCACGCCGAAGCGCGTGGTCGAATCGAGAGACTCAAGCGGGCCGTCATCCCCACAGTCGTGCTATACGAGATGGTGTGGGTTCTCAACAGGCTTGGCGCTGGCCCGGAAACTGTCAAGGGAGCCGTCGAGGCTCTCGCGTTGAACCCGAAAATCTCAGTCGCTGTCGACGACGGCAGGATCACCACGAGGGCGATGAGGCGCCTCGTGGACGAGAAGACTTCCCTATCGAACTTCGACGACAAGGTAGTCCTCGAGACTGCCCTGGAAGCCGGCCTCCCGCTGATGACCTACGACAGAGAACTTGAGAGTGAATGGAAGCGAGCGACCGGAGTGGTAGGAGGCAGGGCTGGCTGAGATGGAGCGAAAAGGCAGCGTGGTCGTTGAGGCCCCGGCCTCGGCAGCCAACCTCGGCTGCGGCTTCGACGTCTTCGCGCTCGCGCTCGCTCGGCCGAAGGACAAGCTGACGCTGGAGAAGACGGGTTCAGGGATCTCGCTCGAAGTCAAGGGGTCGAAGGAGTTGAAAGATCAGCCCGGGGCAAACGTGGCAGTCGCAGTCGCCTCCGTGATGATGGCCGAGCACCGTCTGGACGGAGGAGTCTCGATGAAGCTGCTGAAAGGAGTGCCCGTCGGCCAGGGGCTGGGGAGCAGCGCCGCATCATCGGTCGCTGCGGCCGCCGGGGTCAACCGCTTGTTCCGGCTGGGCCTGTCGGAGAAGGAACTTGTCGGCTACGCCGGGGTAGGCGAGAAGGCTGCGTCGGGTACAGCGCATTACGACAACGTGGCTGCTTCATTGGCGGGCGGGTTCGTCGTCGTCCGCTGGGACCATGGTCTCGTGAGAATGGAACCTCCGAAGTCCATGGCGCTCTGCCTGGTCACGCCTCGCGTGAAGCTCCATAGAGAGAAGACCAAGTTCGCGAGATCCCTGTTGCCCAGGGAGGTCCCCACCGAGCGCGTGGTCGCAGTCACGCGGGCGGCGAGCATGATGGTCCACGGGTTCAGCGTGGGGAGCCTGGATGAAATCGGCGACGCCATGGCGGTGAGCGTGGTGGACGACCGAAGGGCGACTATGGTCCCGGGCTTCGAGCGCGTAAGGCTGGCGGCCCTCTCGAGCGGAGCCTCCGGCGTATGCATCAGCGGCGCAGGCCCCACCCTTCTTGCAGTCGCCGAATGGAGGCTCAGGGAGAAGGTCATCAGAGGAATGGTCAGGGCCTTCCGAGCCGCAGGTGTCGAATCGCATGGCTTCGTGACAAGAGCTGGTAGTGGCTGCATGATTCGCAAGGCCTGAGAACCGAAACAACCTTTGAACTATTGGCCCGGGCACTGAAAGGGCGGCTACCTGCTGGGAGACGCCACTGGGTTCAAGCCGCGGAACGTCGAGACCATCGAATCTGGTTACTTCCAGGCGTGACGCTGAAGCCAAACGGAATCTTTGTCGACATTCAGGCCGCCGATGAGCGAACCCCAGTCCGCCCTCGTGTCGCCTGCGTACCGTCGCATGGCCTCTACGAGCGCCATCTTCACTGCCCCCTTCCTGTATCCGTGCTTCTCCTTCGCTTTCTTCCTGAAGCGCTTGGCCAAACCCGAGTCCACCTCCACCTCGACCGTCTCCGTCAAGTCGCCCTGAGCACATGAGTGTGTGAGAAATAAAAGCATACACAAATCGCGGCGTAATCCCGCGCTAGGAGGCGCAGAAATGAGGCCACCAAACAAACTGGAGACACTTGGGTTGGCGGTCATCGAATCGAGCTAATGCATGACGAGAATCTGCATCTCTCGCAAGATGCCTTCGACGCGGGAACAGAATCCCCACCAAATTCCCTAGAATCCGAACCAACCCAGGCCGCAGAGCCGCGCTCGGCTAGTATTATCCTTTATGGATATGCTTTTATCGAACGTGCGAGGCACAGGTGACATGGACCCACTAGCGTGGCTGCTCGGCAGTTCGACACGCGCCAGCATCATCAGAGCACTCTCAGTGTCGAATGAACCTCTGACTTCCTATCGGGTCGCCAAAGAGTTCAACCTGAACGTGGCCAAGGTCTACAAGGAGCTGAGGAAGATGGCTGAGTCTGGGTTGGTGGAGTCGTCAGCTGGCCGGAAGGCGAGGGAGTACAGGCTCGTGGACGACGACCTCAAGCGGCTGGCCATCAGGATGTCATCGGGCTTCGTCACCCTAGAAAGCTGGAGCAGCGATGAAGCAAGAAGGAAAAGGTTCAGGGCTGGCGTGGGTGGGAAGAAATCGCGTTCGAAGGTTGCCCCCCCGAGGAACCTAACCGTGAAGCCGACGAGGTTGCCTGGTGAGCTGGAGAACCTAGCAGTGCTCGGCAGAAGGGCGTTCGATTCGAAATACAAAAAGATGGGGTCGGGCACGCTTGGCGTCGTATGACCAAGTACGGCGAGTGGTCCTAGGGACCCAAGACCCGACAGAGAAGAAGATACGCCTGATGGCGCTGCTGACGGCGAGTCTCCCCAAGGGAGGTCCGAAGCCAGTGCTCGCAGGGGGGTCGGCAATCGAGGTCTACCTGGGCGGGATGCTGAGAACTGGCGACATGGATGTCGTCTATGACATTAAGAGCCTAGAGAGATTACTGCGGCGTTGGAATTTTGAAAGAGCGTTCAGAAGCTGGGCCAACGAAGAGCTCGGGCTTTCGGTCGACCCCGTCGGCACCCCGCTGGAAGGCTCCGACGACAGAGTGCTGACTATAGTGACACCGTCGGGCCCCGCAGCAGTGATAGGGAAGGAAGACCTAATCCTCAAGAGGCTCGCATCAGCCAAGCACTGGAGGTACCCTAGCGACATGGAACAGGCCTACTTGCTGGCCAAGGCCTATGAGGACGAGTTGGACTGGGAATACATCAAGGAGACAGCGGAGAAAGGTGGAACCCGGGACTACCTGGTGAAACTGAAGGGAAGGCTAAGGGGACGGAAAGGCCAACATGGGGAAGGGAGAAGATCAGGTCAGCCAAGGAGGAGAAGAGGTATTGCTTAGGGGCTGGGCCATCAAGTGCATCGGATGCGGAAACGCAACTGCCTCGGAAGTTCCCGACTCGCTGTGCCAGAGCTGCGGTGGTCTGCTCGAGTTAGGGAGCAGAAGCTGGACGACAAAGCGAAGGCTCTTCGGTACTGACGGGCCCGGCATCTGGAGGTTCAGGCACGCGCTGCCATTCGGTGGAAATGTCGAGCCTGTGACACTGAACGAGGGCGGCACACCACTCGTGAAGGCGGAGAGCCTCCCCTCGGCCAAAGGCGTGAAGGAGCTGTACTTCAAGAACGACGGGCAGAATCCGACAGGTTCGTTCAAGGACAGGGGGATGTCCGCCGCAGTGACACGGTCGAAGGCACTCGGAGCGCACGCCCTAGTCTGCGCGTCTACCGGGAACACGGCAGCATCGCTTGCGGCCTACGCTGCCAAAGCAGGCCTTCCGGCAGTCGTCGTTGTACCCCAAGGAAAGATAGCGACGGGCAAGCTGGGTCAGGCTTTCTCATACGGCGCTCGTGTCTTCGGAGTCGACGGAAACTTCGACGCCGCCCTGAAGCTCGTATTCCGGCTCGTGAGGAGCCACAGCGAATTCTATCTGGTCAATTCAGTCAACCCGTTCAGAATCGAGGGCCAGAAGGTCGCTGCCTTCGAGATATTCGAACAACTCGGGGAGGCGCCTGACTACGTGGTCTTGCCCGTCGGCAACGCCGGAAACATCAGCGCATACTGGAAGGGATTCAAGGAGCTCAAAGCATCCGGAATCTCCCGCAAGCTGCCCAAGATGATCGGAGTCCAGGCGGAAGGGGCCGCGCCCATCGCGGAGGCGGTCTCCAGGGGAGGAGAGATGAAACCCTGGCCCGAGCCGAACACGGTCGCGACAGCAATCAGGATCGGAAACCCCGTCTCGTGGCGGAAAGCCCTGGCTGCGATTGCAGAATCTGGAGGGACCGCCCTGACCGTCTCTGACCAGGAGATACTCGCGGCCAGGGAAGAGCTCGCCACCAAGGAAGGACTCTTGGTGGAGGCCGCGAGCGCCGCTCCCGCGGCTGCGTTGAAGAAGCTGAAGCTCCCCAAGAGGGCCACAGTGGTCTGCATTGCAACCGGGTCGGGGCTGAAGGACATCGCGGACCACGAGATGAAGCAAGACGTGCAGCATGTAGACGGTCCGGACACGCTGGCGGCTGCCTTCCATCTCGCGTGAGAACGCCTAGGGGCTGAACCGTAAATGATATCATTAATGAGGGAGATGGCCGGGAGAGAGGCATGGGAAGACCCAGAACCTTGCTTGGAACCAAACCAGTCCTGCTCAGGATTCCATTCCCGTTGATCGAGGCGCTGGACAAGTGGGCCGAAGAAGAAGGCGTGAGCAGGAACACCCTCGCCGGTAGAGAACTCGCGAGCGCCGTGAACAAGAGGAAGAAGCGGGACCAGTTCGACAAGCCCTGATGCGGCCAGAAGGCGCGCGATTTCCCGAATGGGTTTAAAGAGGGGAGAGCGGAACCTGATTTTCTTGTCCGAACAGAAGCTCGCCGAGCAGCCCGGTCCCCAGAGACCGCTGCTGCCCAAGCAGCCGGAGGTCAACATCGGCACCGCGGGCCACGTAGACCACGGAAAATGTTTGGGGCGATTCGATTACGCGCTCATCGACGGTCAGCCCATGAATGGAGTGGAAATCGAAGCCTTGGCGTCCAAGAAGGGCAAACTCGTCTCGAGACTGGATGGAGGAGAGTTCTACTCGATGGACGACAACAGCGTTGTCTCAATTGACAACCAATTCAGGCCTACCGAAGGACGAGCCGCATTCTACAAGGAACATTACGTGGGCAGGATGATTGACATAAGAACTGCGACCGGGAGAAAGATCTTGGTTACCCCCGTCCATCCCCTCCTTGTCAACCGGGACGGGGTCATATGTTGGTCGCCGGCAGGCAAGCTCGTCCAAGGTGACCATTTAGCGATACTTAGAACCGTCCCTCTGCCGGAAGACGTGACCTTTTCCGAGCCTGTTGAACAGATGAGACGAGAGTTCGATTTAGTCACCTGGGAAGAGTATCAACATCTGAAACTTGCATCGGAAGACTTCAGGAATTTTAGTGCCTTGGATGAGAGACAAATTGACCAGGTCCGCATCCTATCAGGCTTGTCAGTCAAAGAATTCTGCAGGTCAGCGGGAATAGGTGAGGCGGCCTATAAGAAAATGCTACAACGCATGAAGCTACATTCAGCAACTAGAATGAGAATCGTATCTGCACTGAAGAAGGCTGAAGTTCAGCCAATTTCTCCTGGGGAGTTCATAGTGTACGTGAAGAAGGGGCGGTATCACACGAGGAAACTCAAGAGTGTAGAAATGGACGAATCACTCGCGAAATGGTTAGCGTTCCTCTGGTCTGAAGGCTCGAGCACCCCCAGAACGGTTACGGTCACCCAGACAGTTCAGAAGAACATGGTTCGGGAGTGGGTATCTGTATCGAAGGAGAAGCTGGGGGCAGATGTCTCTGTTCGTCCCGACGGACATTACACAATATCCAACAAGGCGCTCGTCCGTTACCTCAGCCTAAAGTTCAGGTTCAATCCGGGAAACGAGCTGGACTCTCCTATTCCCTCGTGGGTTTGCAAGCTGCCAAGAAGGTTGAAAGCGACGTTCTTGAGATGGTTCCTCACACTTGACGGAGAATTTGATTCTCATTCCGGGCAAGTCATGCTTTCGCAAATCAATGAAAAGAACATCGTAGTGATTTCATACCTTCTGCACTCATTTGGAATCTTACCCAGATTTGGCACGACAAGGCATCAGATTCAGAATTCCATCCGATTCTATCCCAGACTGACAATTTCCGGCAGGGGGGACCTCGAAATATTCGCGAAGGAGATAGGATTCGAAGATTCAAGAATCCAGTTCAAATTGGACAATTACCTTCGCAAGATGAAGCGAGCCTCCAAGGAGACAAATCTCTCTATCCCGATAGACTCCCATTCGGTCAAGCGTCACCTAGAGCTAATTGGTTTGATACGTGAAGGTCGGGGAAGGAGCAAACTTCCGCCCGCCAAAGATTCGACTTGGTACAAGGCGTATGAGATGGCGCTCAAGAGTCGAAGGTTATCGAGAAAGAAACTCCTGCTCATCATAGCCTCAGTGGAGGAACAGTTGCGTCGCCTAGAGGAGTCGCTATCGCAACTTGGGGCTTCGTCATCCGGAATCCTCGTGCATATCTCCCTTTCGGGAATTTCCCAATCGAGTTTGTCTGCTGAGTTAGGGTACAGCCGCAGAAAGCTGATTAGGATAATGCGGCGCGCGACCGGGCTAGAGCTGGAGACCCTGCTCGCTAAAGTAGAGGAAATCACACGTTCGAGGATCAATTCTGTCGAATCATGGTTGGTTCAAACACGCAGGCTAGCTTCGACACCCCTCGAATTCGACCGGGTGGAGACCGCGGAAGGTGTGCTGTATGACGGTATGGTGTTCGACCTGAGCGTACCGGGTCCGAGTAACTTCATCGGAGGCACATCTTCGATTGTCTGTCACAACAGCACCCTGACCCAGAGCATAACGGGCGTCTGGACCAGCGCCCACAGCGAGGAGCTCCGCAGGGGGATCACGATCAAGGTGGGCTACGCCGACGCAGCGTTCTACAAGTGCTCCCAGGACCACGGGGCTGCGAGCTACTCGACGTCGGCGAAGTGCCCGGTCTGCTCGAAGAAGACGGCGCTGCTGCGGGCCGTCAGCTTCGTCGACTGTCCCGGCCACGAGTCGCTGATGACGAACATGCTCGCGGGCGCGTTCCTGATGGACGGGACGATACTGGTCATCGCTGCCAACGAGCCGGTGCCGAAGCCCCAGACCAGGGAGCACCTGCAGGCGCTCCAGATGCTCGGCATGAAGCGGATAGTGGTCGCACAGAACAAGGTGGACCTGGTCACCGACGCCGAGGCCAAGAAGAACTACGACGCCATCAAGGGTTTCGTGGCCAACACCGTGGCCGCCGACGCCCCCATCGTCCCGATTTCGGCGCAGCAGAAGCGCAACATAGACGCGCTCATCGAGGCGCTCGAAGAGGTTGTGCCGACCCCGAAGAGGGACCCCAAGGCGGACGCACTGATGTACATAGTCAGGAGCTTCGACGTGAACAAGCCTGGCATGGAGGTCAGCGCGCTTTCCGGCGGCGTGCTTGGGGGGAGCCTGGTCAAGGGCGAGATGCACGTCGGCGACGAAATAGAGTTGAAGCCGGGCATGGTCGATGATAGGACAGGCAAGTATGTCCCGGTGGTGACCAAGATAACAAGCCTCCAGACCGGCGCAGGGGCGGCGGACCGGGTGGGTCCGGGCGGCCTCGTGGCCGTGGGCACTCAGCTCGACCCGACCTTCACAAAGGGCGACCAGATGGTGGGCAGCGTGATAGGGAAGCCAGGAACGCTCCCTCCGACCTGGGAGCACGCGACCCTGGGCGTGGACCTATTCGAGACAGCCGTGGGCTCGGCCGAGCTGGTCAAGGTGGAGAAGGTGAAGCCGGGAGAGAACCTCAGGCTCAACCTCGGGACGGCGTCGTCGCCGGCTGTCGTCACGTCGGCGAGGGGGGACGTCATCGAGGTGGACCTCAAGAAGCCGGCCGCGGTCGAGAGCGGAATGAGGGCCGCCATAAGCAGGCGCATAGCCGAAAGGTGGCGATTGATCGGCTCCGGCGTCTTGAAGTAATGCTCCTCGTCGTTTTCGACAGCAGCTTCCTGATGGCCATAGTCGAGCACCCCACGACCTGGTTCGAGGACATCACCGACGAGGTGGGCAAGGTCCGACCGGCAGTCCTCCGGTGCACCGTGGAGGAACTCACGAAGATCTCCCAGAAGCAGCTGAAGAAGTCAAGGAGCGCCTCCCTTGCACTGGAGCTCGCCAAAGACTTCGCAGTTGAGCGGTCCGGGAGCGGCAAGGTCGACGACGAGATCGTCTCCTTCGCGCTCGAGAGGCGCTGCGCGGTGGCGACAGTTGATCGCGAACTGATCAGGACCCTGAAGGCCAGGAGGGTCAAGGTGCTGGGCTTGAGGAGCCGGCGGGTCGCACTGATGTAGCGCGGCGGCGAAGCCATTCGCAATTGATTAATACGCAGAAGTGGCGTGAAAGCTGAATGGACAGCGGCCGGGCGGCTCTTGGTCTCGACTACGCCAACGCCGAAAGAGAGATTCTCAGGTTCATCCGCAAGGTCGTCCATGACTCGGGGGCAAAGGGCGTCGTGCTCGGACTGAGCGGCGGAATCGACAGCGCCGTGGTCGGAGCGCTCTGCGTGAAGGCGCTGGGGAAGGACAAGGTGACCGTCCTCATCATGCCGTCAGATTTCACGCCAGCAGATGACGTCGCAGACGCCGCCTCCATGGCAGCCAAATGGGGAGTCAAAGCCCACCGGGCCGACATCTCCCAGATAGCCGAGCGCTTCCTCTCCGCCTTCCCGTTGGAGGGCAGCAAGATCGCCAGAGCCAATCTCCAGGCGAGGGCCAGGATGGTCCTCAGCTACTTCGTGGCGAACACACTCGGCCTGCTTGTGGCTGGAACAGGGGACAAGTCCGAGTTCCTGCTTGGCTACTACACAAAGGCGGGGGACGGGGCGGTCGACTTCCTCCCCATAGCGCACCTCTACAAGACCCAGGTCAGGAAGCTGGGAGCAAGGCTGGGCATCCCCGAAAGGGTGGTCGAGAAGCCCGCTTCGCCTCAGCTGTGGCCGCGCCACAGGGCGGCCGAGGAGCTGCCGGCCGACTACGACAAGCTCGACCCGCTGCTCTACTACATGTTCGATGCGAAGATGCCGCTGGGCGCGGCGGCGGAGAAGGCGGGCGTCGGCAGGGAGGTTGCGGAGGCTGCCATGAGGATGCACAAGTCCACGGCCCACAAGCGCGCCTACCCTCCGATGGTCAGGCCCTGGTCTGCGGTCAGCCGATAGAGGACCAGACTGCCCTGGCGTATCCTCTCACCCTTGCGTCCAACGCTGCGACCAGTCCAAAATAGACTGCTGCACCCAGCAGGACCACCAGGGCCAGCCTGAGACCATAGTCGACTGCGTCGAGGCTTGTGGTCAGGACCTGGTTCCCGACGAGGTACACCACCACTCCCATCAGCAGGCCGCAACCGATGTATCCGATGACCCACGGTGAGACCGTGAATCGTATCCTGGACCTCAGCCTCGCGACCTTCAGTGCCGCCAACGCGGACCAGGTGAACAGCTGAGCCCACGCCCAGTAGAGCGCGATCTGGGGGTCAGGGGTGCCGCCCCTGGTGCCGGCGTATCCCAGGAAGAAGACCACGGCGACGTATGCGCCCGAAAACGCGACGTTTGCAGCCGAGACGAAGAAGAGGTCGCTCCCGAGGATCCTCCTGGTCCTGTCCTCCCTGGCCAGGTCTGCCTTCTCCCGGCCGGTCAACGACTGGTCCATGACGACGGAGACAAGGGTCGCGATGGCGGCGAAGGAGAGGACCACGAGGACCGGACTGCTCGCGACGTAGTCGGGCTTCAGCAGGTAGAGTATCTTCGGAGCGACAGCGATGGCACCCGCGGCCATCGGGATTGCGAAGAGGAGCGCGAACTCCAGGACTTCGCCCGGCAGCTTGTCCGTCGCGTCCCTGAGCATCAGCGGGTAGAGCGCCACCGAAAGGTAGGTGGCGTAGGATACTATCGTCGCTATCTGGAACGCGGCCTGGTAGTAGCCAGCCAGCGAGGTCCCTCCCTGGCCCAGCGACGCCGCGAATGTGTCTGCAATCCCAAGCAGATAGCTCACTGTCACCAGGGTGGGAACGTGCCAGTCCTTCAGCCAGCCCAGCCCCATTGACAGGCTGAAGCCGTCGATGCTGGCCGGCCGGAGCCTGTACGTCGCGTAGAGCCCCTGGACCAGATAGGAGACTGCAATGGAAGCGATTATGCCGTAGATGCCGAGCCTGAACACGAAGAGCAGCGGATAGGCGACCACCAGCTTGGCCGGCTCGGAGAGGAAGAGCGAGTATCCGCTGATGGCCGGGTCGTAGCCCGAGACCAGCGACGCGGAAGACTGGGTCCAGTACGCCAGAGGGACCAGGGCTACGGAGAGGAGGAAGGGCCCCAGCGCAGCGCCGACCCCCCGGTAGCTGAGGAACGCGAGGAGCAGGTAGACCCCGACCCCGATGACGCTCGTGATCTGGCTGGTGAGCAGGGCCGTCCTGGCCACGGGCTTGCCCCTGGCAACCTCCCTGGTCGCCCAGTAAGTGATTATCCCCGTGGGGTAGGCGGCGAAGGCCACCAGGTCGATGATGAACTCCCAGAGCCCGAACTGGGAGGGCGTCAGCCACCGGGTCATCATCACAAGGAACAGCAGCCCGGTGAACACGCTGACTATCCTCGACGAGAAGACGATGAGGCCGGTCTTCCGTGGCCTGACCGATGTGCTCAAGCTCTATGCGCGCCACCATCAGATTGGCGATTATTAGAGAAACTTGGTTTGTTTTGCTGCAAAGATTAATATCGCCCACTCTGAGCGAGGGCTCGGTTTCTCCGCATCTATGTTCCAACTCGTGAATTTGGACGACGTCGTCAGGGTCCCTCCGGACAAGTTCGGGTCTCCCCTCGAGCAGGTGGCCCTCGAGCTGCTGAAGCTGAAGTACGAGAGCACGATCAGCCCGGAGTACGGCTACCTCATCCTGGTGACCAAGGTGGACGTCGACAAGGTCGGCAAGATCATAGCCGGCGACGGCGCGACCTACCACAAGGTGAGGTTCGAGGTCTTGACCTTCTTCCCGCTGAAGCAGGAGCTGGTGGAAGGGGAGATCGTGGAGGTCACCGACTTCGGCGCGTTTGTGAGGATAGGGCCGGCCGACGCGCTTCTCCACCTCAGCCAGATCATGGACGACTACCTCACCAGCGACGTAAAGTCGGGCATAATCACTGCCTCCCAGAGCAAGAGGTCGCTCAAGGTGGGGAGCAAGGTCAGGGTCAGGATAACCGCGGTCAGCCTCGGCCACGGGATCTCCATGGGCAAGATAGGCGTGACGTGCAGGCAGCCGTTCCTCGGCGCCCTCGAGTGGATCGACGAGGAGATCACAAAGGCCCAGAAGCAGCGGAAGGCAGATGAGAGGGCGGAGAAGTAGGTCGCTTCGCCATGAAGGAACTTGCCTGCAGAAAATGCAAGGCGCTGACCACGGAGAAGGCCTGCCCCAACGACGGCACCACTGAGCTCTCCAACGAATGGTCCGGACTGGTCATAATAATCAATCCCGAAAAGTCCCAGGTCGCGAAGACGCTGGGGATAACGAAGCCGGGCAGGTACGCGCTAAAGGTCAGCTAGCGGACTTGGCCGGGCAGTATCGCCTTCCCGAGGAGATGCGCGCCGAACTCGCAAAGCCACTGGGCAGGCTGTTCAAGCCCGCGGACATCTCCGCGCAATCATTCCTCGATGCCCTGGACAAATCTTCCTTCGTCGTGACTGTCGGCGACAGGGTCACGGAGACGGTCGCGAGGCTCGGAAGGACTCCCGACGTCCAGATCGTCGACTCGCTCGAAAACAGGAAGCCCAGGCAGCTCCCCGACGTGTCGTTCGTGACCGGCTTTCAGGTGAAGAACCCTCCGGGCGGCATCTCCCCGGCGGCCGTGGACATCATCAGGCTTGCGATGGAAGCGGAGAAGCCGGCCCGCCTGCTTGTGGACGGCGAAGAGGACCTTCTCGCCATCCCGGCGATCATTCTGGCGCCCGACGGCACCAGCCTCTTCTACGGTCAGCCGGGAAAGGGCATAGTCCTGGTGAAAGCGGACGCAGCGGCGAAGCAGAGGAGCAGGGCCCTGTTGAGCAGGATGGGGTTCTCGGGAGCGCTCTAGCCCGAACCGTTAATATGCGTGCCCAGTCGGGGAGGTCCGAGTTGCAGGTACTCAAGAGGTCCGAGTCGAAGCTGCTTGACAGGGCGTACGTCGAGCTGTTGATGGACGGCAAGGGAGGCAAGCTCACTCGGAAGGAAGCGATAGACACGCTGGCGAAGGAGCTGGGCGTCCAGGCAGAGAACGTCGGATTGCTGAGGCTGAAGGGCCAGTCAGGGACGACAGACCTGGTCGGGGAGTTCTACGTCTACGGCTCCCAGGGGTCCAAGAAGCTCGCGCACCCGAAGCATCTGGAGGCGAGGCTTCTCAGCAAGGAGGAGAGGGAGAAGCTGAAGCAGGCGAAGAAGAAGCAGCCGGCTCCGCCCGCAGCGGAGGCGAAGAAGTAGGCGTGCCGAAGGAACAGCCCGCGGCGGCCCCAAAGGCGGCACCGGCTCCCGCACCTGCACCCGCTCCGGCTCCCGCAGGAGCGCCAGCGCCTGCCGAGGAGAAGAAACCGGAGAAGAAGGAGAAGCCGAAGGCTCCCAAGCGCAGGATACAGGTCTACAAGCTGTACAAGCTCGACGGCGAGAAGCTGACCCGTCTGAGGAAGGAGTGCCCCAGATGCGGCCGCGGGTACTTCATGGCCGAGCACAAGAACAGGCTGACGTGCGGCAACTGCGGCTACACCACGTACACCACCAAGGCCTAGGAAAAATCGGCCATCACTTCCTTCAGCATGCCCGACATTCCTGGGACCAGGAACGGCAGGAATGGCGCCAGGTACCTGTTGCCCCTCGCCCGCTGGACTGCTCCCTTCTCGCCCCGCGATTGGTAGCCCTTCAGAAACGCCGCGGCCACCTCCTTCATCCTCTCCTCCTTGTTGGAGAGCTTGGCGGTGTAGTAGAGGAACTCCGCCAGGTCCCAGGCTTGATCCCCTCCCGCCACGGCCTGCTCGAGGTCAGTCAGGTACAGCCCGTCCTGGGCCACCACAACGTTGCTGGCCTTGGCGTCACCCAGCGCCATGCCGGCTGCGTGCACCTTTCCCAGCGCCGTCCCGTAGGCTGTGACGCTTTCCGAGCCGTCCTGCTTGCCGGCCAGGATGCGGTCGATCAGCCTGGAGAGCGGAGGACCCTCCACGAACTCCTTTGCGAGTATCCTCTCGCCCGGGGCGACGGCCGCTATCTTCGGCGTCAGGACACCGATCGCCCTGAGACCGATGGACGCGCTGTACTCCCGTTCCAGCCTGGCGATGGGGGACATGCTGAACTTCCGGGCGGTGGCAGCCCAGACCCCCAGTATGGCCCACTTCAGCGACCTGACGTCGGAGAAGTTCTTGACCACGAAGGAGCGCTCGCGGTTCCCGCTCTTGATCGTGAACAGCTTGGTGGTGGCGTAGGGTTCGCCGAGCACCCGCTCGGTCGACTTCCAGTCGGAGAAACCTGCGGCCTTGGCGAGCTCCTGATTCAGGACCGCGGCGTCCGCCACGAATGTCCCCTCCTCGAGGCGCAGGAGGCTGCGGGGGACGTCCAGCTCGCGTGGAGGCTCCGGATGCTCCCTCATCCTCCTCAGCTTGGAGAGCGCCTCCTTCCTGAAGACGCCCAGCCCCACCCTTCCGGCGTAGCCGTGGACAGCGTACTGGGTGACGCCCCTGGCGGTGAGTGAGAATAGCGAAAGGGCCATGGTGAAGGCGTCGCCCTTCATCTTCTCCGGCAGCAGTTTGACGCCGCCCTCCTCAGCCACCAGGAACCCCTTGGCTGCGATCGCCTTGGAGGCCTCCCGGAAGCCGGCCACAGACTCGGCCCTGTTCTCTGCGCCCTGCCCGCACGCGTATGTCTGCACGTAGCTGTAGAGGGCCGGCGGGTAGACCTGAGACCGCTTCCTGAGCTTGTCGAAGAGGAAGTAGTCGTACGGCACCACCACGTGCCTGTTGAAGTCGCCGTAGTCAGAGGAGAGCTCGACCAGCGCCTCCGAGACGACCCTGGCCTTGTAGTCGACCTCGACCTCCCGGAGGAGCGCGCCGTTGATTATGGGCTCGTAGACGTTGAGGAACCGCCCGGCGACGAACTCTCCCAGGTAGGCGTTCCTGGCGTCCTGCCTCAGCATCCTCTCGTCGACGATGAGCGCCGAAGCCTCGACCGGCCCTTTCACGTACTTGTAGCGGACGCCGTCGCCGTACCGTCTGGCGACCACCAGGATGTCGTAGTCAGAATCGGGCCTGGCGTAGCCCGCGACCTTGGAGCCGTAGGCGCAGACTGCGACCACCGAAGCGCCCTGGAGCCTGACCGCGACCTCCTCAAGCGCGGCCCTCTCCGAGTCTCTGAGCCTCATGCTTTCATCTTCTTCTCGATCTGCGAAATCTTCTGGAGCAGCGCCGGGTCGTAGCTGGCAGCTGCCACCTTCTCCATGCCGAGCCTGACCACGTTCTCGTCGACGGAGACAGCCCTGACGGGCAGGTCCTTGGCCATCCAGCCCTCCTCCACCTTCCTGTTGAGGCCCGGGTCGGAGAGGCCAGCCTTGAACTTCCTCCTGACGAGCGCCACCAGCGACTTCTCGCTGAAGACGAGTGAAGGAGGCACGGTCCTCTCGTTGTCGGCGTAGGCGGCCTCGAAGAGCGTGCTGGCCCTTTCGTCGCTCACCACGTTGGTCTGCCTGAGCCTCCTGACCAGGTCGACGTAGTGTGTGAACTCGTGGGCGGCCACGGCCTCAATGGTCCCCTTGGGCGCGAACGCGACCAGGGCCGCAGTGAACTGGACGAGTATCGAAAGGCTCCCTGTCGCCGTCGTCGGTATCACCCTGGCGAAGAGGACGCCCATCTGCCCGAACTCTGCCGCCGCCCTGGAGACAGGGAGCGTCGGCTCCACGTAGTAGGGCGGATACTTCAGGCCGCTGGCTCGCTCGACCCTGGCGACGGCCCCTGTCAGGTAGCTCATCCTCGTCCTGACCTTCCTTGCGACTCCCTTGGGGATCCTTCCCTGCGACTCGGCCTGGTTCAGGACGACGAGGGGGTCCACGAGAATTCAGCGGACCGAACGAGTTTAAGAGTTTTGAAGCGTCAGTCGGCGAGGCGGAACTTCACCTGCGGCACCTTTCTGGAGACCTCCATGAATATCTCCACGCCGGTCACGCCGGGTACCCTGCCGATGACGTCGTAGACAGTCTTGTGCAGCTCGTCGAGCGTCTTTCCCCTCAGGTTCACCCAGAGGTCGAACCTTCCCGTGATCTCCCTCATCAGCCTGGTCGAGTCCAGCTTCTCCAGCTCAGCCACCACGGCCTCCCTCTGTTTGGGGTCTATGTTGATCCCCGCCATCGCGGAGGCGTTCAGACCCAGCTTGTCCTCGTTGACCAGGATGGTGAACTTCTCGATTATTCCCCTCCTCTGTAGCCGCTTTATCCTGCTGTAGGTCACCGAGAGGTTGATCCCCATCTGCTTGCTCAGCTTGGGGACCGAGACCGATGCGTCGGTGTAGAGGGCCGAAAGGATCTTCATGTCGATCTCGTCAAGCTTGCTCAACGCCGGATGACCTTACGAAAATATTGCAATCGCGGGTGCTATTTAGGTTTCACGATTTGGCAGTCTTCTCGTCTGACTTGACAGCAATCTGCTCTTCCTTTTGCTGTTCTTCCACTTTCTTCAGGTTGAGCTGGTATATCTCCTCGGTGACCAGGTTTCCCCGCACCAGCTTCCTCTCCTTGACTCCGTCCTCCTTGGAATGGAAACCGGAACCCGACGTCATCAGGACGTAGTTCTTCCCTCCCCCGAGCACGTCGCGGCGCATCGGGAACCCCGCCTTGTCGCTGCCCCCGGTGAGCATGACCTTGCCCAGCCCCAGCGAGTCCGCGTCGACCAGCTCGCCCAGCTTCTTCCCCACAAACAGGCGTGCCTCTGCGTCCTTGACCTCCTTGGACTCTGCCTTTGAGGTCTTGGGGTCGGAGACCACCAGCTTGAACGTCGGCATTCCACCACCCGCGAATCTGACGTGGATATAAGCGAATTAGAACCCGAACATCGGGTCCGAGGCCGACCTTATCGTCACTATCTCCTGGAGCGCCTGCAGGTCGTCCTCGGAGAGGGAGGCAGCGAACTTGGACCTCAGCAGCTTCGCTTCGTGGCTCCTCGGCAGGGTGAAGAGGATGTCGTTCTCCTTGATGGACCTCCCCAGAGTCGGACCCCGGACCGATATGGCCACCTTGTCGCCCAGCTTGACCTGGGGGATGGCCTTCCCCTTGTCCTGGATCTGCTCGACCGTGCCCAGCTCCGCGCCCGCGCGGTCCATCAGCCTGACCTTGGGCCTCAGCTTGCCCGCGAGGATCTCCACCCCGAAGACGGCGGGGTCCTTGTTCCTGAAGAAGTTGCCCGGGAGCGCCTTCAGTCTGCAGGGCGGGGTGATGCCCGAGAGCGCCACCCGCTCGTCCTCCGCCCTCTTCTTGGCTGACCACTCGAGGTAGTTGTCGATCACTTCGTAGATCACCTTGGATGAGAAGATGGGCGTGTCGCCTGCGAACTCCTTGGCGTCTGGAAGTACCTTCGAGTCGAAAGCGAGAACGGCCGCGAGGTAGGGGTCGTGGTCCTTCACCACCTCGGCGTTGACGATGTCGTTCTTCGAGATGTCGCCGATGTCGCCTTCCCTGACGGCGACGCCGCGCTGCTCCAGCATCCGGAGGAGCGCCTCGAGGCCGCCTACGCTTCCCGCCTTCACGATCACGCCCATGTTCTCCGTCCTGACCACGACGTTGGTGAGCTCCTTCTCCATCTCCGCCTTGATCGCTTCGTATTCTCGCTCGGTCTTGAAGGAAGCCACGGACGTGCCCGCCACCACGCCCCTGAGGTCTGGGGAGACGAGCTTCACGCCGGCTGCGGCGAGCACTTCGGGGACGCTGGTGAACTTGTCTCGCGGGTCGCGCATCTCGTCGAGAGGCTTCGGCATGAAGAGCGCCTTCACCTTGGACGCCATAGCCCCTTCCCGCCTCACGAGCGCGATGCTGTCGCCGACCTTCAGGCTCCCTTCGGTGAGTATCATGTTCGCGGTCTCGCCAATCCCCACCTCTTCCTGCATCTCGAGGATTATTCCCCGTCCGGCGTGGCCCTCGCCGATGGCCTGCAGCTTGCCCTTCAGGAACTGCTGTGCGAGGCCTATCAGCATCGCCAGCAGCTCGGGGACTCCGACGCCGTAGCGCGCCGAGACTGGGACGATTGAGACCTGCTGCCGGAAGTCCTTCACCCTGTAGTAAGCGTCCGACTGGAACGACAACCTCGACAGCCCTCCCACTACGTTGTAGAGCCTCTCCTCCAGCTCGTCGTTCCACTCCGGCGGCTGCTCCTTCATTGCCAGGGCCAGGACGCCGCGGCTCTCCTTCCTCCAGCCCTTGATCATGTCGATCTTGTTCAGCGCGACGAGGAACGGCACCTTCCGCTGCTTCAGGATGTCTATGCTCTCGAGCGTCTGGTTCTCGAGCCCCTTCAGGACGTCCACCACGACGATGGCTATGTCAGCGGCTGACCCGCCCCTGAGTCTGAGGTTGGAGAATATCTCGTGGCCCGGAGTGTCGATGAAAAGAAGACCCGGTATCTGCAGCTCTCCGCCCGCCTTCTCCAGCAGCGGACCGCTGATGGCCTTCAGCGTCTCCAGTGGGAAGAAGCTGGCCCCGATCTCTTGGGTGATGCCCCCCGCTTCTCTCGCCTGGACGCCGGTGCCTCTCAGCTTGTCGAGAAGGCTAGTGTTGTGGATGATCATTCCGTTGGCCACGAAGTTGTGTGTCTCCTCCACGGTGAAGTCGAACACGATCCGTTCCCCTTGGCTGACTTCAAGGCCAGTCACCCTGAGCATTGCGTAGTTGGTGATGGCCCTCTGCAGCCCGTCGTCCTTGTAAGTCGGGATTACGGAGGGCACACGGGAAAGTACGGACCTGCTGAGCCTGGGGTGACCTTCGAAGCTGGTGAGCTGGAAGTGGTCGTTCCAAATAACTCGATGCGTATCCATGATAGACCGAAGGAAGGTGCCCGGAATCGGGGTGATATCGAAAACGCGGTTCGTCTCAGAGTTGCTCATCCGCCGCCTGGCAGCAAGAAGCTTTTCCTTGTCCTTGAACCCCACGTGAGTCATGAAGGTTGTGACGTTTTCCCTCCCGCTGATGAAGACCTCCCGCCGGTGAGACTTTTTGCCGAAGTAAGCAAGACACCCAAACCTCTGAAGAAGCATCGGAACCTGATTCATGAATGCGGAGCTTTCGCAGCCCACCCCTATGTTTCGACCCTCTTGGACGAACCCTTCGGCATCGAAGAAGCCCTGAAGGAAGGAGGCGACCAGCCGGTCGGGCATCACTGTGACAATCTCTGGAATGTTGATTGCCCGGGTCTTGTCCGAAGAGGGGTATCCGAAGACATCGCCCAGGAATCGTGCCAGCGACTTGCCTCCCCTGTGGGACACTATGTAGCATGTCCGCCGCCAGGCTCTGGTGCACTCCACATCGAACGCCGACTTTACCGCGTCTCGGAAGGCATCCATGATGTAGTTCGAGTTGTTGGCGAGGTGGGCCGATTTGGCGACCCCGTCCCCGAAAAGGAGGCCAGTCAGGTAGCACAATGACCGGAACCCCTCTTCGGAGTTGGGAAGCCTTATCCAAGGAGAAGTGTGCCCTGCTCGTCGCTTCTTTGGGGCGGATTTGATTTCGGCTATCGAATCGTACGCTTCCTCCTGCGAAAGCCCGAGCATGGCGACGAGCCTTCTGAACACACCAGAACGATAGTACGCCTTCCGGACGTGAAACTCGAATGTGGCATCGCCCACCAGGGCACCCATCCTCGCCGTCTCCCCTCGGCACGACAGTCCAATCTTCTCGTTCAGTTGGGGGGTCACCTTCACTAGGAAGTCGTCTGAGAGCCTGCTGAGAATCTCTTGCTTGACCATCGAGATGTCCGACTGATTCACGTCGACCTTCGATGGAATCAGAAGAAAGTCGTCAAGGGCGAGCTTCTGGGCTTCGACGTACCTGAGCTGGCCGTCCTTTGACATCGTGAGGAACTTGTGCTCGGGTGTACACTTGACTGCGTAGCCTGCTTTGGTCCCCACTGTGATGAGCCTGTCGGTTTTCAGCTTCCATAGGTGAGTTACCCGTCCTGCACCTGTCTTGCCTTCTGCGTCCACAGTCGTAACCTGCAGACCCTTCGCCTCAAAGACCACCCCATCGGGCCGCACGATTGGGTTTCCGACTCTGAAGGCTTCGAAGATGCTCTCCGCGGTCCTGATGCGACCGTCTGCTAGCTGAACCAGGGTGTCCCCGCTAACGCACTTGCCACTGTCGACGTGCCCGAGGACGACAACTATCGGCTGGCGCAGCCGCGCCTTGACTTCCGACATGACCCAGGAACCCCTCGCCTCTCGAAAACCCGCACCCTCTACGACCTGAAGAATGCCCTGCTCTCGTGCGCGAAGCTCTCGGCGGAGTCGGAAGCGTGGATGATGTTGTCGGTGTATCCCAGGCCCAGGTCCCCCCTGAGTGTGCCCGGCGCCGCCTCCCAGCTCTTGGTCGCGCCGACCATCCTGCGGGCGGTGGCGACTGCGTCCCTTCCGGAGATGACCGCACCGACCACCGGCCCCGAAGTGATGAACGAGACCAGTTCTGGGAAGAAGGGCTTGTCCCTGTGGACCGAGTAGAACTCCTCTGCCTGTTGCTTGCTCATGGTAATCATCTGCAGCCGTTTGAACGTGAACCCTTTCCTCTCGAAGCGAGACACGACCTCACCGACGAGGCCCCGCTTGACGCCGTCAGGCTTCACAACTATCAGTGTCTCCTCGGCGGCCGAACTCACGGCTGCTTCTCCTTCCTGGCCCACTTCAGCTTGCGCGGGTCGCGGCCCAGCTTCAGGTCGTTGACTCTGCACTTGTTCGAGCAGTAGGACTTCGTCGAGCCGTCGTTGCGGACGAGGAGGACCCCCATGCCGAGGCGTACCTCTCTGCCGCAGAACGAGCATTTCTTAGGAACATACACTGCAAGCCATCAACCCCTGTTGTTTCGACTGCCTTCCATACTGACAATATAAACAGAACGCCGAGATTTGCCGTTGAACCAGGTCCGACCGTCGGAACGTGTCGCGAAGAATCGAGCCGCCGCGGTCTGACCGATGAGGCTTTGAAAGGCTTCGTCTTAGAGCAAGGCGACGGCTCGGCTTTCGCACGCTTCCTCTGAAGAGGGGCGAACAAGACGGGTACGAAATCGGCCAGCGTTCCAGGTATGCGGCTGCACCCGAACTTCATCGGGACGGAGGGACGCAGAAGGTAGCGGCAGAAGCGGGGGGGTCAAATCCAGGAGCCTCTCAGAGGGCGGCTGACGCGTTTGGAGCCGTTCTTTCGTCCGAAGCCGTTCGAAGACGGAACGGCCCAGTTCAGGCGGGGCGGGAAGAGAGGCTAGAGCAAAGCAAGCCGCAGTGCCAGGATCAGGCCCAAGGTTATCGCGAGCAGAGAAAGGCTCCGGACCTTACGCGCTTCTCTTTCAGTCTCTCTCAGGATCAGCACGTCCGCCATCTTGATTGGCCCCTTCACGTTTCTTGTCAGAATCCTGCCCTTCTCCTTCCCCTCGAGAATCTTTACCCTCACCTGGGTGATCTCGCCCGCGACCCCGGTCCTGCTGACTATCTGGACCACCTCGGCAGGCGTCAGTGTTTCGACTTCTTTCTTGCTGCTCATGCCGGCCTCTTCAGCTTCAGGAGCGCCTGAGTGACCTGCTCGAGCGTCTGGGCGCCTTCCCCCGCGTCCAGGACTGCCGCAGACGCGGTGGACACGTCGATTCCTATGGCCGGGCCTATGGCGTCCTTGGATGGGACGAAGACGTAGGGAATCTTCCTCTCCTCGCACAATATCGGGAGATGGGCCACGACCTCCGGAGGCTGGACGTCTTCTGCAATCACGACGAGCTTCGCGATGCCCCTCTCGATGGCCTTCGTCGCCTCGTTGGTTCCCTTGCGGACCTTGCCGCTGCGCGAGGCCTGTCTCAGGACTTCGTAGGCCGCCTCGGAGACCTCCTTGGGTGTCTCAAACTTTACGTAGTAAGCGCGTGGGGTCATCTAGATTCGCCCGTAGCCGCCCTTCGAGGCTGCAATATAAACGGTTCCGCTTTGCAGGCGGACGGTCGGGCTACGGGAGTAGCAGGATCTTTCCTTCCACTTTCCTCGACTCTAGAATCTCGTGGGCTTCTCTGCCTCTGTGCAGCGGAAGCTCGCGGAAGACCATCGGCCGCAGCTTCCCCTTGGAGACGAGTCGCAGCACATCGACGAGGGTCTCCTTCCTGAAGGCGAAGACGCCCGCGACGCTTAACTCGTTTCTGTAGAGCTTGCCGACGTCTACGTTCGAGGTCGCGCCTGAAGTCAGGGCCGCCGAGAGGACGGTCCCTCCCTTGGCGAGCGAGTCGATGCTCTTTCCCCAGGTGTCGCCGCCGACAGAGTCCAGGACGAAGTCCACGCCGCGGCCGCCGCTCAGCTCCCTGGCTCGGGCGGCGACGTCCTCGGTGGTGTGGTCGATCACGTGGTCGGCCCCGTTGTCCTTCACGAAGCCGAACTTGCCCTTCCCCCCCACCACGCCTATCACGCTGGCGCCGAGGAGCTTCGCCGATTGCACCGCGGCGTAGCCGAGGCCCCCTGCCGCAGCCCAGACAAGAACTGTGTGGCCTTCTCCCACCTTCGAGCGTTCAGTGAACGCGCTCCAGGCGGTCGCGAAGTTCACGGGCGCGGCCGCGGCCTTCTTCGGGTCAAGCGAACCTGCGTCGACGAGGTTGGCCTGGGGAACCTTCACGTACTCGGCGTACCCGCCGTCGGAGACGGCGCCCACAAGGCCTCCGTTGGCGCACCTGTTTGGTTGGCCCGCAGCGCAGTACGCGCAGCTCCCGTCGGAGAGACTGGGATACACGACCACCTTCCTGCCCGTCTTGACTCCCTTCGCTTCCGGGGAGACAGCCGCCACCTCCCCTGCGATGTCCGTCCCGAGGATGTGGGGATATGACGTCTTGTACCTGCCGCTCCTCAACCAGATGTCGATCCTGTTGACGCCGCAGGCCTCCACCTCGACAAGGACTTCGCCCTTGCCGAGAGATGGCGTGGGCGCGTCTTCGTAGGCGAGAACTTCTGGGCCGCCGGGCGAGTGAAAGCGGAGCGCCTTCAACTGGAACACTGTCGCCTGGTCTTGAATATTTAAGTTCGGGCCGCCTCGGCTCGGAATAGTGCGCAAAGTCCTCGTCACTTCGGAGAGAGTCGGCCAGGAAGACCTGGGGCGGCTGTCGAAGGTCGCGGATGTTGTCGAGTCCTGGAAGCTCGACGAGAGAGCGATTCTTGACGTTCTTCCTCAGATCGACGCAGCTATCGTCCTCTCGTGGCCGAGCTTCCTCACTCGCGAGAACCTCACCGGGATGAAGAGGCTCAGGTTCGTCCAGACAGTCATGGTGGGTGTCAACCACGTCCCATTCCGGGACCTGCCTGAGAGGGTCGTGGTCTGCAGCAACGCAGGCGCGTTCTCGCTCGAAGTCGGAGAGCACGCCTGGGGCCTTCTGCTCGCCGCGGCCAAGAAGATAGTGGAGACCCACATCTCTGTGAGGGAGGGCGGCAGGGCCATCGCGAGCTTCAGGGGGGAGGAGAAGGATGTCACAGTGCTGAAGGGCAAGACGATGGGCATAGCCGGATTCGGGGGCATAGGAAGGGCGGTCACGAAGTACGCCAGGGCCTGCGGGATGAAGGTGGTCGCGTTCAACCGCAGCAGAAGGGAAGAGCCCGGCGTGACGTTCCTGTACGGCAGAAAAGGGCTGGAAAGGCTACTAGCCGTGAGCGACGCAGTCCTGATCTCGCTGCCCCTGACCAAATCGACGGACAGGCTCATCGGCGCGAAGGAGCTCTCGTCCATGAAGCGTGACGCGATCGTTGTCAACGTCGCCCGCGGGGACATAGTGGACCAGGTCGCGCTCTATGAGCATCTGGCTGCGAACCCGTCGTTCAGGTACGCCACAGATGTGTGGTGGTTCAAGGAGGGAAGTGAGACGCTCGAGACCGAGAGGCCTTTCGCCAGGCTGCCGAACTTCATCGGTACGCCCCACGTGTCGGGCCCAGCAGGGCTGGCGGGCGGCGGACCCCAGCGGGTCGCCGTTGAGAACATGATAAGATACCTCCGGGGGCTCAAGCCCAAGAACGTGGTCGACAGGTCGGAGTATTCAGAGCCGTAGAACAGGAACTGGTAACTTGGGGTTCCCCCTCAAAAAGGTCGAATTCCATCCACAGGGAGTTAACAAATGTCCGAAGAGACTGGAGTGAGTGGATTTCTGGCGTTCTTCGGCGAGTTCTACCGACTCAATTACTC
>CAZENV010000045.1:0-14117 GCA_964513805.1 uncultured Nitrosopumilales archaeon
CGTTCTCATCCAGACAGCCAAGAGGATGGGAATCGTAACGGAGGGCAAGACCCGCGAGCAGATATCCGAGGAAATGGTGTCAGCCCGGGCCGCCCCAAAAGATCAGCCAGCGTCGACTCGGTAGGAAGACGACCGCCAGGATTCGAAGGCTAGGAAGCAGACCAGACCATGCACCCTACTTCGCGCAGGCACCTCACATCGAGACTTGGTCGCGGGTCGGGGGAGGGCGCAGACAGGAATTGACGCAACAGCAGGGGAAGCTCCAGGAGCTGACGATGGGGATATGGGACCATCTGGGCGAGCTCAAGCACAGGGTCAAGTACATCATCATCGCCTACGCGGTGAGCCTAGTCTTCTGGCTCCTCATCCCGGCCGGCGACTTTGACGTCAGTGCCCTGTTCACCGGGATGTACAGGCCGATGGTCGCCGTCGTCCTCAACAACGCGCAGAGCCTCGCGGCCGGGAGGGTGATCATCATAGCTGGCTCGTTGACAGCGCCGCTCGAAATCTACTTCCTGGCCTCGGCGGTGATGGCCCTAATCACCGCAAGCCCGGTCTTCGGGTACGAAATCTACAAGTTTGTTGAGCCCGCCCTCCGCCCGCGCGAGAAGAGCCTGTTCACGAAATTCATGGTCGCGTTCACTGGACTCTTCGTGGGCGGGGCTGCCGTCGGCTACTTCGTCCTCATGCCCGCGATCGTGCGTTTCATGTCGTACTTCGCGAACGTGGTAGGTGCAGAACCGATGATTACCGCTGGGGACTACTACGGCATGGTCTTCATGTCCGTGGGGGCCGCTGCGCTGGCATTCACGACCCCGGCCGTGTTTGTGCTCTTGGTCGACGTCGGGGTGATCTCGACGCGCGCTTTCACGAGCAACAGGCTGTTGATCTACCTGGGTCTCTACATTCTCGTTGCGGCACTGACGCCGGAGCCGGTCGTCGGCCACTTTGGGATGTTCTTCCCCATGGTGGGCATGATGGAGGTGTCTGTACTCGTCGGAAAGAAGATCGAAAGGGACAGGGCGAAGAAGTCCGGGACACCGCTCCAAACGGGCAAGATCAGGTGCAGGTACTGCAACTCACGCATCAAGCGCGAGACGAGGTTCTGCCCCAAGTGCGGCGCCGCCCAGACGTAGCATCCTGGCCCGGCACTATTTCCCTACGCAGAGTTCGACGAGGGAGACTGACTCGCCGGTTCCTGTCATGTGGATGGCCACTGTCGGGGCGATTCCGGTCGAAATCTGCCACAGGTCCCAGGGGCTGGCCACGCCTCCTTGGTGGGCACCGTTGGCGATCGCCGTGTTCAGGAGGAGGCAATAGTCGAGCTTGACCGCGTTGGCGGTGCCCCCATCGAGGACCTGCGCGAAGAAGAACCGCTGCTGCCCCATCGAGGTCCCGCATTGGTAGTCCGCAGTCACGACTGCCACAGCCGATGTCGCATTGCCGGCACCCCCCGGTGCCATGGTCCGCGTTTCCAAGTTGGAGGGTGTGACATAGAGAAAGGAGACGTTCCCCACCACTATGGCGTCCCCGTCGTGAGTCAATGAGAAGTTCACAACCTGGGAGTAGTACCCGTTGGGGAAGTAGGTCGAAGGGTCAGAAGCGACGACGGACCCGTTCGCTGCCGCGGAGTTGGTGTGGCCCAGGGTTGAGGGCAGCTGGCTGGCCAGCATGTAGCTTGCGGCCGCGGAGGCCATCATGACGACCAAGACCACGGCGATTAGCAGTCTGGTCGTGACCCTGGTCCTGAATTGTGCCCGCGCCCTCCGGTCTGCCGACTCGGGCCGTGCGCGGTCCGCCCCGCCTTCAGCCCCTCGAGACAGGCTACCGAACATTGCCCAAGCGCGACCTGTTCCCGACAAAAGGCGCAGAGTCGTTTCTCAAGATTGATAATAGACTTTCTGCGGCGTCGGAGTTCCGGCAGAATCTTCTCAGACGCCCCGTTCCTAGCTCCGGCCCAGTCGAATCCACACCGGATGTCTGAGGGGAGGAGGCGGCATTGCTCGGCAGACCGGAAGCGAGGGTCGGCCGGGCGCTCTTCATGCTAGTCTCCTTTATCCGCGAAGAAGCCGACGAGGTCGTCGACGTTTGATATCGCAGCCAAGGCCCGCGTACCGCTGATGTCCTTGTCCACTCCGGTCTTCACGAGAATGGAGTCGATTCCTGCCCGCCTGGCCCCTTCGATGTCTGTGTCTAGCTGGTCCCCAACCATCAGGGCCTCGCGGGCCGTGCAACCCGCGTCCTTCAGAGCGACCTTGAACATCAGGGTGGCGGGCTTGCCCACCTCGATCGATTTCTTGCCTGCCGCGTACTCAAGGGCCCTCACTATGGGACCCGTGGCCATGGCAGGGCCGTCGCGGGCCATGTAGAGCGCGGAGATGTGCGTGGCGACTATCGGGGCGCCGTTCCGGGCGACCGTGGTCGCCTGGTTGAGCTTTTCGTAGGTGAGGTGCCTGTCGAGCCCGACGACAACGAAGTCTGCCCGGTCGCCCTCCACCCTCCGGTGGCCGAAGCGCCTCATCTCGGTCTCGAGGCCACGCTCGCCGACCAGGTAGTAGGTCACCTTGCCGAACTTCGAGCGGAGGTGCTGAGCGGTCACGACGGAGCTTGTGAGCACCTCGTCTCTTCGCACTGGGACGCCGGTCTCGATGAGGCGAGACCAGATGGTATCGGCCGTGTCCGTCGAGTTGTTGGTGAGCACGAAGAGCCTCTTGCCCCGCCTCCTGAGCTCCTTGACGATCTTCGTCCCTCCGATCTTGACCCTGCGCTCCTTGCCCCTGTAGAAGACGCCGTCCAGATCGAAGAGGAAGAGCCTCTTTGCGCTGAGGTCGATGCGCCCGGTCATCCGGATATCACCAGCTCGCCCTCGGTGCCGTTGAGAGAGACGCGCTTTCCTGTCTTCAGGCTCGAGTACATCTCCTTGGGAAAGGAAGAGGCCACCGGTATCGACTTGCCGTAGACGATCTTGGCGAGTGTGGAGCCGATGACAGCCGAGAGGTCCGTCGATTCCGTCACGATGGCGGCGGGCAGGTTCCCCTGTCTGGCAGTCTCAAGGAACCAAGCAGAAGCGGTCGTGGAGCCCTTGCCGAAGGGATAGAACAGGACCTTCCCCTTCACGTTTTCGCCCTTTATGTCGCTGTGGACGTCCGTGACATTCCCCGAGGAGGGGTCGACGCCGTGCGCGAACGTGAAGGCCTTCCTGGACAGGAGAGCCACGCCCGAGACGTCGCCCGAGATGAGGCCGCGGCCCTTGAAGCTCCTGGTCATCGGGTCACTTCCGCGATTATCTTCTCGGCGGGCGCGTAGCGGATCCTGATCTCTCCCTCGGAGGACACGAGCTCGGCCAGCTTCGCGGAGTTCGTCATGACGACGTTGAACCCCATCCTCTTCAGCGGGGATATCTCGGCGTCCGTCGTGTGGGTGAGCCTAGCGCCGGATGCCTCGATCTCGGCCTTGATTCCCGACCTGGAGGCCATGTCGAAGGCTTGCGTCGAGGTGTAGATGTACATCTTGACGCCTTTGACGAGCTTCCTCCCGCTCAGCCCCTTGGCGAGGTCGCCCATCTCGCTCACCGAAAGATGCGGGACTCCAAAAGCCACCAG
Source organism: uncultured Nitrosopumilales archaeon (assembly GCA_964513805.1). Taxonomy (GTDB): domain Archaea; phylum Thermoproteota; class Nitrososphaeria; order Nitrososphaerales; family Gagatemarchaeaceae; genus DASPPF01. Next base: position 3,603 of record CAZENV010000045.1, read on the forward strand.
GTCGGGGCGCTCGGTCGTCTGGTTGAGCTCGGCCTCGACGGAGTCGAGGTCGGACCGTTGGATGTCGACCCTCTCCAGTTTCTCCCCGCCAGAAGCGTCCTTCTCGGTGCTGGACCCCGGCGTTATTCCGGGGAGGTGGATCATTGCGATCGGGCCCGCCGCTGCCGCAGCTGCGCCGAGGTGTTTCACCTCGTCGCTTGTGATGTTCTCCGGAAGGCCGTTCAGAACCGGCACCCTCGCGCCCGAGGTCTTGCCCAGGAAGAAGCCGATGCTCCGGTAGTCGAGGTCGCTGAGCTTCCCCGCGTCGACCCTGAAGGACATTCTCGCCCTCCTGTTCTCGTCGAGCAGCATCCCGAACCTCGGAGTGAGGCCGGTGAGCGCGCACGCCAGGTCGAGACCTGACGTTATCTTGTTGGTGCGGCACCCGATGAGGGTGTTGGCGAAGACGACGGAGCTGGACTCGGACCACGCGACGGTCTCGCCGGTCTTCGGAAAGTTGCAGACCTGGTACTGCACGCAGGTCCAGCATGGGATGCCGCCCAGCTTTCCGTAGGCCCGGCAGAGCCTGAACTGCTCCTCGGCGTAGTCCTCCGGGATGCCGAAGCTGCGCCAGCTTTCGAGGTCTATGCTCGCCGGGTCCACGGTCGTGGGCACGGCGAACTTGCCGCCCGCATCCGCGAATTTCTCCAGCATCTCGATGCCTGCCTCGTGGAGGCTGCTGAAGTGCGCCAGAACGTGCCCCGATACTATGGGCACCAAGGAATCCGCAGCCATGGCGTCTCCTACGTTAGTCAGGATCTCCATCGCGAGCTGCTTCGCTTCGCCGGCTTCCCCTCGGAGAACCTTCTCTTGACCGGAGTCGAGGTGCATCGGAGCGGCCTTCGGCCAGCCAATTCTTATTAAAGTCAGTCGTGAGTTGAAGGAGAGTTGAACTTCTCCTACTTCCTGCCGACCAAGATCGTCTTCGGTTTCGGCTCGCTGGCAGGGCTGGGCCTGGAGGCAGAGTCCCTGAAGGCAACCAAGGCCCTGGTAGTGACCGACAAGGTGATGGTGAAGACGGGGGCGGTCCAGAAGGTCGTCTCCGCCATGGGTGGAGTTTCTGCCGATGTCTTTGAGGATGTCGAGGCAGAGCCGAGGGTGGAGGTCGCCGACGCCGTAGCACAGAAGGTGAGGGGCGGGAAGTACGACCTCGTGGTGGGAGTGGGCGGAGGGAGTTCCATGGACATGGCGAAGGTTGCGGCCGCATTCGCGACCAACGAGGGCCCGGCCAGGAAGTACGTGGGGAACAACCTGTTCGCGAACACCCCGGTGAGATCGATAATGGTGCCGACCACCGCGGGGACGGGCGCAGAGCTCACCGTGACCTCGATGGTGACCGTCGACGGCCACAAGCAGTGGATCAACAGCCCGCTGATGCTCCCCACGGTCGCAGTGGTGGACCCCGAGCTCACGATGACGATGCCCCAGGGAGTGACCGCAGCCACCGGCATGGACGCGCTCTGTCACAACACCGAAGCCTACCTTTCTGGGCTTGCAAACCCAATCACTGATGCGGCTGCGCTCGAAGGAATCAGACTGATCAGTTCAAACCTCGAGAAGGCGTACGACGACGGCTCCGACCGCAAGGCGAGGGAGGCGATGAGCCTGGGGGCGCTTCTTGGAGGCATAGCGCTGCAGGGCAAGATGGTCTACGGGCATTCCATCGGGTACACGATAGCCACGCGCTTCAAGCTACCCCACGGAGTATCCTGCGGCCTGCCGCTGCCCTACGTCATCGCCGGCTATTCGGTGGCCTGCGCCCCGAAGATGAAGAGGCTGGCTGAGGCCTTCGGGACGGACTCGTCGGCGGACGAACCCGACAAGCTGGGCCTGGCCGCAGCATACAGGGCCGGCGAGATTGCGGCGCACCTCAAGCTCCCTCGCAGCATGAGGGAGCTCGGGGTGAAGAAGGAGGACATTCCGGCTCTAGCCGCGGAGTGCATCAACATGTACCCGAGGCCGAACAGCCCGCTCGTCTTCGACGAAGGGACCATGACCAAATTCTACGAAGCGATGTGGGAAGGGCAGCTGGCAATGAGCCTCCCCTGATTGTGAATGCCAGTCCCATCCGCTAGCGATGGCTGCGCGAGCAGTCGCTGAAAAAAGGGCCAGAACGGACCTGCGCCTAGGCGGGTCCGTAGATGGCGTTGAATTCGCTCACAGAGTGGCGAGTGGGAGGATTGACCGAAGCCAGCAGTCGCTCCAGGGACTCCTTGCTCTCGGACTGCCAGACGCAGTAGGCCCTCGGGGCGTCCTTCGAAAGGAGAACGCGCCGAAGGCTGAATCCCTTCGGCAGCTTTCCTGACTTTGCATTCGAGATGATCCCGGATACGGCCGAGACCACGTCGTTGGTCTTGGCGCTGTCCCACTCGTGCTGCACGACGAATGTTTTCGTGTCCATGGTGATGGTCGCGGCTCCACTGGGGATAGGCGTTCTGCCAGCGGCCGCCGGCACTGTGCGGAAAGGCTTTTTGGTGAGAGTTGCGCGCGAGAAGGACGATGTTCGACGTTTCGCTCAGGCTCGACCACCAGATGCCGTTCGCCAACCTTTCGAAGGCGTTCCCGAAGGCCAGGATTCAGAGATGGTGCAACCTCCAGGTCGACATCCTGGAGATAGAGACCCCGGTCGAGGGTGAGTCGGCGGAAGCGGAGTCGTGGCTGAGGCAGGCGGTGAAGAAGCTCGGGGCCAGGCTCATCCGGATCAACAGGTACTCGCCGAAGTCGTTCGAGGCGGTCGTAGGCTGCAAGTGCGCGATGGACAACTCCTCAGTGTCCATCATCGAGTGGGCCGGGTGCATACCGGTGATGCCGGTGAATTATGGAGACGGTCTCGAGAACTGCAGGCTGCTCGCGTTCACCAAGGACAACCTGAACAGCGCCATAACGAGGCTCTCGAAGATATCCAAGCTGGAGATAACAAGCAAGAGCGTAGTGCCCAGGGAGTCGGCCAAGGGCGCGATAACCATACCCGTCGACGAGTTCCTGGGGTCGCTCACAGGGAAGCAGCTCGCGGCTTTCATGTCGGCCATGCAGTTGGGCTACTACAGCCTGCCCAAGCGGGTGACGATGGACGAAGTGGCCAGAAGCCAGGGGATGAAGCGCTCGACCTACGAGGAGCACCTCAGGAAGGCGGAGCTGAAAATACTCCAGTCGATGAGGCCCTACGCCAGGCTGGCCTACATGTCCGCCAAGAGCAAGTAGAGACGAGTCACTGGTAGGGAAGGCGTCCGTTGCCGATGTAGGGCTTGATCCTCTGCTCGATCATGGATTTGGGCGCTGCTCCGACCAGGCCGTCCACGGCTTCGCCGTCCTTGAATATCAGGACGGTCGGGATGCCCTGTATGCCGAACTCGCGGGCGACGTTGGGGTTGTCGTCCACGTTCAGCTTCCCGAACGTGACCTTGCCGGCCATCTCCGCCGATAGCTCGTCCAGGATCGGCGAAACCACCTTGCAGGGGCCGCACCAGGGCGCCCAGAAGTCGACCACCATCACAGGATGGTTCCTCACTGTGTTGTGGAAGTCGGCGTCGGTCAGGTTCATCGGGGTGCCGGAGGCCTTCGTGGGAACCCTCTGGGCTGACGAGGTTCCGCGCCTTATCATTTCCTCCAACCTCTGCGCTTGAATTCGTTCGATTTCATCATCTGTCGTCGTTTGATACACCTGCTCTTCCTGTCAGGGCCCGCGCGTATATGATTACCGCTGGCAGCCGCCGGCTCTCCTGCGGAAGAGGCCCGGCTGGTGTCGGCCCCCTCCCAAGCGTGAAAATCGTGACCGCCCTTTATAATCGCCGAGCTGGCGAAGGCGATCCGACAATCTTGCAGATGGTCAAGCTGGACCTCAGGAAAGAGATGCACGAGTACTGTCAGCCGCCCGTGGGTGAAGTGGTGGTGATCAGGGTGCCGAAAATGCGGTTCATCGTGGTCGACGGCAAGGGAGCTCCGGAAAGCGCTTCGTTCCCAGGTGCCATCCAAACGATGTACGGGATGGCGTTCACAATCAAGTTCAAGGCGAAGAAGGCGCTCGGGAAAGACTATCCCGTCATGCCGCTCGAAGGGCTCTGGTGGATGAAGGACGGCGGCTTCGACGTGAAGAAGAGGGACGATTGGTTCTGGACGCTGATGATAATGCAGCCGAGCCTCGTAACGGAGTGGATGTTCGACGAGGCGCTGGAGGAGCTGAAGCGAAAGAAGGCGACCTCCGCGATTCTGCCTGCGCGACTGGAAACGTTCGAGGAGGGGCTGAGCCTGCAGACGATGCATGTGGGACCCTACTCGACCGAAGCCGAGACGATAGCCAAGATTGAAGCGTTCGCCAAGGAGAACGGATACACGATGACCGGCAAGCATCATGAAATCTACCTCGGCGACCCCAGGCGGGCGGCTCCGTCGAAACTGAGAACAGTGATTAGACACCCGATCGCAGGGTCAGAGACATGATCTGCCCCAAATGTGGTAAGCAAGCTCCCAACGACGCCGCCTTCTGCCCCTTCTGCGGTAGTGACCTAAAGCGGGTCACACCCAGTCAGAGCATGATGCTTCTGACCTCCAACTACGCCCCTGGCTACAAGGTGGACAAGGTCTTGGGACTGACCTACGGAATCACCGTCCGGTCACGAGGGCTCGGGGGCAACATCATGGCGGGGCTGCGCACGATTGGAGGCGGTGAAATCAAAGAGTACAGCGAGATGGCCCATCAGGCGAGGCAGCAGGCTCTGGACAGGCTGGCCGAGCATGCCAAGAGCATGGGCGCGAACGCTGTCATGAGTGTAATGTTCGATTCGACTGAGATCGGCACAACCATGGACGAGATAATCGCCTTCGGAACGGCCATCGTCATCTCACCGGTCAGCGGTCCGCAGGAATTCGTGAAGTTGAGCTAAGCCAAGTGCAAGGCGGTCTGCATCAGGCAGAACCCATCTAGGCGCTTTGCATGGACACACCAAGGTGAGAGTCAACAGAACCAAGGCGCATCAGACTTATAGACCACCGAAAAAGGAAGTTCAGAATTCAAAATGAAGATGTTCGTTGGCGGAGAATCGGTAGAATCCCATACGAAGGCCACCTTCAACGTGGCCAACCCAGCAACAAGCGAAGTCGTAGACTCCGTCCCGAAGGGGGACAGAGAAGACGTCAAGGCCGCAGTTGACAATGCAAAGGCTGCTTTCAGGAAGTGGTCGGAGATGCCAGCCCTCGAACGGTCGAGAGTTCTTTTCAAGATCGCTGAGCTTGTTAGAGCGAATATAGAGGAGCTTGCGAAGACACTTACCGTCGAACAGGGAAAGCCCCTCGGAGAAGCACGAGGTGAGATCGGTTCTTTCGCCAACAGTTGTGAATACTACGCTGGCCTCATCGGAAGAGTGAGGGGGGCGCACACGCCCTTCTCAACCGGCGAGGGTTACTTCATAGTGACAAAGCGGCCCATCGGAGTGGTGGGTGCAATCCTGCCCTGGAACTTCCCTGTATCGCTGATGGGCTGGAAAGTCGCTCCAGGGCTTGCAGCCGGAAATACCTTCGTGGTAAAACCTGCAAGTTCGACCCCGCTGACAGATATCAAGGTCGCGGCGCTCGCGGTCAAGGCAGGGCTGCCCCCCGGCGCACTGAACGTGGTCACCGGGCCAGGAGCTGTGGTGGGCGAGGAGTTGCTTGACAACCCGAAGGTCTCGAAGATCGCGTTCACTGGGGAGACGGCAACCGGGCGCCGAATCATGGAGGGCTCCGCCAAGTACATCAAGAGGCTGACGCTGGAGCTGGGCGGCTCCGATCCGATGATCGTCTGCGACGACGCGGACATCGACCTCGCCGTGGAGGGCGCAGCATGGGGCAGGTTCAGGAACGCTGGGCAGTCCTGCACTTCGGTCAAGAGGCTCTTCCTATTCAAGTCGATAGCCGACACCTTCACGAAGAAGCTGGCCGAGAAGGTGATGACCATCCATATCGGGAACGGGCTCGATCAGGGCACCCACATGGGACCGATCCACAACCAACCCCAAAGGGAGAAGGTAGAGGAGATGGTCGAGGACGCAAAGGGCAGGGACGCAAAGGTCCTGGTCGGCGGCGAACGGCCCAAGGACAAGGCGTTCCAGAAAGGCCTCTTCTACGAACCCACCCTGCTGAAGGATGTCGACTACGACGCGATGATGGCAAAGGAGGAATGCTTCGGCCCGGCGCTGCCAATTTTCGTCGTGAATGACCTGGAGGAGGCAATCGAGCGCGCCAACGACACAATCTACGGCCTCGGTTCATCAGTGTGGACCAAGGACATGGAGAGGGCTTACCACGCGGCCGAGAGAATCGAGGCGGGAACCACCTGGGTCAACTCGCCGCCAATCGCCAGGGCTGAGGTGCCTTTCGGCGGGTTCAAGCAGAGCGGCTTTGGAAGGGAGCTTGGCGTGGAGGGGCTCGACCACTACTACGAGACCAAGAGCATCCAGGTGCTCGAGTACGGCAAAGGGAAGAAGTGGAAGTTCCCGATATAGGCTGCCAAAGAACGCAATCCCTCGCACACGGCGGGCCGCGAAATCAGAATTCAGACGATTCTCTAGAAAGGCACTGCCGGCGGAGGTGGGGAAGCGGCTGGCGGTCGCCTGCGCCTAAGAGCCATGGAGGCGACCGCGATGACTGCGAAGACCAGAACCGTCGACCCGACGCCCAGGAGAAAGCCCGTCGTCTCGGCCGAGGAGCTGGGACCCGATGGCGTCTCTGAGGTCAAGCTGTTGGCGGCGGTGGAGGACGTGGACGAGCCTCCCGAGGCCGTCGTGGTCCCCGAAGAGGAAATGGAGGTCAGGGAGGTAGAAGTGCTCGCAATGCCGGTCGTCTGACCCGCCGGCGCGGGCGAAGCGTGCAAGGTGCTCGGGTCCAGCGCGAGGGAGGCGCTGCCCAGGTAGGAGTAGTTCGGGGCGAGCCCTGGAGTGAGTTGAGCGATGCCGTTCGCGTAGGTCACGACGAGGTTGTCTGCGGCTTCGCCGGTGTTACCGCTGAATCCGTAGTAAGATGGGAACGAAACCAGACTCGGGCTCGTCGCGTTCTGGTAGAACAGGCCGAGTGTCGAATTCAGCTGCGTGAAGTGGGCGATTTCGAGGTTGGCTTCGCCTGCGAAGACCAGCTCCGCGTCGTAGTAGTCGCCGACTGGCGCTGTCGAGTTCCCATTGACGTCGAAGTAAGCGGCTTGTACGTTGGAATCGTGGATGGTGACGTTGTCAAACCATCTGGTCGGGGATGAGACTGCAGTCCCGTTCGAGAGCAAACGATACCCGAACTGGACCATCACCCCCGTCTTCTGCAGGACGGCCGCGTTCACCAAGAGTCCGATGCGGAGGGGGAGAGCGTAGGTGTTGTTGCTCGGAGAGTAGTCATAGACGTATCCCTGTCCCTGGGAGTTGGGGTTCGTGGGCGAGACGAAGCCCCCCTTCAGGAAGTTGGTCGATGTCACAGTCTGATTGCTCAGGAAACCCGAAAGGTCCGTGCTGTTCCAGATCTCGTCCCCGAACGAGACCTTCGAAGCCGCGGTCACGAAGTCGGGCGTGTTCTGGACCCAATAGTCCTTCTGCACCGAGCTTCCGTTGTCCGTGACTACCAGCACTGCGTTGAGCTGCAGCGTAGCTCCCGCAACGTTGACGCCGTAACGGAAGGCGTTCGGAGTGTTGACCTGGAGCGCGGAGATGTTGGCGATGCCCGCTATCTGGCTTGTCTTGACTTCGTAGGGGATTGCCGCGCCGGAATCGTTGTAGATCCCAAACGAGGCGATTCCGGAAGCCAGCGGAGGTGGAGCGACGGGGCCGTAGCTGAAAGGCGTGCTGGGAAAGAGATTGTAACCGAGCTCAACATTGGCCCTGTAGAGGTAAGCGTAGAATAGCATGTAGAACTGCCCCATCGGGAGCGCGACTGTGTTCTCCACGCTGGTCCCGTTCTGGTAGGTTATCGAATTGGAGATGGGGTCGTTGGGGTCGCTCGCGAACTGGCTGTACTGGGCCGAAGTCATCACGGCGACCGAAATCGGAACGTCGCTGGACACAGAGTACTGCAGCACCGATTTGTTCGAAAAGGAATCGATCTCCACGTTCTGGTAGTACCCCCGGCGCAGGGTGAAGGACTGAGTCAGGGGCACCGAGGTTGCAGACGTACCGGCCCACTTCGGCGCCGGCGAGCCTGTAGTCGCCACCGCGGGAGGGGGCAGTTGGGCCGCGAGCATTGAGACGACCAGCAGAAAGGAGAGGACGGCGAGTCTTCCCTTGCCCTCCCCTTTGAGTGTGGGCAATCTCCGGTTTCTTGGTGATTTGGCCAATCGGTGGGATTCGACTTCTGGATGGCTGTTTGCGTTCCAATCATTAATGCCTTTTCCATAGTCAGTCCGACTTCGCTCCGCAATTGCCCCGAGATTGTGCGGCCTGACTGGTGAGCGTTGTGGTCCTCGAGGCCGATGGGAAGAGACTCCGCGGAGTCCTCTGCTGATTAGGCTGGTTCAGGGTTCCTTTGGGGACTGCCTCTAGCGGTTCTGGTGGCTCGGTTGGAATCAACCATTTTGGGTTTCCTTGCGTCCAGTTGTCTGAGGATGACCCGTCCCGCTCTTCACGGCTGCGGCCGCCAGAATCGCTCCAATCACGACTAGGGCGATGCCACCATAGTTGCGGCCGTAGACTGGCAGATTGCCCGCGGGGGGAGGCAGGCAGGAGGGAGGAGGGTCCAGAGGAGTGTACGAAGCAGACGTCATGCTGCATGTGGCACTGTAGTCGACGTGATTCCATGAGGGAGGACTCCAGATTGGGTACATGGAGTAGGTGACGGGGACGCTTTGGTAGCCTGAGGACGTGCACCCAGCAACGCAGGTCTCGAAGTGGCCTTGCACCTCATAGATGGTATAGTAGACGGCTCCGAAGACGGCAAGATACAGGCCAGCGACCACGAGAGCCAGTCCAACCAAGAGGGCGGCTTTCCGCGCGCTCCTCAATGGCCTCGGCCTCCCTTGGGTGAACGGTGTTCTGAATTGTCATGAGCCGTTTGTTCCCGCCATGCATGCTGATGCCCGCTCTGCCCGCCAGCATGTTCCCTTACGAGGCTCGGTGCGGCCTCACGTCGTTGTGGCAAATCAGGCAAACCCCGTTGGTGTGGAAGTGCCATCCCGAACATACGCCTTGTGGTCGAATCGCCCGCTCCGAGGAGGAACGAGCCTCCAAGAGATGCACAAGCGGCGAATCAACCGACTTTCCACAACGGGACGGAAGAGTCCTAGTCATTCGGGGACTTCCCAGAGCCACTGGAAAGGTTCTGTCCAGTTGACGGTTGGTTAGGGTGGTCTTTCGGGTTGTCCAAAGTCGGTTGGTCGTCGTCAGTGTTAACTGGCCGTTGATGAGACGGATTAGCCCCCGCCTTTGTGAACACGAGGCGTGATTCCGATATTCTGGAAGTCTCCGTCATGACCGCAGTTCAGGTGGCAGTTCTCAGGTTCTCCAGTGCAGAGAACTACAGGCGAGTAGCGGCTACCGTGGTGCGCCTCCCAAGCGCCCCTCCCTCCAGTCCGTCGGCTGTTTGACCATGCGAGTTGTTTCCCGCAGCACTCACAACAACCTCCAGCGTCATCGAATGCTTTCTCAATCTCCTCTGGTCGGGGCAAGGCCAGCCGAGGGTTTCCTTCGAGGTCGGAAGCATCGAGGGGCGCTCGGTCGTCAGCATGAAGGTAGAGTGGGACTGAATGGCACAATATCGCCCCGAGCAGTCGGTCAACGAGAGGGAGATGAGGGGCCAGTCAATCGCTCAGAACTTTGGATGGGTGCGAAGGGTCGATGACACCTCCTACATGGTTCACTCCCAGAGGCTCGACAAAGAGTATTCCGTAGTCCAGACAGAGACGGGGTGGGTCTGCGACTGCCCAGACTCGCAGTTCCGCCTCCTAAAGTGCAAGCACCAATGGGCGGTCGAGATTAGCTGGACTCTGAGGAAGAGGGTCGAAGAGGCGAGGAGAATCGAGCCCATCGAGGCTCAGGTCTGCGTGGCCTGTGGCTCGGCGAACCTGATGAGGTGGGGAGTCAGGCACAACAAGAGCGGGGACATCCAGAGATTCTCGTGTCGCGATTGCAGGAGGCTCTTCGTCGTGAACATCGGCTTCGAGCGGATGAAGCACAACCCCAAGGCAATCACCACAGCCCTACAACTCTACGTCTCAGGTGAGAGCCTGCGAAAGACAAGGGAATCCCTGAAGCTGATGGGCGTTCAGGTCTGCCCTCAGACCGTCCACAACTGGATAGCCAAGTATGTCGGCCTGATGCAGAAATACGCTGACCAGATAGCCCCGAAAGTCTCCGACACTTGGAGAGCAGACGAACTCTACTTCAAGGTGAAAGGCGACCCCAAGTATCTATACGCCATGATGGACGACGAGACGAGATACTGGATAGCACAAGAGGTAGCGGACACCAAGTATGTCCACGATGCCCGCGCACTCTTCGCAAAGGCCAAGGCGGTCGCGGGGAAGAAGCCTCTGAC
>CAZENV010000046.1:0-9728 GCA_964513805.1 uncultured Nitrosopumilales archaeon
CAACCGGGTGAATTATTGGACTAGGCCCGTGGATGAGCAAACGCCATGTACACGAGCACAATCATTGACAACGAAGCCCACTGCATGGAGGTCATGAAGGGGATGGAGGCTGCCTTCACCGCAAAGAACGAGGAGTACTTCGTCCAGGTCCTGAAGAAGGAGCCGAGCCTCGTCCTCCGGGTGCACGCCGTCTGCATTCTTGCAGAGGTCGGCGGCGCCAAGTCGATCCCGGCCCTCTCCGACGTGCTCTTCCACGACCCCGACCCGCTGGTCCGCCACGAGGCGGCATTCTCTCTTGGTCAGATCGGGCTCTCGGCATCGAACGAGGCTCTGGAGAAGGCTGCGCTCACAGACCGCGACCCGATAGTGAGGCACGAATCTGCGGCTGCGCTGGGCTCCATAGGCAGCCCCTCGGCTGAGGCCTCGCTCCGCAAGGTGCTCGCCGACAAGGAGGCCATTGTTAGCAACTCTGCGCGCGCTTCCCTCTTCAACATCGAGTTCCTGAAGACGTACTCCGTCGGTGCAACAGCCCGGGACAGAGCTCCGAGGCCTTGAGCCTCACTTCGTGAATGTCGCTTCCAGTGTCGACCGGGTGACCCTGACCTTCCTGTCCGAGAATCCCGGGCCCGGCATCTCGGCGACCTGCTCCCTGCGTGTCCCGTGCCCATTGACCCAGGACTTCATGATGTCCCTGACGTAGAATCTGCTCCCCGGCTTCAGGACTCTCGCGACTTCCGAGAAGACGGCCATCCTGTCGTTGAAATGGTGCATGGAGTTCATCGAGAACGCGAGGTCAACCGTAGACTCGGGTATCGCGGTGAGGTCCTCCGCTCCGTTGGCGATGACCCGCAGGTTGGCGAGCCCCTCGCTGGTCGCCCTACCTTCGATCATGGTAGAGCGGACCTTGTCCGGCTCGACTGCATAGAGCTTGCCGCCGCTGCCGACAATTTCGGCTGCCGCCAGGGCGTAGTAACCCCTTCCCGCCCCCAGGTCGGCGACGCTCATCCCAGCCCTTACGCCGATGGCGGTCAGCCTATCAGAGGGCGGGCCGCGGATTGCCCTCAGCCTCTCTTCGAATAGCAGCTTCATTGGCGGCCGGTCCGCATTGGACGCGCTAAAATCTTCGCCCCTGCGGGTCGGCTCTCGCGTCAAACCCTTAAGACACTCGAATGGCCCGCCGATTTCGAATGAGGCTCGTGGGCAAGAGGGCCTTCGTGACAGGTTCTTCGCGTGGGATAGGCGCCGAGATCGCCCGCCTCTTTGCCAAGGAGGGTGCCCGTGTCGCGGTCAACTACAGGAAATCCGAGCGCGACGCAGAGGGTGTTGTCAGGGGAATCAAGCGGGCCGGCGGACGGGCTTACGCCATAGGCGGCGACGTGGCCGACCCTGCGAGCGTGAAGAGGATGTTCTCGGAGGCCCGGCGGCTCCTCGGCGGGCTCGACATACTGGTGAACAACGCAGGATTGGCGGACGGCTCGATATGGGCTCCCAAGCTCAGGGACACGACCCTCCAGATGTGGCAGAGGGTCTTCGCGGTCGACACCTTCGGGACCTTCCTCTGCAGCCAGGCAGCAGCCCCGCTGATGACCAGGCGCGGCGCCATCATCAACATCGCCTCGACTCCCGCCCTGAGCGGAGACGTCGAGGGGCTCGTCTATGCGTCTGCAAAGGGCGCGGTCGTCACCATGACGAAGATGCTGGCCAGGACCCTTGCTCCGAAGGTGAGGGTGAACTGCATGGTGTTCGGTTCCTTCGAGACCACCTGGGTCGACTGGCTGGACAAGAAGCAGCTCGACTATTACAGGTCCGGCATCCCCCTGAAGAGGCTCGGACGCCCGAGCGACGCGGCCAGCCTGGCCCTCTTCCTCGCCAGCGACGAGTCCAGCTTCATCACGGGGCAATCGATAGTCATAGATGGCGGCGAAGTCTCGCACTAGTCTTCGGCAGCCTTGTAGAGCCCGCCGCTCTGCTCAACCTTGGAGAGGGCTTCCTCGATCCCATCCGACTGCTTGACCACTCCCTTCTCGACAGCCTTCCTCCACAGGTCCAGATAGATCTCCAGCGCGTCCGACACCTGCTCCGGTTTGCCCTTCTTGCTCTTCTCCAGTTCCTTCAGGTATTCGCCGAGGGTCCTGACCTTCGCGGCCAATTGCGCCGACGGCACGGGAGCGAGTATTAACCCTTGGGAGCAGCGACGATTCTTGCTTCGCCGCCGACCGCTGAGAAGTATGCCCTGTAACCCAGCTTGGTGATCTCAGCGTACACCTTCTTCTCGTGCCTCTCCGAGGTGTTGATGAAGACAGACGGGCCGGTCTGCAATGAGAAGTAAGCGTCCAGCCCCTCGCTCCTCAGCTGCTTCACCTTGCTTATGATCCGTATCGAGTCCTCCGTCATTATGATCAGCCTGCTCTCGCCTGTCATCGTGAGGCTGTGAAGCTCCAGTGTGTCCCTCTCAGCAAGAACGCCCAGTCTCTCCAGGTCGTTGCCCCTGATCGCCTTCTCCATCTCGTCGCACCTCTTCTGTGCAGTCACAACCCTGGCATCGAAGAAGGGGGATGTCAGCACCTCCTTGTGCGCGTCCTCGGTCCTCACCCTGGAGGGCAGCGGGACGATGACCATCCTCAGGTCCATCTCTCTCCCGCCGGCGAACCGCTCAGAGTACGCCTCCTCGTCGGTCTTTCCGGCGTAGAGGCGCGAGAAACCTCCCACCATCGACCTCGATGCAGAAGCTGCGAACACACGTGCGCGCCTCGACAGCTCCTTCATGTCCGGCTCGCCCCCCACAAGGAGCCTGTGGCAGAGGAGCGTGAGCGCGGCTCCCGCCGAGGAGGAATAGCCGATGCCCTTTGCCCTGCCCGTAGGGATGTTCTTGCTGTCGATGCGGAAGCTCTCGACAGGGGACCCAGGAGCCAGTCTCTCCAACACCCCAGCAAGCCTCGCGTTGGCTGACTCGTTGGGCGTGCCGTCTACGAACACGCCGCCCCTCTTTGTGTCAGTGATTGCGGCGACGGTCTTCATACTGGTCGTGTTGACCGAGATGCTGTCGTGGTAGGGCAGCCTGAGCTTCCAGTCCCTGAGGCCGTGGTACTTCACAAGTGCCTGCATCGTGAATGCCTCGGCGGCGAATTCAGTCGAGGCGCTCCACCCCTATCTCCAGATAGCCCACAGCCTCCGGGTCCTTCAGAATCCGCACCATGCCGCGTGGGATGTCTTTTGCGGCAGCGCTGGCCCTGACCGCCAGGGTTCTGTCGCTCACGAAGTCGCTCCTCCGTATGACGATGTCATGCTGGTGAGTCAGGGTAAGCCGCGGGTCCCCCCTGCCCTCCAGACCGAACCTCTGGTCTCCCACGACGATGCTCATGGAAACCTTGGAATCCAGACTGCAGAGGGCCTGCTTCGCCTCGGAGCCAAGACCTGCGCATCCCTTTTCGGCGGCAACTCCCACGATGCAGTCCCCCCTCCTCGTAAGGTGGGTGTCCATGGTTATCTCGATGGTGGTCGGATGGAGCGCCAGGACCATGGGGTGCCCCCGGAATGCGATCCGCTCGACGAGCACCGCCTTCTCAGCGCTCTGGCGACCAGGCTTCATGCCTCTTCACACCGCTCCGCCGGGCTGGATACCGTTGCACTGGTCGCACCGCTTGGCGTCAAGCTTCACCGGGCTGGAACAGTAGGGGCAGAACCTGTACCCCTCCGGCGGCTCCACGGGGCCCGCGCTCTCGGGCAGGAAGAGGCTGATGACAGCCATCGCCGCCCCCCCGAGCGCGAACGGGATGCTCCAGGAGAAGACGATGGGTATCGCGAGGGCGTAGAGCACCGCAGCCAGGATGATGACCAGGACGCCTGCTCCGAACAGCTGGGGACGCAACCCACCCCCGCTCTCTGGCAACGCTTTTTAATTTAGACACGTCTGGTCAGCCGAGCTCGCCGTGACCACAGAATACGAACAGCTCCTCACAGGCATGGTCAACGACAAGAAGGCGAAGGTCGCGGAATTGACCGGCAAGAAGGGCAAGGAAAAGGAGCTGGCCGGCCTCTCCTCCGACATCAGGTTTCTCGAAGTTGAGCTCCAGCGATACCAGCAGGGCATGGCTCTGTTCAGGACCAAGGAACTCCCGAAGGTCGGCCGCTGGGGCAAGCCCGAATCAGAAGGGAAGAAGGAAGAGCACTAGTCTCCTTGGCGCTGTTCCTGTCCGAGAAGGATGTCGCTTCCCTCATCACAATGAAGGAGGTGGTGCAGGCGGTAGAGGGGTGCTTCAGGCGCCAGGCTTCCGGCTCCGCGGTCAACTCGGCCAGGACCAGGACGCCGTCCCCCGGCGCGGTCCTCAACGTGATGCACGCTTCTCTGCCGTATCTCGGCCGAGCGGGGGTGAAGTGCTACCTCTCCTCCGCGAGGGGCGCGCGATTCGTCTTCGTCCTCTTCAGACTGGACGACGCCGAGCCTCTCGCAGTCATGGGCGCGGATGTCCTGGGCAGGTACAGGACCGGGGCCGCCTCGGCGGTCGCGACCAGACATCTCTTCCGAGCAAATGAATTCGACTTCGCCGTCTGCGGTGCCGGGAAGCAGGCGCTGACCCAGGTCCTCGCGATGCGAGAAGTGACTTCTCTGAGTTCTGTCAGGCTCTGGAGTCCCCACAGCAATCGAAGAGAGCTGCTTGCAAAGGAGCTCGGCAAACAGGGCTTCGCAGCTTCTACCTACGACTCGCTGGAGGACGCCCTGTCAGGGGCCGAAGTCGCCACAGCGATCACCAGCTCGAAGGAGCCTTTCCTGACGCCGGGGCTGGTGAGGTCGGTCAGGCACCTGAACCTCTGCGGTTCGAATACGCCCTCCCGGGCGGAAGCAACACCGGAATGCGTGGGGGAATTCCAGACAGTCGTCGTCGACGACATCGGCCAGTCGAAGACCGAGGCGGGAGACCTAGTGGCAGCGGAGAAGGAGGGCCGCTTCTCCTGGGACCGGGCATTCGAGCTGAAGGACGTCGTCTCCGGCAAGGTCCGGGGGACCGGACGGACCCTCTTCAAGTCAAACGGCGTCGCCATCGAAGACGTAGCCGCAGCGAGCCTTGTCTACGACAGGGCCGTCAAGGAAGGCGGCTACGCCGAAGGGAGCCTCGGTTTCTGAGCTTCCCCGGTCAGCCCATCGGAGGCATTCCGCCCATGCCGCCGCCAGGTCCGCCCGCCGGCGGCTTCGACCTGCCCGCGGCTATCACGTCGTCAATCCTCAGAATCATCGAGGCGACCTCCGTGGCAGACCTTAGAATCTGGAGCTTGACAGCGAGCGGCTCTACGACCGACTTGTTGTACATGTCCGCCACCTTGCCGTTCATGGCGTCGACGCCGACCCACTTGCCGTCTTTCTGGTGCTTCGACCTGAGCTCGACCTGGGTGTCGATGGGGTCCATTCCTGCGTTCTCGGCCAGGGTCAGCGGGATTGATTCCATGGCGTCGGCGAACTTCAGGGCGGCGAGCTGCTCCCTTCCAGAGAGCTTCTGCGCCCAGGCCCTCAGCTGGACGGACACCTCTTCCTCCGGCGCCCCTCCTCCGGCCACCACTGCGGGCATCTCAACAACGTCCTTGGTCACCATCAGCGCGTCATGAAGGGCCCTCTCGGCCTCGTCGACGATGCGCTGCGTTCCGCCTCTGACCAGTATGGTGACTGCCTTTGGATTCTTGCATCCCTCTATGAAGACCCACTTGTCCTCTTCCAGCTTCCTCTCCTCGACGAGCTTCGCGTAGCCGAGGTCCTTCGCTGTGAGGTCCTCGAGGTTGGTCACCATCCTCGCCCCCGTGGCCTTTGCCAGCTTGCCCATATCGCTCTCCTTGACCCTTCTTACCGCCAAGATTCCGGCCTTGGCCAAGAAGTGCTGGGCCAGGTCGTCAATCCCCTTCTGGCAGATGAGAACGTTGGCTCCAGCCTCCTTCACCTTATCCACCATCCCCTTGAGAATGTTGCTCTCTTCGTCCATGAACTTTTGCATCTGCTCGGGGTCGTCTATCCTGATCTCAGCGGAGAACTCCGTCTTCTCGATCTCAAGCGCCGAGTTGACCAGCGCGATCTTGGCTTCTTCGACTCGCTTCGGCATGCCGGAGTGGACGACTTCCTTGTCCAGCACCATGCCTTTAATCAATTGCGAGTCAGTGATTGAGCCTCCGGGTTTCTTCTCGACCTTCACGTTGTCGATGTCAGCCTTGTAGCCCTTCTCGCTCTTTTCGGACGTCATCAATATTGAGTCGACGACAACTGACGCCAGATGGGGTGCGTCCTCGTTCACGAGCTTCGTCAGCATGCTCGTCGTTGCAATCTTCAGCAGGTCTGGCCTCGATGTTGGGTCCACCTTTTCCGCCATCTTCTCGTAGATTTCCTGGGCCTTCTCGGCCGCCCTCGAGTAACCCTCCACAATCACGACAGGGTGAACGTCCTTGTCCACCAGGTCTTCCGCCTTCTCGAGGAGAGCTCCCGCGACCACGACGGCCGATGTGGTCCCGTCGCCCACCTCGTTGTCCGTCGACTTGCTGATCTCAACCATCATCTTCGCTGCCGGATGCTGCACGTCCAGCTCCTTCAGCATGGTAGCTCCGTCGTTGGTTATGGTGACATCTCCCATGGAGTCGACGAGCATCTTGTCCATCCCGCGCGGCCCCAACGAAGTCCTCACCATCTCGGCGATGAGCTTCGCGGCTGCGAGGTTGTTCCTCTGGGCCTCCCTTCCTCGGGTTTCCCCAGAGCCTTCCTTCAGAATGATGTATGGTTGTCCTGATGCTGACATCTAAATCACGTCGGTATCCAACGCCGGGTTGTATATAACAATTCTTTGCACGCTTTCAGCCCATCAATTTCACAATCAGCTGGATTGCGAAGGCGAACATGAGCAGCCCGAACCCAATCTTCACCCACTCTGCGCTCGTCTTGACCATGAACCTGGCGCCCAGCACTCCGCCCGCAGCCACAGCCACGACAGCCGGTAAGACCAGGCCATAATCCAGGTGTCCGAAGGCAGAATGGCCCAGGACTCCGAATAGAGAAGAGAAGATCACGACGAATCCTGTCGTTCCTGCCGAGAGCTTGGTCGGAACCTTGTGCACGAAGATGAGAAACGGGACAATGAGGATGCCGCCGCCCACCCCCAGGAGCCCGGACATGATTCCGACCCCGAAGCTGAAGAGTCCAATCACTCCATACATCAACAGCGACGCTCGGCTTGGGGCGACTTCCGAAGGCGCCTTCTCCGAGTACGTGTAGGTCATCCTGGCGCCTGCGCCGACGAGGAACGCCACGAAGAGCCACATTAGCAGACTGGTGTCGGCGAAGTTGCCAAGCGCCCCGCCGAGGAAGGAACCAACCACGATTCCGGGAATGAAGGCCGAAGCGAGCCGAAGGTCGACCAACCTCTGGCGGTAGTAGACGAGGGTAGCGAAGAGTGCGGTCACGAGGTTGAGCACCAGGGAGGTCGAGACAGATGCCAGCGCTGCGTATCCGAGCAGGAAGAGCGTCGGCGTGTAGACTGAACCACCGCCCTGCCCGAACATGGAGAATACGACGGAGATCAGGAAGACGGAAGCGACGGCGACTATGAGGACGGAGTCCGTGAGGCCCGCCCTCTCATTGGACGCCCTCCAAGACATCGAGGTGCGGCTCGACGTAGCTGGAGCAAGGGATGCAGAGCGGCTTGCCTTCCGCAGACCGGATGTACCGCTCGAAGATGTATTCCCCGCACCGGCTGCACTTTGTCTTCGCGAAGGAGCCCTTGGGCCGGCCGAAGGTGAACTCTGCGAGGCGCTCGACCTTGAACATCTGCTCGTCTCTTGCTCCAAGGACGATTTCTACTGCGCGCTGCGTCACTTCGTGCGGAATCTCCGAAGGCTCTGTCCCCCTCTTCCTGTAGGCGAAGAACTCCTGCTTCGCAAGCTCGTCCTGGAAGTCGGAGTGAAGGTACGCACGCACCGCGCCCTTTCCGGGGGCGTGGAGGATCACGGCCATCTTCCCATAACCTAGCCGCTCCATCATCAGCTTGCCGTAGGTGCAACCCGTGGCCGACATCACGCCGTCGGCCATGCACGTCTGAGGATGCCCGACCCCTATCTCCACAAGGGCGAATACCCCGTGGTCCTTTACGCGTTCGACGCCGAGTTCCCTCATTGCGACGAGCCCCATCCTGTACCCGATGGGCATGAACGGGCACCTGTGGCCGTGGAACTCCCAGGTCCAATCCGGAAGGACTGCGCTAGTCATCGACGGCGCGCTCTCCCCGAGCTATTTACGCCGGAAGCCGATTATCATCGCTGAGAATCAGACGTGATACATTAATATATATTGATGAATGGCTCGATGCATGTGAGACCTTGAGCTCAAAACCTGCACCTCCGGCCTGGGCTGTTGGATCACTGGACGCCTACGCGATGCTCGGAGGGGCCAACTCGAGTCCGTCGCCGGAGGCCACGCCGGCCGGGGCGTCCCCGACAGAGCGGGAAGGGAATCCATCTGCACTCTCCGTGCGTCTCAACGGGGTCAGGGTGCCTTGAGGTCCAAGCGGGCCGAATCGATTCAGAGGCTCATTCAGTACGGTATCTGCCGGCCCTCGGACATCAGACAGGCGAGGGTCGAGGCCGAGAAGCTCTCTTCCCCGGAGTACGCCGCGAAGATCAGACTGGCGGAGAGGCTTCTGGGGGCGATCGGCGACTCCAACAGAATCAAGATACTGCTCCTTCTGTCCAAGCGGGAGATGTGCGTCTGCGAACTCGAATCCATTCTGGGGCTTCCTCAACCGACGGTGTCTCATCACCTCGGCATATTGGAGCAAGCAGACTTGCTTCAGAGGAGCAAGAAGGAAAGGTGGGTCTTCTACCGGGTGCGCGACTCTCCCGTCGTCGACCTGATTAAAGGCCTGGTGCCCTAGGCGACTGTCCAGTCACACCAGGGAGAGTCAGGGGCCCACCGAGGCAGATCGGACTGATGGGCAGCGATTCCGCTCGACGAAAGCGGAGCGGACCCCGACGGGTAGAGAAGGGGGCCATCTGTCATCTCTCAACCGATTCCTGACCGTTTGGATATTCCTGGCGATGGCCGTAGGCGTCTCGGCGGGCTATCTGTTCCCGGGCATCTCCAACGCAATCAACTCGTTCAGCGTTGGGACCACGTCGATACCCATCGCCGTCGGTCTGATCTGGATGATGTACCCACCGTTGGCCCGGGTCAGGTACGAGGACCTCGGGAAGATTGTCAGCGCCAAGGGTTCCAAAAGGATGCTTTCCGCCTCCCTTGTCCTGAATTGGTTGGTCGGGCCACTCCTGATGTTCTTGCTGGCCTGGGTCTTCCTGGCGAACTATCCCGCGTTGAGGAACGGTCTGATCATTGTGGGGCTAGCGAGGTGCATCGCCATGGTGATAGTGTGGAACAATCTGGCTGACGGGGACAGCGAGTGGGCTGCCATACTTGTGGCCCTGAATTCTGTCTTCCAGATCGTCTTCTACAGCGTGCTTGCGTACTTCTACATCACCTTGGCCAGCTCGTGGATTTCGGGGCAGGGGACAGTCGTCAACGTCTCTCTCCTTGAGGTCGCCCAGTCGGTGGCAATCTACCTGGGGGTCCCCTTCTTCGGAGGGATGGCGACGAGGTTCTACTTCCTGAGGACGAAGGGAAAGCAGTGGTACGAGCGGACCCTGATTCCCAAGCTGGCCCAGACCTCTCTCATCGCGCTGCTCTTCACCATAGTCGTCATGTTCTCGCTCAA
>CAZENV010000047.1:0-67561 GCA_964513805.1 uncultured Nitrosopumilales archaeon
GATTATTTAAGCGTACCCACTTTTAGAAGCGAAAACGGTGCGGGCCAGACGGGAGTCGAACCCGTTTAGGGGCTTGCGCCGACCCTCGGGTTAAAAGCCCGATGCTCTACCTGACTCCCCTCCGTTTCCGGATCTAAGCTACGGGCCCGCGACAGTCCTCGGTCCGTGGGCTGTATTTAGTCTGAGCAACCTCACTTCAAGAGTCGCCTTACCGTGGCGAGGCTTTCCTTCATGGTGCGCAGGTCGCTGTAGGGCGTTTCAAGTATGAGGGGCCTCTCGGTGATTCCCTTGTAGTGCAGGAAGCTCCTGAACCCCTTCTCGCCGATTTCCCCCTCACCTATGTTCTCGTGCCTGTCGATGTTGCTTCCAAGGGGGCCCTTCGAGTCGTTGAGGTGGACGACCTTGAGGCGGTCGAATCCCACCAGTTCGCTGAAAATGGCCATGGTGTTGTTGACGGCTGTGGGACCTGCGAGGTCAAAGCCGGCGGCGAAGGAGTGGCAACTGTCAAAGCAGACCCCAGCCCTCTCGGTCTTTTTGATCCGGTCCAATATCTGCTTCAGTTCCTCGAACCGGGCACCCACGCTGTTCTTCTGCCCCGCCATGTTCTCCAGGAGAAGCGTCGTCTCCCCCGAGCTCCCTGAGATGGCCTCGTTGAACGCGTCAGCTACGTTCCTAACGCCCACCATGCTTCCCTTCCCCATATGGCTTCCCAGATGGGCCACGAGGTAGTCGATGCCGAGGGCGTCGCATCTCTTCACCTCGGCGTTCAACGTCTTCCTACTCGCCCTCATCATCCCCCTGTCCGGAGAAGCGAGGTTCGGGAGGTAGGGCATGTGGTCGACGATTCTTTGGAATCCAGAACTCTTCCTCTTTTCCAAGAATACAGCGACTTGATCCGTCGCGAGCGGTTTGAACTTCCATCCCCTGGGATTCCTCGTGAATATCTGGAAGGTCGTGCATCCTACCTCAGAGGCCCTGTCGAAGGCGCCGTCTAGAGAGCCTGCGATCGAAACGTGAAGGCCGAGCATTGGCCCCGCCATTCGAGGGCGGCTGTTCTCTCGGGCCTTATGGCCTTTGTCGTGAAACGGGGCGCAGATCTTCTCGCGCTCAGGTCGCCGAATCTTCCGGCTTCTGTCTGGTCGCGGTGCTCCTCTTGGGCGGGCTGCGTCGGACGTAGCTTCCTCCGAGCCGCCTCGAGACCGGTGGCGCGCGCCCGCCAACAGTGGCTGGGATGAAGTGGAGCCCGGAAGTCTTGGACGGCGGTGGTGGTGGAATGGGCACTGCGGGCGCCACGGGCTCGACTTGGGCGACGGGAGATTCCTCGGGTGCCGCTGGGGGTTCTGACTTGCTTTCCCTACGATGGAGGCGGCCGCCTAGGATGGCGATTGCCAGAGCAGCCGCGCCGACAGACGCGATGGCTGTGCCTACTATCACTGGGCTCATCGTAGAAGCCGAATGGGTTCGGGGAACTCTTCTGATGACGAGTCTAAGTCGGTGGACAATTGTATCATCAGAAGTCAACCGCGGCCTCTTGGAGGGAGTTCGGCAGTCCCCTTTCTCGGACTACAGCTTATATTGAACCGTCACGCTGTGCAGCCTCCATGATGCAGGTCCAGTACGACAAGATCTGCAACGAGGCGTTCAAGTTCGACAGAAGGGTGCGCTTTGCGTCAATCCTTGACGAGTCGGGAAGGACCATCGCCGGCGGCATGCGGAAGGGGATACCGTCCATGGAGCCCCAGAGCGAGGACCTGAGGCTCATCGCGAACATCACAATCCAGTTGAGCACGGACAAGACGTGGGACAAGTACTTCGGCAAGACGCAATTCACATTCATCAAGAGGGAGAAGCTGAGCATGATCACGTTCCCGCTCGGGAAGATGCTGATGCTCGTGTCGTCGGAGCCGGACTTCACCCTGCAGCAGGGACAAGACCTTCGAAATCAGATTGTAACCGCCCACTCGTCAGAGTTCCCAAAATAACGGAAAGAGCGTCGCTCAGGTCATTCCCAAATCTGGGAACTTTGCCTGAGCCAGTCCGAGTTCCTTCTGGAGCGTCCTGATCCTCTCAGCGTACTTCTTCATGTCGGCCACGTTGTTCTGGATCTTCGCGACCTTGTAGCCGCGCCATGCCTTCTTCAGTGCGCCCCACGTCTGCCCCTTCGAATACTGCTGCGCTTCGGACAACAGAGCGCCAATTTTCCGTCGAAACTATTTAATGTTTGGCGTCTGTTTCGTTCACGTCGAACGGAATCCTCTTCCCGTCCTTGTCGAACACCCCGAGGCAGGATTCGTCCGCATAAGGATAGCCCATGATCACCATCAGTCCGCCCGACGCGTGGAGCAGGTCCTGGCCGGAAGGGTTCGCGTTGCCGGAGGGGTGGGAGTGGGCGATTCCCAGGTAAGACATGTCGACGGGCACCATCCACCAGTTGAACGAAGAGAACCCCTTCGCATGGACCGCCGCCGGAGGGATTATCACGCCGGTGACTTCGGCGACGCCTTTCTTCGACTTGCCCCTCAGCATCAGAATGCCCTCGTTGGGATAGGCCATCTTGGAGTAGGAGAGGAGGCTGTCGACGACCTGCCTCGTAAAGTGGACCTCGCGGATGGGCAAGCGGCGCTACCTCAACCCGGCGACGAAGTTGGCGACGACCCGGTCCCCGTGGGGGGCGGAAGTGCTGTTCCTCTCCGGGTGGAACTGCAGACCCCGGATCGGAAGCCTGGAGTGCCTGATTGCGGCTATCGGGCTGGACGGACTCTTTGCGAGCAGCACGAAGTCACCGGGCAGCGGGTCTACCACTTCCTCGTGAGATTCGAAGACCCGGATGGTGGAGGGGAGCCCGGAGAAGAGAGGGTCCGGAGCGACGACTTGGGTGTCCACGTACTCTCTAATCATGGGACCGTTTTTCACGACTTTCGAGCCGAAGGCGCAGCCAATGAGCTGGAGGCCGAAGCAGATTCCGAGCAGAGGGACACTGGTATCCCTGACTGCCTCGATTTCCGCTGCGTACTTGTTTCTTACGGGCTGCTCCGAGAGCATGTCAGGCGACCCGCTCAGCACGACCCCGTCGTAGGCGTTGAACCTTGAAGCGGACGACTCCGACGGCCGGACAGCCGCCACCTCGGCCCCGTTGGAGGCCAGGGAGGCCCTGAGCCTGTCAAAACTCTCTTCGGAAGGGTAGTTGTTGACTGCGAGAACCCTGTGCATCCAGCCACGAGCAGCCTCGGATTTGATATGAAGGTTTTCCGAACGGTTTCGAGGGCAAAAGAGTTTAAAAATGCACCAGTAAGCGTCGCAACAAAAGGAGTATAGAAAACAAAATGTTTGCACCTTCAGCCGGATACGACAGAGCAATCACCATCTTCTCACCCGACGGCAGACTGTATCAGGTCGAGTACGCCCTTGAGACTGTTCGGAGGGGTAACCTCGCAGTCGGAGTGATGAGCAAGAAGGGCGTCGTGCTCGCTGTGGAGGAGAGGGGAAGGAAGCTCCAAAGCGGAGACTCGGTGATCAAGATGTTCCAGATCGACGACCACGTCGGCGCCGTCGGCGCTGGCTACATCCCCGACGCGAGAATACAGGTGGACAATGCGAGGGTGATGGCGCAGAGCAACAGGCTGATCTACGACGAGCCCGTCGATGTGGAATCGATAGCGAAGAGAATCGCTGACCTCAACCAGCAGTACACCCAGTATGCCGGAGTGAGGCCCTTCGGCGTTTCCCTGATCATCGCAGGGGTCGACGAGAACAGCGGACCCGTCGTCTTCCTGACCGACCCCACCGGCGCATACGCGGGATTCCACGCCATCGCCATAGGGCAGGGGAACGACCAAGTGAACGAGTACCTCGAGAAGAATTACAACGAGGAAGCTGCTCTGGACGAGGCGATTACGCTGGCCATCGAATGCATCTACCTTGTCAGTGAGGACAAAGCCGGGACCGCGCACATCAAGGTGTCTGTGGTCGACGCTGACACGAAGAAGATGCGCAGGCTGGCCGAGAGCGAAATCGCAAAGTATGCGTCCGGTGCCAGAACGCGTTCAGAGAAGCAGCCGCCCAAGTCTTCCTAGGAAGGATGGGACCAGATGAGCGGCGGATTCGCCCGCAGCTCGGGCCAAAGCAAGGCTAGGACCAAGGAGGCCTCCAAGTACACCACTGTCAGACTCGTCCTGGAGGGTCAGCAGTTCGAAATCCTTGTGAACCCAGACGCGGCCCTGAGCTTCAAGCAGGGCAAGAACGTGGAACCGTCCCAGGTCGTAGTCATAGACGAGGTCTACGCCGACTCCAACAAGGGGTTGCGCGTCGGCTCGGAGAAGCTGAGGAAATACTTCGAGACAGACGACGAAGCCAAGGCTGCCCTGGAGGTCCTGAAGCGCGGAGAGCTCAACCTCACCCAGGAGCAGAGGAAGAGGCTGACGGAGGAGAAGCGGAAGGCGGTTGTCGCAATAATATCAAAGAACTTCGTGGACCCGCGGACGTTGCTCCCGCACCCGCCCATCAGGATTGAACAGGCAATGGAAGACGCCAGGGTGACCGTGGACCCCTTCCAGGACGCCAACGAGCAGGCCAAGACGGTTCTCGACAAGCTCAGGACCATTCTGCCGCTGAAGTCGGAGAAGGTCAAGCTCCAGGTCAGGGTGTCGCCCCAGTACTCGGGGCAGACCATAGGGATACTCAAGAACTTCGGGGAGATCCTGAAGGAGGACTGGGGGGCCGACGGGACGCTCTCGGCAATAGTAGAAATACCCGCTGGTGGACAGCCGGGTCTACTGGACCGCCTCGGCTCGACAACGAAGGGCGCGGCCCAGGTTACACTAATCAAGTGATAGCATGCCAACAGTGGAAAGGAAGCCAGTGATTCCCGGGGACGTCATAGCCACGGGAGACCATCGGTACGGAAGCTACATCGAGAAGAGGGGAGACTCCTACATCGCTCTGAGGGTGGGTCTGGCGGAGAACGGGAGGGACGGACTCCGGCTGAACCCGCTATCCGGGCCGTACCTGCCGAGGGCCGATGACGAGGTCATCGGCAAGGTCGTGGACATGAACGGATTCGGCTGGGTCATCGACATCAACTCCTGCTTCGACGGATACCTCCCTGCGTCCTTCGTCTTCGGGAGGGACTTCTCGCCGTCCACTCACGACCTGTCGTCGAAGTTCAGGGTCGGTGACGTGATCGGTTGCAGGATAGAGTCGTTCGACAGGTCCAGGGACCCTCAGCTGAGCATCAGGGGGCCGGGCTTCGGAAAGATCCCAAAGGGAGAAATCATTAAGATGTCACCGACGAAGGTACCGAGACTAATCGGGAGGAGAGGGGCGATGATCAACATGATAGGCGGAAGCACGCAGTGCGACATCAAGGTGGGACAGAACGGAGTGGTCGTAATCACGGGTTCGCCCGAAGGCGTCCTGAAGGCTACCACGGCGATAAGGATGGTCGACGAGGAGGCTCACGCTGCCGACCTCGGCCGCAAGGTGGAAGAGTTCCTTGGAGGTGCGAAAGCTGAAAGCTGAGAAGAAGCAGCTGATCAACAGCAAGGGCATCAGACTCGACGGGAGGAAGTGGGATGAGCTGAGGCCCATCAAGCTCGAAGTAGGCGTGCTGAAGAACGCGGACGGTTCCGCCTACATCGAGTGGGGGAAGAACAAGATCATGGCAGCGGTCTACGGGCCCAAGGAGGTCCATCCGAAGCACCAGGTGCTCCCTGACAGGGCTCTGGTTAGGTCCAGGTACCACATGGCCCCGTTCTCCGTGGACGAGAGGAAGAACCCGGCTCCGTCCAGACGAGAGATCGAGATATCCAAGGTGATCAGGGAAGCGCTTTCGCCGGCGATAGTCGTGGAAGACTACCCGAGGACCGCCATAGAGGTTTGGGTCGAAGTGCTGCAATCCGACGGAGGCTCGCGGGTCGCAGGGATAACCGCAGCTTCACTGGCCCTCGCCGACGCAGGCATCAATATGAGAGACTTGGTGGTTGGCTGCTCGTGCGGCATAGTGGGGGACCAGGTGGTCGCCGACCTCGACGACACCGAGGACAAGGAAGGGTCCGGAGACATGCCTGTTGCGATAATGCCCAACCTGAACCGGGTCACGCTCCTGCAGGTTGACGGAATCTACACTAGGGAGAAGTTCCAGAAGGCCTTCGAGCTGGCCATCGAGAAAGGAAAGCAGGTCTATGCGATGCAGCGCGAGGCGCTGAACAAGAAGTACTTCGGCGAAGGCACGGCGCCGACGATGGGAGAGGAGGAATAGACAATGTCGATGAAGAAGAACTACGTGGTCGAGACGATAAGGAAGGCGCAGATGGAAGAGGTTCTCGCAAAGGGTAAGAGGCTTGACGGCAGAGCCCTCGACGAGCACAGGCCGCTGAAGATACAGACAGGCTTGATCCAAAAGGCCAACGGTTCTTCCCTGGTAACCCTGGGGAACACCGAGGTGATAGCCGGCGTGAAGGTGGCCACGGGCACACCATTCCCGGACACACCCGACAAGGGCCTGCTGGTGGTGAACGCCGAGATCCTTCCGCTCTCTTCCTCATACGCGGAGGCCGGACCGCCCAGCGAGGACGCAATCGAGCTCGCAAGGGTGGTAGACAGGGGCATCAGGGAGTCCGAGATGGTCGACATGACGAAGCTCTGTCTGATCCCTGGCAAGACGGTCATCTCCGTTTTCGTCGACGTCAATATAATGAACGTCGACGGCAACCTCTTCGATGCGACAAGCTACGCAGTGGTCGCGGCGCTCAGGACCGCCAAGATGAAGAAGTACAAGGTCAAGGACGACAAGGTCGAAGATACGGGCGAGGTGGTACCGGTGCCAGTGGAGAGGATTCCGGTGTCTGTGACGACGGCGCGGATAGGAGACGTCCTCGTCGTCGACCCAGCCTCGGAAGAGGAGGGGGCGATGGACATGAGGATTACGATAACGACGGACGACGACGGGAACGTGGTCGCGTCCCAGAAGGGCGAAGCAAGCACGATCACGCCCGCGCAGGTTCTCCAAGCCGTAGATACGTCCATCAAGCTAGGCAAGGAGATTAGGAAGCAGATTAAGGACGCGACCGGCTGATGCCCAAGGCCAAGGAGAACGTCAGGGGCCTCGGTGCCAAGTACGGTGGCACCCTGAGGAAGAGGTACGCCAGAATCTACAGGACGCTCAAGACAGCGAGGGAGTGCCCTTCGTGCTCGAGCATGAAGCTGAAGAGACAGGCGTCGGGAATCTGGAGATGCCATTCGTGCGGGTACACGGTCGCCGGCGGGGCCTATTCGCCCGCCCAGACTTCCAGCAGGTAGCCAGAGCAGGCTCCGTTTCTGATCAGCGGAGGTCCGACGCCAAATTCGCTGTGATTGGCAGGCGCAAAACGCTAATCATGGCACCCCGACCCGGCAGCATGACAGGCGATGGCAAGAGAATCGGATGACCCAGTCGAATCCGTGGAACTGACAGTCACGATAAGGGCCGACAGGGCGACGGCAGCGAAGATCAAGGGGCTCATCCCCTCGGCCAGGGTGCGAAGGGGGAGCTGCGAGCTGAAGGTGGTCGGAGAGCGTCCCGCTGAAGTCGCTCGGAGGGCCGAGGAGATGATGGAGAAGTTGCGGGAATCGGTCGGTTCTCCCAAAGACTTTAAGAGTGCAGAACGGTCGCTGGGGAAGAAATGAGCCAGTCTGAGCTTCCACCCTACATTCGAGAGCAGCTGGCGAGGTACGACCAGACCCAGCAGAACCTCCAGGCCGTGATGGTGCAGAAGCAGCAGGTCGAGATGGAGCTTTCGGAGACGGAGAAGGCGTTGACCGAGCTCGCAAAGGCTTCAGACTCTGAGAGCGTTTACAAATTCGCAGGCAACCTGCTGATCAAAGTCTCAAAGCCGGACATAGTAAAGGAACTGACCGAGAAGAAGGAGCTCGCCAGCACGAGGAAGATGGTGCTGTCCAAGCAGGAGAGCAGGTTCAAGGAGAGCATCAAAGACCTCCAGGTCAAGATAGACGATGCCGTGAAGGGCAAGGCGCCCCAGGCGTCCGAGGAAGAGAAGTAGGACCCGCGGGTCCAATGACAGGGCCAGGCAGAGCAACCAAGTTCCCGTTTGTGGACCCGAAGCGGCTGACCCGGGCGGCCGTGGTCTGCCATCGAAACGCCGACGCAGACGCATATCTCTCGGCCTTCGCACTTTCGAAGCTACTACGAAGCATCGCACCCAAGTGCACCGTGGACATAGTCACGCCTGAAGGCATGACCACCCTCACGGCGAAGCTGAGCAAGAGCTTCAGCCACAGAAGGGTCACCGAGAGCGAATCCGACTACGACCTCTACGTGGCGGTCGACGTTGGGGATTCGGAGCTCCTGAAGGACTGGAAGACGAAGATGCAAGCCAGCGCTGCTGTGAAGGTGCTGGTGGACCACCACCCTCTGAGGGATGGCGGACTGTATGACCACCTGATCGTGGACGAGAAGGCGACGTCAGCGGCCGAAGTCGTCTTCCGCCTCTTCGCCGAGCTGAAGAAGCCGATCGACGGGGAGACGGCGCAGGCGCTACTAGAGGGGATTCTCTTCGATTCCTCCCATCTCGGCATAGCCGGCGAGCAGGCGCTCCGCGACGTCGTCCAGCTCATGGACCGGGGGGCGGACATCTCCGAGGCTCGCAGAGCCCTGAGGTCGGAACCCGATTACGGCGAGGTCATGGCCAAGCTCAAGGCGGCGCGCAGGATCAAAATCTACAAGCTCGGCAACTGGGTGGTGAGCACAACCACCGTCGGTTCGTTCCACGCCCACGTCGCCCGATCGCTCCTGATGCTCGGCTCGGACGTCTCAGTGGTCGGCGGCGACTCCGACGGGGAGGCCAGGGTCAGCCTGAGGGCGAGTCAGAGGTTCTTCGAAGGAACCGGGGTGAGGCTCGGGGTGGACGTCGCCGAGCAGGTGGCTGCAGAACTCGGCGGACACGGCGGAGGGCACGCGACCGCGGCATCGTTCGAATGCAAGGCCGGCGAGGAGGAGGCAGTCGGTGGCGTGTTGAAGCGACTGGGTGCGATGCTCGGTCTCGAAGCCCAGGAAGTCAGCTGACCTCTAGGGAGAGTACTTCCTCGCGACAGGACTTTGCAGGAAGCCGTCGAAGGCGAGCTTCAGCCAAGGGGTGTAGATGTCGGGCCGTCTCTGAAGGTCGGCTCTCAGCTCCCCGACTGTGATCCACCGTACAGCCTTTATCTCGTCCTGGTTTGGCTTGACCTCGCCGTCGAACTCGGCGACCAGGAGCTTGCAGAACTCGTTCTCGGCATACTTTCCCTGCGGCGCGAAATAGATGAAGGAGTGGACGTCCCGGACCGGGCCGAAGGTCGTCCCAAGTTCCTGGATTCCTTTCCTCTTCGCTGCCTGTTCATAGCTCTCGCCAGGGTAGACGTGGCTGGTGAAGGAGACGTCCCAGGCGCCCGGCCACAGCGTCTTCAGCCTGCTCCTCTGCTGGAGGAGGAGCTTGCCGCCGTGGAAGAGGAAGACGACGTAGGCCCTGTGCCTTTTTCCTCCGCCGAGGTGGCAGTTCTCACGGGTGTCGGTCCCGATTTCCTTGTCGTTCTCGTCGACGAGGACGAGAATCTCCTGCTTCGGGTCGGGGCGTTGCATTGGGCGTGACTTTGCTCCTTGAGGTTCTGAGCCTTATATAACTCCAGAGAGGCGACGCGAACTGATGAAAGCTGCGCTCCTCACTGAATACAGAAAGATTGAGACAAAGGACATTCCGGTTCCAGAGATAGGGCCCCATGACATTCTATACAAGGTCATGGCGGTCGGGCTGTGCCCGAACGACTACAGGATCTACGCAGGGCTGGTGACCTGGAAGAAGCCGCCAACGACGCTTGGCCACGAACCGGCAGGTGTGGTCGTCAAGGTTGGAGACAAGGTGAAATCGTTCAAGGTTGGAGACATGGTGGCCGGCGATGGGAGCACCCGGTGCGGATACTGCAGATTCTGCGTCTCCGGCAGGGAGAACCTCTGTCCAAACAGAAGAGCGGTCGGTGATGGCTCCATGGCCGAGTACGCGGCTGCGAACGAAATCTGGATGAACAAGTTCCGCCACGCGAGCTTCGAAGAGGAGGCATTCACCGAACCCCTCTCCTGCGTGATCAACGGCATCAAGAACTCCGGGATTAAGGAGGGAGACAGGGTCGCCATCGTGGGCGCGGGACAGATTGGCTTGATGCACACCCAGGTGGCCAACCTTCGGGGCGCCAAGACGATGGTCATCGACATCAAGGAGGACAGGCTGTCTCTCGCGAGCAGGGTTGGCGCCGCCCACACCATCAACTCAGCTTCCGAGGACGCCGTGGCGAAGGTGAAGGCACTGACAGGAGGAGAGGGAGCCGACAAGGTCATAGTAGCAATCGGGAACGTCCAGGCCATAGAAACGGGGTTCGCGTTGGTTGGGCCCATGGGTTCGGTGAATCTCTTCGCATCGACCAACCCGCCTACAAAGGTCTCCTTCGACCCGAACCTCGTGCACCACAGCGAGGTGTCGATAATCGGGAGCTATGACAAGACGAGGGCAGACCTGAGGGAGGCAACCAGAATCATCGACGAGGGGAAGGTGGACGTGAAGACCTTGATAACGCACCGCTATGACCTGGAGAGCGCGGCGGAGGCGCTCAGGACGCTTGAGAAGGGGGCGGGGGTTAAAATCATGGTCAGACCGAACGCGGAAGCGTGAGTGAAGTGTCGACAGAGATCGGCAGGAACGTAAGGATGAGGAGGATGTTCAGAAGCGACCGGAAGACCTTCGTCGTCGCGCTGGATCACGGAGCCTTCATGGGGCCCGCACCCGGTTGGATAGACCCGTCTCCTACGGTAGAAGCCGTGGTGAAGGGAGGGGCTGACGCCGTGATGACCACCCTCGGCGTCGTCGAGAGGTGCGCCCACATCGCAGCTGGCAGAACGAGCATCATACTGTCCACGCCAATGTCGACGAACATGGACGCGACCATCGACGCCGCGATGAGCTTGGGAGCTGACGCATTGAAGATATTCGCCACAGTGGGAGGGGCGGAGGAACAGGCGACCATGGCCAGCCTCTGGAGCACCTCCCTGGCCTGCAAGCGGAGGGGCCTCCCCCTGCTCGCCGAGATGTTCCCTGTCAAGAGCGAGAAGGTTCCGAACCCGATGGACAAGGACGTCATCGCAAAGTACAGCAGGATCGGCGCCGAGATGGGGGCCGACTTCATCAAGACGTTCTACCCGGGGGATGTGGACTCCTTCAGGTATGTGACAAAGTCATGCCCTGTTCCGGTGATAATCCTCGGCGGCTCGAAGATGGAAACCGACAGAGACCTGCTTCAAGTGGTGAAGGATTCGTTGGAAGCCGGTGGCGGAGGCGTCGCCTTCGGGCGGAACGTCTGGCAGCACAAGAACCCCGAGGCCATCACCAGAGCGATAGCGGGCGTAATCCATCAGGGTTGGACACCGGAAGAGGCCCTGAGGCACCTTTAGTCCTCCGAAGAACTGAGAGCAATGGCAGGCAAGCTGAGCTCCCCGGCGAAAGGGTTCAGCGCGCTGGCCGTCGACTTTGGAACCACAAGGTGCAAGGCAGCGGTTGTTGACTCCCGAGGCAGGATTCGCGCGCTGGCCGCCGTGGAGAACAGCATCCGCAAGATGGGCGAGGGGGTCTACGAGCAGGACGCCGTCGAATTCGAACGCTCGCTGGGAGAATGCGTTCGCAGCGTTCTGAAAGGGTCGAAGAGAGAGGTCGATATTGCGGTCGTAACGGGCCAGGGCTCCGCCCCCGTCTGTCTCGACGGTGACGGGAGACCAGCCGCGCCGGTAATCTCTCACTTTGACACCAGGGCAGACGAGGAGAGAAGGAAGATCAGGGAAGCGGGCATGGAGATTGGATACGTGCCATCGAAGATCTTCCCCAACCTGCTTTGGATGAGCAGGAACGAATCGCGACTGTTTCAAAGGATAGAGCACGTGCTCGATGTGAGAGAGTATGTTGGATACCTCCTCACTGGGGAGTTCACCCACGACGTCAGGGCGCTGAAGCGAGAGAGCATCGAAGGGCTGTCGGCCCAGGTCGGCCTGGAGCCGGAAGCCTTCGGCGAGGAGCATGACTACTCGCGCCCCATAGGGCGGGCTTCGGGCAGGGCCGAGAGGAGATATGGAATCAAGCGGGGAGTGCCCGTCTTGCAGGCGCCCGGGGACACCGTCTGCGCCGCCATCGGATCAGGGCTTGGGCGTGGGGGTGTCGCCTGCGACGTATCAGGGTCCACCGAGGTCGTCGCTGCTCTGGTCCCCAAGGGAATGCAGCCTCGGACGTCCCTTCTCTACCAGATTCCGCACGTCGTCGAGGGCAGGACCTTCCTCTTCATGTCGCCGCCCCACGGCTTCGTCTTCAAGTGGTTCGTTGATGCCTTCTACGGCCGAGAAGACAGAGCTAGGAGATACGCTTCCATGGACAGAGAGGTGTCAAGCGTGGAGGCGTCAGACGGCAACCCACTCTTCATCCCGTTAATCCGCACTGGCGGCTACAGCTACCACATCGAGAGCCAATTCCTTCGGATGGGAATCAGTCACACCAGGGCCCACCTGGCCAGGAGCGTGATGGAGGGTCTGGCCATGAGGGTGAGGATGGCTCTGGACGGCATCAAAGAAAGCGGAATCTCCTTGGAACGGGTGCGCCTGAGCGGGGGCGGCGCCGCGAGCCGCGTGTGGAACCAGATCAGGACGGACGTCTTCGGTCTCCCCACCGAGCTCATCCAGACTCGCGAGACAAGCTCTCTCGGGGCCGGGATGATCGCGGCCGCAGCCGCGGGCGTCTACCGTGATGTCTTCGAGGCCGAGGGAAGCATGGTCCATGTCACGAGAACGTACAGGCCGCGGCGGGCCTTCACTGGTCTCTATGATTCGACCTTCGCGGACTTTGTGGCCAAGATGAAGATCCTACAGGAATCGGCGGACTAGGCGAAGGCCGCTCAGTACCAGGGAAGGTCGGTTTCGGGCGTCACCACCGCGTCGATCAACGCCGGCTTGTCCGCCTTCAACATCTCCCTGAGGGCGGGCCCGAAGTCCTTCGAGCGCGTCACCCTGGTTCCCGTTGCGCCGAACGACTCGGCGAGCTTGACCATGTCAGGGTTGGAGAACTCGACCCCGATTCTTTTGTTCGGCCAGAACTTGTAAGCTGCGTAGGAGCCGTTGTTGAACACGACGGTGACGAAGTGAATCTGCTCGCGGACGGCTGTCTCCAAGTCCTGCACTGTCATCATGAAATCCCCGTCGCCGTCGAGGCATACGACCTGCCTTTCGGGGGCGGCCACCTTGGCACCCATGGCCGCCGGAAACGCGAAGCCCATTGCGGCGAACGCCCCGGACCTCATGAAGCTCCTGGGCCGGTTCACTATCATCCTGCTCGCGTAGCGTGTATGCACGCCAGTTCCGACCGCGACTATCGAATCTTCCTCTGCGATTCTCATCAGTTCGCTCACTATCACCCGCTTGTCTACAGGCTCGTCGTCGAAGGGGCCCCCGAAGAGGGATTCCCTCTCCTTCTTCAGTTCGGACCGGAGGCCGGCGAGGCTGGCCTTTGGCCACCCCTTGGAGCTCTTCTTTGCCGAGCTCCGAACAGCAGCCAGGAGCTGCCTGAGGAAGGTGTCAACGTCGGCAACCACTCCGAGGGTGGCCTCGTACTGTCTGCCTATCTCTGCGGGGTCGATGTCCACTTGGATTATCTTGGCGTCGCGGGGGACGGTCTTCCAGCCCATGGTGGTGTCGTCGGAGAACCTGAAGCCCAAGCCCAGGATCACGTCGGACGACTCGACCAGATGGTTGGTGGCCGCATAGCCCCACACTCCGACCGGCCCAAAGCAGAGAGGATCGTCCTCTCTCACTATGCCCCTCGCGCCGCTCACCGCCACGGGAATCGAAAGCAGCCTCGAAAGCTGCTTCAGCCTCTCTCCAGCCCCTGAAGAGGCGGCGCCGCCGCCAGCGATTATCAGAGGCCTCTCGGCAGACATGATGATCCTCAGCGCCTGGTGAACATCCTCTGCCTTCGCCTCGGCCCTGGTCGGTCCGAAAGACAGCCTCTCGAGATGACCCGGCATGGTGATTGACGCCCTGCCGATGTCGGCGGGCACATCGA
Source organism: uncultured Nitrosopumilales archaeon (assembly GCA_964513805.1). Taxonomy (GTDB): domain Archaea; phylum Thermoproteota; class Nitrososphaeria; order Nitrososphaerales; family Gagatemarchaeaceae; genus DASPPF01. The sequence continues at coordinate 14,112 of CAZENV010000047.1, forward strand.
CGTGAACGGGCCCGGGCCTTCCTTGAACGGAGGAAAGCATGGCCAGCCTCAGCTGCGACGCGAGCCTGTCGGGGTCGGTCACCTGAAGGTTCAGCTTGGTGATTGGCGCGAACATGGCCATCTGATTCCACTCGTTCAGGGCGTCGGTCCCCAGCTTCGACCTGTCGAGGTTGCCCGTGATGGCGAGCATCGGCACCGACGCTCTGTAGGCGTTGGCCACCCCGATGAGGAGGTTCGCGGCGCTCGGTCCCGCACCGCCGAGGCAGACCCCAGGTCTGCCTGTGACCCTCGCATACCCCTCGGCCATCCCTGCGGCGACCTGCTCGTGCCTTATCGTGACGAAGCGCATCCTCCCGCTCCGGAACATGTACTCGGTCGAGGCGAGGAGCGAGTTGCCGGGCAACCCGAAAGCCACTTCGATGCCCGAGGAGCTCAAGACGTCGACGAGCAGCTCGCTGCCGATTGACTGGGAAGACTCGCCTTTGGGTGCCTTCAATCCGACCGGGGTCAAATCAGGCCCACATTGTAGACTGCCAGGAAGTATAGCGCCAGTCCGACGACGATGATGTTCGCGACAATGAAAGCGTTCTGGGAGGCGTTCGTGTTCGAGTAGCCCAGGACTGTGATCTTCTCCTTCCCGAAGACACGGATCCTTGTTGCGAGCGTAACCTCGTCGATGGTGACCAAGGTCAGGCCTAGAAGCGATTTGATCAGCGGGACGGTCCTTTCTATGATCACCATTGGGTTCCGTGACCTGAGTTCCCAGCCCCTGAGTCTCAATGCGGTGGTGATGACTTGCATCTGCCTGATCATCTCTGGTACGAACCTGTAGGCCACCATCATCACGAAGAGGAGCTCCTTCGGGAACCTTGTGTTTCCGAGCAACCCAAGCACCTCGTTGAACGAGGTCGTGTAGATGAAGGTGTACGTGAAGAGGAGTATGATGCCAATCCTAAGTATCGTTGCGACCCCCCATAGCAGGCCGCCGACTGTGATTCCGTAGGTCCCCAGGGGGCCGAATGAGACTTTCGCGAACGTGATGGACACGAGGCTCTGGGGATAGACCTTGAACAGTGCGGGGTTGGTCTGGCCGAGCACTCCTATCAGTGTGAAAGGTATGAACGCGACCAGTATCACCGACAGCACCTTGAACCAAGAGAGAGGGATCTTCGCCAGCCGGACGAGGATGAGACCTATCAAACCGAGTATCGCCATGTAGCGCAGGTCCCAGTACAGACCGGAGAGAAGGAGAAGGCTCCCGAGAAGAACTATCTTCACTAGCGGGTGCATCCTATGGATTATGGTGTTACCGGGCGTGTACTCCAACCAGGCTGGCATCTAGTCGCCTCCTCCCGGAAAGAGGGCGCTGAAGAACTCGTCGACAGTCAGAACGTCCTGGGGGAACCCCGTCGACGAGAAGCGCTGGGCGAGCTGCGAGAGTTGTGGCGGTGCCACCTTCGCTGATGCGAGGACTTCGGGCTTTGAAAAGATCGATCTGGTCTCCCCATCTGCGATGATTTTGCCGTCGTTCATCACGATGAGTCTGGTGCACACTCTGGCAAGGAACTCCATGTTGTGCGAGACGATGAGTATGGTCAGACCCTCCCTGTTCATCCTCTTCAACTCCTGCACGAACCAAGTGCTCTTCTTCCTGTCCATCGCGTTCGTCGGCTCGTCAAGGATGACCACGCTCGGTTCGAGGGCCAGGACGCTTGCCAGAGCTAGAATCGTTCTCACCTCGCGTGGGAGGGCCGGTAGGTCGTACTCGAGGAAACCCGCCAGGTCGAACTGTCTGATTGACCTCTCGAGGAATGGTGCTATCTTGGCCTCGTCAGCACCCACCAACTTCATGCCGTAGGAGAGCTCCGACTTGATGTTCTCCTGAAACAGCTGGTTGTCCGGGTTCTGGAAGACGTAGTTGATGTGCCTGATGAGGGTCTGAATCCTCTCTTTGGAGACGTCCAGGCCCTCGACCTGGACTCTGGCGTCAGGGTTCGAGGCCTTCAGGACGCCCACCAGGTGGAGGCACAGGGTCGTCTTTCCCGACCCGTTCTGCCCCACCAGCCCCACTATTTCGCCCTTCGGGATGGTCAGGGCAACTTCCCGGAGCGCCCGGACATCAGGGGGATACGTATGGCTGAGGTTGGCCACGGTGACGATCGGCTCTGCGGGGGCACTCGCGGTCTTCGAGCCGGCCTTTGGAAACCGGAGCGAGGCGACGAGAGGGCGAAGCGCCTTCTCCGCGTCGTTGACGGAAAACGGGACTTCGCTTATCCCAGCCTTCTTCCTGAGCTTCAGGAACAGGTCGGCCATCTGCGTCCTTCCAACGCCGATTTCGTCCAGCGTGGGGGACATCACCACCCCGTGAGGGTCGCCGTCGAGCACCACCTCTCCTTTGTGGAGGACGACCAAGCGGTCCAGATAGCCAATCATGGATTCCAGGTCGAGTCCCGACTCGGTGATCACCACAGTCGAACTCTGTTCCTCCACGAGCCTCCTGATGATCGAAAGGACCCTTTCCTTGCCCTCCGAGTCGAGCATCGACACCGGCTCGTCCAGAGCAAGCACCTTTGGTCTCATCGCGAGGATGTCCGCTATGGCGAGGCTCTGCTGCTGACCTCCCGAGAGCTCTTCTGGGTTTCTGCTCTCAAGACCCTTCAGCCGAGTGACGGACAGGGCGAAGTCGACTCTCTCCCTGACCTCCCTCTCGGTCAGACCGAGGTTCGAGGGACCGAAGGACACGTCGTCCAGAACCGTGAGCCCCAGGAGCTGGGTCACGGGCTTGTCCAAGACGACGCCGACCATCTGCGAGTACTCGACGGGCGGGAGCTGTCGGGAATTCTTGCCTTCCAGCAGTATCTCGCCCGTCTCCAATCCCGGGACTTCTTCCGGCGCCAGACCGCCCATCGCCTTGATGAATGTGCTCTTCCCGGCGCCGCCTATTCCGAGGACCCCGACCGTCGTACCCTGTTCAATCTTCAGGTTGATGTTGCTGAGAGCCTTGGAGGCCTGGCCCAAATGAGTGAACGAATAGTCTCGGAATTCGATGAGCGCCAACTGGCCACCTGTTCACCATAAAGAAAGAGGTGCAGTCCTAGCGACCTAGGACTGCGATTATTGACTGGTGGCGGGAGGTGTCATCCGTGTGCGTCTCGTGGCGCTTCTGTATGCGGCTTCTGCCACAATCAAGCCGACCACTATGGATATGGCCGACGTTGGCCACCAGAACACCATATAGCCGACGTTGCCAAGAAACGCGTCCCACGGGTTGAGTTGGAAGTACTGGAAGACAGTGTAGCCCGCGTGGATGAGCAGTATCACCGGGATTAGAGCTACCCACTTTGCGTAACTCATCAAGCCGGAGCCAGAGCTCCTCACGAACTTGAAGATCAGGTAGCCAGCCAGCGCCCACCTTGATGCATCCACGAAGATGAAAGCCGGGACTGCGGCAGGGTTCATGAACGAGATTCCTGAGATTCCGAATCTGATGAACCCGCCGACTGCTATCGCCACGAGGGGCACGATGGGCGGGAACATGGCGGCAGCAAACGCTGTAACTGCGGCCACTATGTCGAAGTTCGTCACCGCGCCGAAGAGTCCGCCCGCTGCGTAGAGTGCAGCCAAGATGCCCATCGCTGCGAGGTAGTATGGACTGAAGAGAGAGTAGTGCCTGCCGGGCACGTACCTTCCAGGTGGCGCGCGGAACCGTTCGATCCTCGAAATCTCGTAGACGCCGAAGAGCGCCAGCGGTACTGTGATGAGGAAGGCGAACTGGTAGTAGAAAGCTATCCTAGCGGGTGAATTTGCAACGCCGAGAATCGCTGTTGTGGGGTTGTAGGCTAAGGTCACGTAGGCCGTTGAAACAAGGCCCACTGCCAGCCAGACTAGGTCTCCACCAATTATCTTCTTTGAAGTCGGAAGCATTCCCTCTGACTTCATGTAGCCTGTCTGAAGCGACGGATAGTAATTAAGCCTTGGCAGACATGCCGAGGCTGACGAGCACCCTGGGCATGCAGAGTGCCGCGAAGCGGGGCGGCAGACTGCCGCGGACAGGATTTGAATTCATCCGTCGAGACTTCGACACTAGACGATAACAAGCCCTCTCCTCACCGATCGGGTTTGTCCGCCAACCGGAGGCTCACCCGCCTAGGCTTTTATCGCAGCGAGTGGCGCGGAGGCGGCATGCCAACTTACACGGGCGGTGAGATGGTTGCGGAGTACTTGGCCAAAGAGGGAGTCCCCTACGCCGTTGGCCTCCCCGGTCATGCGATAGCCACTGTCGTGGACTCGATAGGAAAACGAGGCATCAAGATGATACAGGCAAAGAACGAGGAGAGCGCATGTCATCTGGCAGACGGGTTCTTCCGGGCCTCGGGCAAGCCGCTCGTCGTGTTTGCAACTGCGGGGGCGGGGGCGACGAACACGTTGCTTGGGCTCGCAACGGCGTGGGTCGACTCTTCGGCTTTCGTCCTGATTACCGGGGAAGTCTCGTCATACTTCTATGGATATGGGACCTTCCAGGGGACTGAACGATCGGCGATTGGAGACTTCAACTCGATCGTGAGGCCAGTGACCAAGGGAACGTGGAGCGCCAACCGGGCGGACGTGATACCCGAGGTGATGGCCAGGGCCTTCAAGCTCTGCACAAGTGGCAGGCCCGGTCCGGTCCATGTCAGCATCCCCATGGACGTCGCGGCTCAGAAGGCTGACGTTGTGATTCCCGAACCCGCGAGGTTCAGACCGGAAGGGAGGATGAGGTCAGACGAGGCAACGATGCTGAAGGTTTCCGACTTGATGCTTGGTGCGAGGCGCCCCCTGATCCTCTCGGGTGGCGGAGTCGCGCAGAGCGGCGCCACAGACGCCCTGCTCGAGTATGCGGAGTATCTTGGGATTCCAGTAATCTGCACAGAACTCGGCCTCGGCAAGGGGACGTTCCCAGAGGACCACGAGCTGTACGCGTTCTATCCGGGCTCCCCGGGGTCTTCGGTGGGAAACGAGCTCGCGAAGACTGCCGACGTGATACTCGCCATAGGGTGCAGGTTCACGGAATTCACGGCAAGTTCCTTCAAGCAGGGGGAGACATTCAGCATTCCTCCTACGAAACTAATCCAGGTCGACGTAGACCCAGGCGAGATAGGGAAGAACTACCCGGTCGAAGTCGGGGTCGTCGCCGACGCGAAGGCAGTCCTACAGGACCTTCTGGGGATGGCGAAGAAGAAGACGCAGAGGAGAAACTACAGGGGCTCCGAGTACTTCAGGCAGCTCCAGACTCTGAAGGGGGAGTGGTTCGAAGACCTGAAGACCATCACAGGGGAGCCGACGCTCACCATCGGGTCTCTGGTCAAGGAGCTGAGGGACGTGCTGGACAGGAAGGCCATAGTGGTGGAGAGCACGTCGTATTCCATATCGGTGGTGAGCCAGCTCTTCCCCGTCTACGAGCCGAGATCCCACATCGCCTCCGGAGGCTTTGGGCCCATGGGCTTCGGACTGCCGGCGGCCATGGGGGCAAAGCTGGCTAGGCCGGAGAGGCAGGTGGTGGACGTGGACGGCGACGGCGCCTTCCTCTTCAGGGTGGGGGAGCTTTCAACCTGTGTGCAGTACGATATTCCGGTGATTGCCGTTGTCTGCAACAACAGGGGCTTCATCTCGGTCAAGGACAGTCAGCTGTACATGTTCAACAGGTCTTTCGTCGTCGACTTCAAGAGGCCCAACGGCGAGCTATACTCCCCCGACTACGCGAAGGTGGCCGAAGCCTTCGGGTGCTTCGGGACACGGATAACCAGGCGCGAAGAGGTCAAGGACGCCGTGAAGAGCGCCCTCTCGTCCGGAAAGCCGGCTGTGATAGACGCGGTGGTTGCACGCGACTTTCCCAAGACAGGGACAAAGCACTACGGATTCTGGCATGGGATAAGCCCGGAGCAGGGAAGGCCTTGACTCAATCGTCCACTGGCCAGTTTCCTTTCGTCATCAATTCCACGACGTTGTTGGAGGGGTCCCTGAAGTAGAATGAACGCGCCTTTCCCCAGTCAACCTCCTTCTCGATGTTGACGCCTTCATCGGACAGCTTTCGCTTCCAGGAATCGTAGTCTGAGGCCTTGATCTCAAAGGCGAAATGCTGGACCCCGGTTGCACCGTGAGCTGGGAGTCTCTTCTCCTGCAGGGTTGTGGCGGCGTGGAACAGAAGGAGCATGCTCTTTCCCGCCTTGAGGAATACGTGCCTGTTCGGTTCGCTGCTGTAGAATTCTAGGCCTAGAACCCTGGTGTAGAAGTCACGGGCGGCGTCCAGGTCGTTGACATAGACGCCTGTCTCCACGACCTTCCTCACTGCTGGCGGCTTCATGAGGGAGCCGCCGGCGTTCCCTTGATTTGTAGCTTGCCCACCAAAGGTCTCCACTATAGCTTCGGCACATCCCTCGCCTTGCCCAGGCCGCCGGGCGCGAGGTTGAACTGAATGGTCTTCAGCCTGGTCATCTCGTCGATGCTGTACCCCACCCCCTCCCTGCCCAAGCCCGAATCCTTAATCCCACCAAACGGGAAGTAACCCACCCCGTGGGCGGGCGCGTCGTTGATGCTCACCGACCCCTGCTCCATTGCCTTCGCCACCTTCCAAGCTGTGTAGAGGCTGTTCGTGAACACGCACGAATCGAGGCCGTACTTCGACCTGTTCGCGATCTGAATCGCGTCGTCAACACTCTTGGTCCTAATCACTGTGATGACGGGGCCGAAGGTCTCCTCCCAGGCCACCCTCGCTTCCAGCGGGACCCTGTCCAAGAGCGTGGGCTCGAAGTAGGCTCCTTCGTGCCTACCACCGGCGACCAAGGCCGCACCCTTTGCCACCGCGTCGTCGACCAGCGACTGGACCCTCTCGGCAGCGCCGAGGTTGATGAGCGGCCCCAGGCCGACGCTCTCGTCGCGCGGGTCGCCGAGCCTCCACGACTTCAGTTCGGACAGGAGCAGCTCAACCAGCCGAGGGGCCACGGCCTCCTCGACGAGAACTCTGCTTATCGCGTCGCACCTCTGCCCGGAATACTTCAGCGAGCCCTCTGCCACCTTCTTGGCCGCCAGGGCGAGGTCTGCGTCGGCCGCGACCACAGCCGAACCCTTGCCGCCCAGCTCGAGGTGCATCCTCTTCATGCCCACAAGCTTGGCCACGTGCTTCCCTGTCTCCGTGCTTCCCGTCAGCGTGACCATGCCGACTCGTTCGTCGTTGACCAGAGCGTCACCGATGTCTTTGCCCGTGCCCGTCACCAGGTTCAAAGCGCCGCCAGGCACTCCGGCCTCCTGGAACGCCTTCGCCAGCAGGATGGCGGAGAGCGGGTCGTCGCTGGAGGGCTTCACCACGACGGCGTTGCCCGAAACCAGAGCTGGGACGACCTTTGCCACGACGGAGAAGAGCGGATAGTTGAAGGGCGTCACGCATGCGACGACGCCGATCGGCTCATGAATCACAAGGGCAAACTTGGCCATGGTGTCCTCGGACCAGTCTCCCGGGACGTATTCTCCGAAAATCCGTCTGGCCTCCTCCATGGTCATCTTGATCCTGCTGAGCGCAGCCCTGACCTCTCCCTTCGCCGAACCGGCGGGCTTTCCCGCCTCCAGGACCAGCGTCCTTTCGAAATCCTCGCTGTGGTCTGCTATGATATGCCTCGCTCTGTTCAGCATGTCTATCCTGTCGATTGCCGGAACGTCTCTGATCTTCCTCCGGGCATCGTGGGCTGCCTCCACCGCCGTCTGCGCATCTGCTGCCGAACCTGCCTGCACCCGCGCGACCACCGAGCCGTCGATGGGGGACCGTACCTCCAGGGCCTTGTGAGATGACGACTCCGTCCAACGTCCGCCGACCAGCATCCTGAACGTCGGGCCCTGCGCCTCATCTACGAAACAGTCTCGGAAGAATTGCGACAGGCCGAGGCGCGGCCGCTGCGAGCCCTGCATGATCTCCTCGGTTCCGTTAATCGGGTCGGAATCTTATAAATCCGAACACGGCCGAACTGCAATGGGAAGCTTCGGGAGGCATAGCTTCAGGTTGATTTAGTAAGCAAAGAAGGGTGGTTCCCCGAAGATGACGCCTCTCCTCGAAGTGAAGGGATTCGGTTTCAGGTACACCGACTCGACCAGATGGGCCGTAAGGGACTTCGACATTTCTGCGGGGGAGGGAGAGATCGTCGTCTTGGCCGGCCCGAGCGGGTGCGGCAAGTCGACGTTGCTGAGGGCGATCAACGGGCTGATCCCGCACATGTACAACGGGGAGTACGCCGGCTCGGTGGAGGTCGCAGGCAAGGTCGTGGCTTCCACCCAGATGCGAGATCTGGCGCAGCTTGTCGGGTTCCTGTTCCAGAACCCGGAGAATCAGATCTTCATGTTCTCAGTGGAACGCGATGTTGCATTCGGCCTTGAGAACCTCGGAACCCAAAGGGCGGAGATGAGGGAGAGGGTCGACCAGGCCATGAGGCTTCTGGGAGTCTCCAACCTGGCCATGCGCGCTCCGCATGAGCTCTCGGACGGGCAGAAGCAGCGGGTCGCCCTGGCCGGAGTCCTGGCGATGCGGCCAAAGCTGGTGATTCTTGACGAACCGACGTCGCTGCTCGACCCCATGACGGCGTCCGAGCTCGTATCCACCGTTCACTCAATCAGGGAAGAGACCTCTGCCACGTTCCTCATCGTAGAGCACAGGCTGGACCTCCTGGTGCGGATCGCCGACAGGCTCGTGGTGATGAACGACGGGAGGAAGGTGATGGACGGCAGACCGTCCGACGTGCTCTCGAATCCCGACGCCCAAGGGTACGGCGTCGCAGTCCCCGCCCTGACGAAGCTGGAGAACGCGATGATCAAGGACGGCGTCAGCCTTCCAGGAAACATTCTTTCGCCTGAGGAGCTTGCTCGCGAGGTGAACTCCAGGACAAGATGATAGAGTTCAGGGAAGTGACCTTCGTCCATCCGACGGGCGTGAAGGCGCTCGACTCTGTCAGTCTCTCCATAGGAGACGGCGAGAACCTGGCAATCGTCGGCGAGAACGGCGCCGGGAAGACCACGCTGGTCAAGCACATAACCGGACTGCTCAAGCCCACCTCGGGCCTCGTTCTCGTGGACGGTGCTGACACGAGGACGGTGAGCACGGCCCAGCTCTCCAAGAAGGTGGGGGTGGCTTTCCAGAACCCGGACCATCAGCTCTTCTCCGAAAGCGTCGAGGAGGAGGTTGCCTTCGGGCTGCGCAACTTCGGCTTCGCACCGGAACTTATTGCCCAGAGGATAGACCGGTCGCTGAAGTTCTTCGGACTCGAGGAGTACCGGAAATCTTCGCCCCTGACACTCAGCGGAGGCGAGAAGAAGAGGCTCACGCTGGCGTGCGTCCTTTCATGGGACCCTCAGGTCATAGTGCTGGACGAACCCACCGTCGGACAGGACTCGATTCAGAAGGAGAAGCTCGTCGAGATAATCAGGATGCTCGGTTCCGAGCGGAAGACGGTGGTGCTCGTCTCCCACGACATCGAGTTCCTTTGGCCGATGCAACCGAGGGTGGTTGTGATGACAAAGGGCAAGGTGGCGGCGGACGGCCCGGCGGAGAAGGTCTTCGCCGACGCGGGAACGCTCTCGGCGGCCAGGGTGATTCAGCCACAGCTTTTGGCCTTCCAGCAGCACCTGACGGCGGATTCTGGCGCCCCCTTCGTCGACTTCCTTGACGCGAGGCGCTCCCTCGAGGGGTTGCTGAAGTGAAATGATGTGGCTGAGCAGCGGATTCGTCTTCAGGAGGACAGACTCCGCCTACCACAGGCTGGACCCGCGCGTCAAACTCCTCATCTCACTGCTCCTCTTTTCCATATCGCTGATGGTGAGGTCGGTCTTCCAGCTGGCGCTCGTCCTCCTGGTGATGCTCGCGATTGGCGCAGTGGCGAAGCTGCTGAGGAGACTTTCAAGGACGATGCTCCTTACGGCCGGCTTCGCTCTCTTCATCTTCGTCATCAACGTCATATTTACCCGGAACATCGCGACGTCAGCCCTCTACGCAACCAGGTTCGTGGCAATCGTGGTGTCCACGAGCCTCTTCTTCCTGACCGCCTCGCCTGACGAACTCGAACAGGTGATGAAGACGTTCCACCTGCCGAGGGACGTTGTCTTCGCGTTCGTGACGGCCGTCCGGTTCATACCCGTGATGATGCTCGACACACTCCAGATAATGGACGCCCAAAAGTCCAGGGGCCTCGAGCTTGAGAAGGGGAACATCATCAGGCGCGTCAGGAACATGCTGCCAGTCCTGATCCCGCTGGTAGTGAACTCGGTAATCAGGAGCGGAGAGCTGGCGGAAGCCATGGAGTCGCGGGCCTATGGAGCCGTTCCGAAGCCGTCTTCCCTCTACGTGTACAGGTCGAGCCCCACCGACAGGGCGGTCGCCCTTGCCAGCGTCGGGCTCTTCGCGGCCGCTGCTTACGCTATATACTTCGTACTGCCGCTCTCATTCCTATGATACCGGGCAGGGTCGTAGCGGACGAGAGGGAGCGGGCGAGCGGAGTGCCCGACGAGCTGTCGAAGCTGGGTGTTCGTGTCTATTTCAACCAGCTCCCCGTTGCAGACTACGTGCTCAGCCCGGAGATAGCCGTGGAGAGGAAGACGGTTCGCGACCTGGTGTCCTCTGTGTACGACGCAAGAATATTCTCGCAGGCAGCCAGGCTGGCGGCCAACTACGCCAAGCCCTACCTGCTGGTCGAAGGTGACTCGAAAGAAGTCGGGCAGCTCGCCAGGAACCTGAAGTCGTACTACGGCGCGATATCCAACATCACGCTCGCTTACGGGCTGCGCGTTCTCCCGACGGCCAGCCAGCGGGAGACGGCGATAGCCATAGCAGAGCTGCTCAGCCAAGCGAGGGCTAGGCCCGCGCGGGGGACGCCGATGGAGCCACAACCCAAGGCCAAGAGCCTGCCCGTGCAGCAGGTGTACGCCGTTTCGTCGCTGCCCGGGATTGGGAGGAGGCTTGCGGAGCGACTGCTGCTGAAGTACGGGACGCCGCGAAAGGTCATGAGCCTCACCGCGGGCGAGATGTCGATGACGACCGGACTCGGCTGGAAGCGCGCACAGAGGATAAAGGAAGTGCTCGACTCCAAGTATGTCAGGTACGAGGACAGGCAGAAGCAGACGAAGCTGGGAGAATGAAGGTCGCGATCATAGGAGGGACGGGAAGGCTAGGGACCGGCCTCGCCAGCGCTCTCGGCAAAAAGTATGAAGTGTACATCGGGTCCAGGGACGCCGAGAAGGCCAAGGCTGCGGCGGAGTCCGCCGGCGTGAGGGGAGGCGAGTCGCGCACCGTGGCCGGCCTCTGCGACGCAGCCATACTGACGGTACCTCCCGAAGCCATCGCATCGCTCGCGTCCTTTGAGAAGCAGCTGTCAGGCAAGCTGGTGATCTCGCCCATCGTTCCCATGAGGGTCGAAGGCGGGACGTTCTACTATCGAGAAGGACAGGAATCAGCTGCCGAGCAAGTCGCATCCGCCCTGAGCTCGAGCAGGGTCTCTGCCGCACTTCACACGGTGCCGGCCCGCTTCCTCAGGCATCCAGACAAGCTCGACATCGACGTGCTGATTGCCGCCGACGAAAGGGGGACGTTCGAGGAGACTGCGGAGATAGTGAGGGGCATAGGGCCGGTGAGGCCCGTCTACGCGGGTCCGCTCGCGATGGCGTCGACGGTCGAACGAATCACGCCGCTCTTGCTCAACCTGGCCAAGCTCAACGGAATCAGGACCCCTTCGGTGAAGTTCGTCGACTAGAGACGTGGCTGAGGTGAGTTGCCTTTGAAGTTCGGTTTCGTGCTCCCCAACTATGGCGACAAGATTGGTGCCCAGGAGCTGGTGGAGATGGCACGGGTCTGCGAGGAAGTGGGCTTCGACTCTGTCTGGGCGACAGACCACGTCGTGATGCCCAAGGAACTGCGCGAACCCTACGGCCAGCTCCTCGAGCCGTTGGTCACCCTTTCGTTCGTGGCCGCATCCACGGACAAGCTGAAGCTGGGCACGTCGAGCATCGTGCTCCCCCAACGTAATCCCATACTTGTGGCAAAGCAGGCAGCGGCGCTCGACGTCTTCTCTGGGGGAAGGGTGGTACTGGGCATGGGAATAGGCTGGGCCGAGAAGGAGTTCGGCTACCTCGGGGCGGATTTCAGGAGGCGCGGCTCTGTCATGGAAGAGGGCGTTGCGCTGATGAGGAGCCTTTGGAGCGAGGAGACGGTGAACTTCGAAGGGAGGCACTTCAAGCTGCAGGATGCCGTCTTCCTGCCCAAGCCGGCGCAGGGAAGGATTCCCATCTGGATCGCTGGGAACAGCGAAGGAGCACTCCGGAGAGCCGTCAGGATTGGGGACGGCTGGCACCCAGTTGGGCTGGACCTTGAACGATTCACGGAGGGCGCAGAGACAATCGCGAAGTGCGGTAGGAGACTCGCGCTCTCCCTCAGGGTGACCGTCGACGTGAGGAAGAAGCGCGAGGACCTGCCTGGGCGTGACGGCGAGAAGCGGACATCATTCTCCGGCAGCCCCGATGAAATCAGAAGCTCGGTCGAGGCCTACCAGTCTGCGGGCCTCGGGTACTGCTGCGCCTCGATCCTCCACCCCTCCGCGCCCGAGATAATCAGGGACGTGAGGAAGTTCGCTGCGGACGTCATCGCGTCCTACGGCTAGCCGGCCTGTAGCAGGCGATTCCACGCTGCCAGCCTGCGTAGAGTAGCGGATGGTACGACCTGAAGCGCCAGTAGCCGCCGAAGTCGCTGGTTGCCAGGGCCGCCTCTATTCTGCCCACCAGGAGGACGTGGTCGCCGGTCCTGAGGCTCCGCCTGAGCGAACATTCGAGCGCCGCCGATGCTCCGATGATGACGGGCGCACCGAGCCTGCTTCCTTTCCTGTGCTTGAGACCTGCGTTGGAAAGCTTGTCCGAGCCCTCCTCTCCCTTCCGCGAGGCGAGCAGAGCGATGGCGTTGACGTGCTCTTCCCCCAGGAGGCAGAGGCTGAACGCCTTGGTTGCCGAGGCAACCTGGAGGGTGAAGCTGTCTCTGGCGCAGGAGACGCCAAAGAGTGGTGGCCTCTCGGAGAGTGAAGAGTACGAGATTACGGGCATCGCTGCGACTGTCTTTCCCGACCGGGCCGCGAGCACAGCGGGGACCCCGGGATAAAACAGACGATGAGCCAGGGCGGGGTCGACCTTCTTGAGCATAGGTTCTGTGCCGCTCCTGTGATAGATAAGGTGACGGCTATTGGTTAACCCGGAAGTGGGCGACGGCCACGTCGCCCCACTCGTCGACTGCAATCGCCGTGAAGACCCCGCCCCGCTGGAGACTCGGTTGAGTGCCCGATAGGGCCAGCGTTGTTGTGAGTTCCCACTCGGTCAGGTTGCCGTTCAACTTCACTATGGCAGTCGAGCCCCGGGACTGAAGAAGGAATGAGCTAGGGGGGCCAATCTGTTCTGGGCATGGCGGAAGGGGCATGGGCACCAAGACCAGCGAACCGAGGGAGTAGTTGTCGGACGTGTAGTATCCGGCCATGAAACCCACGCCGAGAGGCCAACCGTTGGTGCAGATTCTCGTCCAGAGCCCTTTGGGTCCAAGGGGCCAACCGTCTGCAGCAGAGATGTTGGCAACCTGGCTGGACGTGCCGTTGAGCCAGGCGGTGATGGCCTCCCCTTGACCAACCGCCAGCTGTGTTCCGTTCAATTTGAGGTTCAGACTCAGTCCGTAGGGCGAAGCGACGGAGGTAGCGCTGTTGAACTGTTCGTGGACCGGGCTCACCAGCGGCGGGATGAATAGGGCCGCGGCGATGATGACGGCCATGACTGCAATCACCATGATTGTGTTCCTCACGCTTCGGCGATAGGCCGCGTCGTCTTGACCCATGGCGGCGAGTTCGGGGGCCTGTGCCTTAACGCTAATCATGAGGGCGGGTCAGGACGAGAGCAGGGCATCGCGGAGCCTGGAGTAGACTTCGAGTCTTTCGAAGGTCCTCCTGAATGTCAATCTGCCCTCCTCGTACCTTCGGCCCGACAGGAAGTCCTTCACTTCGTCCGACCTTCCGATGCCGCACCTTGGCAGGGCCCTGTCCAAGTACAAGTAGAACTGCTGAGCCCCGCCGTAGATTCCCTTCACCTCGTCGTATCGTCGGACTATCCAGTCCCACGTGGCCTTTCTGGCGTAGGGGTTGTTCGAAGCCCCGATGATCGTGTAGCCGGAGTCGGAACGGCTCACCTCTCCCCTTATCGAGAGTTCGAGTGTCTTCTCCACCACTGAAGGGTCGGAAGAGGCAGTGAGCGCGGCGTAGAGCTTCGCCCTGTCCACCTCGCTCGCGTTCCTGAGGCGGCCGACGATGGGATCGTAGGCCGCGCCCCCGTTGACCACGACATAGGCAGTCGCAACTGCCTGCTTGAGGTCAGGCTCCACAGAGTCGAAATCTGCGAACCGTTCAGAAAGCCTCTCTGCATGGCCCCTGCTCACCTTCACCACCTGTGCCATCAGCGCCTCCCTGGCCGTCCCGAGGTTGGGGTCTTCTCCCGTCTTGGGCGTCAGGCCGATTGTTGCAGCCAGAGGAAGGAAGAAGTCCTCGTATGCTCTCTTGACCGCCGGAGCTTCGTCAGCGATCGCCCTGAGACTTGCGACCTGGGCCGTGACCGTCTCGACCACTATGGCCTCGGTAAAGCGCCCGCAGAGGGACACGAACCTGAAGTAGGTCTCGGGCTTCACCTTTCCGGCCTGAAGGAAGAGCCAGAGGTCCGACATCAGTCCGGCCTTGTCGTGGGGGTGGAGGCTGTGGAACCGCCGCGCGATCAGGTTGTAGGCCTCCTCGTCGTATAGCACTGCGTAGAAGCCGGTTCTCCGAGGATTGACGACGAGGCTGCCTGGTTCGACTCCCTTGATTGTAAGCGTCGGGCGGTCGAAGAGGAGCGATGTGACCTTCCCCCCTGACTCGTAGGTGAGCGGGATGGGCCAGGTCCCCTTCGACCCCTTGCCGCTGACCAGGAAACGGCTTTGGCTGAGCTTCGCGACGCCTCCCCTGGTGCTCACCTTGACGACCGGGAATCCCCGCTGCTTCACCCAAGCCCCCATCACCCTGCTCACGGGCTTGCCGGAAGCCTTCGCCAACGACCTCCAGAGGTCCTCGCCTCTCGCGTTGGAGTAGCTGAATTTCCGAAGGTAGGCGCTGACGCCTTTCCTGAAGGCTGCCTCGCCGACGTAGGCTTCGACCATCCTCAGAATCGACGCGCCCTTCCCATAGCTGATGGCGTCGAAGACCTGCTGGATTTCGTTTACAGTGCGCACTTTGACCTGAATCGGGTGGGTGGCCGAGAGGGAATCGGCGTTCATGGAGGGGAAGTTCTCGAAGGTGAGGAAGTCCCGCCAGACGTCCCATTCGGGGCGGGCCCTGCTGAGCATCTTGTGCTCCATGAAAGCGGCGAAGCTCTCGTTGAGCCACAGGTCATCCCACCACTTCATTGTCACCAGGTCGCCGAACCACATGTGAGCGATCTCGTGTGTCATCACGTAGGAGGCGTGCCTGATGTCGAAGAGGCTGGCGCCCTTCTCGATGACCAAGTAGGCTTCCCTGGCGGTGATGGCGCCCCAGTTCTCCATGGCGCCCGTGTGATATTCCGGGAGCCCGATGAGATGGAGCTTGGGCAGGGGGTACCGGATGCCGAAATACCTTTCGTAGTCCCTCAGGACTTGGGCCGCAATGCCGAGTATGAAGGAAGCGTTCTTCGAGGTACCCGGTCTAGAAGCCGAGATCACCTCGGTCCTGCTAGCCGAAACCCGCGATTCTTCAAAGTCGCCTACGCCCATGAAGAACAGGTACGTGGACATCCTGGGCGACGGGTTGAAGACGTGGACGGCCCGGCCGTCGGCCGTGGGCTGGACCGACCTAGCCGTGGAGTTCGAGATCACCTTGAGACCCTTTTCCGTCGTCACCTTCAGGTTGAACACTGCCTTGTAGGAGGGGTCGTCCTTGCAGGGGAAGACCGTCCTTGCCTCTGCGGGCTCTAGGTCTGTCACGAGCATGTAGTTGCCGTTGTACCTTGACTTGTAGAGGCCGAAGATTGTTCCGTCTGTGGCCTGCTTCGAGAAGTGGACCTCAACGGCGGACCGGCCGTTGGGTACCCCCGGTATCCTCAGCTTGCCCTTCTTCCTGTCAAACTTCGAGCGCCAGGGTTCCCCGTCCACCCTGACCGCCTCGACCTCCATGTCGACTGCGTCCAGGACAAGCGGGGCTTCGGAGCCCCTCAACTGGAGGGTGGCAACCCCCTTCACCTTCGCCAGTCCGAAGTCCACGTCGAGATTCAGGTCGTACGAGATTATCTCCAACGGGGGTCGCTTGTTTCCCAGCCGCCCTGGGTGAGCAAGATAAGCGTAGAGGCCGATTCCCAGGATCTGCCAGGGGCCGCGTAGAGGAGCGCGGGCCCGGGAGCGACGGACTTGAAGGATTCGGGGCCCAGCCTATGATTATTGCAGGAACGCTGGCTTGACCGAGGGGAGTGCTACGAGGCTCAGTAGGTCTCGGGGGCTGACTGGACCATCGGCTGCGGCGCTGGTGTAGCCGGAGCGGGTGTCTGGTCCTGGGCTTCGGGCTCGACGAAGCTGTCCGCCTCGTTCTGCGTGGAGCTTATCTCTGCAAGCTGGGCCTGGACCTCGCTGATCTCTGGCGACTCTTCGCCTTCCATGGAGGCGGTTTCTGACGACTCGAATTGGGGCGTCGGCTCTGAGAGGTCGGGGCCCGTGGGCTCCTGGATGTCGCTGAACGGCTCGAAGGCGCTGCCCGGCGCTTCCTCGGCGTTCTCCGTCTGGGTCGAGGGCTCCTCCGCTGTCCGAGAGCCGCCAGTCACCTCTTCCGCCAAGGCGACAACCTTCCCGACTAGTTCGTCGTAGATTGCCTGAGGCACGTGCTCTGCCAGTCTTGCTTCGAGCTCCTTGACCCTGGCCTCGCTCGACTCCAGCTGGGCCCTTGGCACCATCGAAGCCGCGGCGTTCTCAAGGTCTTCGTACCTCTGCTTGAGTGTAGCATACTCTGATCCTGGGACCATTAGGCCCATCTGCCTTGAAAGGTCCTCGGTCCTCTGCTTGAGCAAGGCGTGCTCTCCTCCGGGGACCATGGTGTCGACTTGGGTCCTGAGGTCCTCGCACCTCTTGTTGAGCGAATCGTATTCCGCCTTGGAGACCATCCCCCTGTTCTGCTCCTCCAGCTCCCTAATCCTCGTGAGGGCCTGATTGTGGACCGTAGCGGGTACGGACCCCTGGGAAATCCTGAATGAAAGACTCTCAATGGCCCTGTTGACGGCCGCTGTGGCCTTCCCCTGCGACACTATGGAATCTGACACGCTGCCAATCTGCTTGCCGAAGGAATTGAACTTCTGAAGGTCGGCCTTGGCCCTGTCCAGCTCCTTCTCCAGGCCGTCGACCTGCTTCTCGAGCTTGGTGACCGCCTCGTGGTGTTCCTTCTTCGGGACGGTCTGTCGAAGCTGCGCTTCCATGGTCTTGTACCTGAGGGCCAGCTTCCGGTACTCGCTCAGCGAAACTTCGGATTTCTTGTCCATATCGTATCGGGACATCACACGAATGGTTCAGCCAATATTACGCCAAGTCAACATTGCTTTACAGAAGAATGAATAATGCTCGGGCATCTCAGACGAGCTTTGGCAGCCCGCCCCGGCGGGTGGCTCTTGCCGCTCCTTCCCTGACCATCTCGGCCTTCGCCAATTCAACGACGGGGCGAAGGTTCTTGGCGTCGACTCTTGCGTCGGCCCTTTTCCTAACCACCTCCTGGGCGTTGAATGCCACCTTCAGGTCGACCAGGTCGAACAGGTCAACGTCGTTGGCACCATCGACGACGGCCATTTTGCGCATCCCGTCGAACATGTCGCCGAAGGCGGTCTTGAGTATCTGGGCCTTGTTGGCGTTGACCAAGAGGCCGTAGCCGACAAGCTTGCTGTCGTGAAAGACGAGCTCGTTGGAGAAGACGTGGTCGAGGCCTAGCTCGCTCTTCACCCTGTTGGTTAGCAGCGAGAACCCCCCGCTTACTCCCACCATCAGGCATCCCATCTTCTTGAGGCTCTCAGCCATCTCGACTGCTCCCTTCATCATCGGGAGCGAGTTCGCGACGCGCATGCACTGCTGGCGCGTCACACCCTTGACGAGCTCGATTCTTCTTGCGAACCCGCTTTCCCAGGGTATCTCGCCGCGGATGCCCTTCATCGTGATGTCCCTCACCTCCTCCTCCTTTCCGACCAGCCTCGCCAGCTCTGGGAGGAACTCCCCGTCAACGAGAACCCCCTCGACATCGAAGATTGCAATCATGGTGCGGTGACCCCAGGTTGACAGGCTATTCGTTGGGGCTGATAAACAGAGCACTGTGGTGGATGCTACCTGCAGCCTCGCATTCTAACATCGATCCTTGCAGGGCCGCTGGGACGATCAGTCAGTGACTTGGACCGCCCTCGGAGGAAGGGAGACCTTGAACCGAATCCTAGTTGAATTCTTTCCGTTCGAAGAGGAGTAGCCCCAGCACAGCGGTGACGATGAAGTAGACAGCGATGATGGCCAGGCCTGTGGGGATGGTGACGTTGTACGACGTCAGCCCGCGGGTGCCTGGTGGACCGAAGACGGTCGTGGAGATGTGGGGCGGATATGGGACTTGGAGGACGTTCCCTATTATCTCTGAGCCGTAGGATAGGATGAACCAAGGCTCCACCTTGACAAGTCCGGCCACGAGGGTCTGAATCAGGGTGAAGGCGAACAGGAAGAGGATTGCCGTAACCAGGATGGAGTACGACGTGCTCTTGAACAGCGAGCTGAAGAAGAAGGTGAACCCCAGCACAGCGACCAGATAGAACCAAGCGAAGGCCAACGACTCGGCGAACTGGTACGGCACGTTAGGCCCGAAGTAGAACGTCCCGTTGGCAACCGTGATAGCTGTGAAGACCAAGAGGATGACAGAAGATGCGATGAAAGCCGCCAGCCACTTGCCGACGTAGATGGACGCCCTTCTGATGGGGTTTGGGACGGAATAATAGCCGGTTTTGTTCTGGAACTCCCCCGAGATCGCGTCGCCGCCGAAGAAGATCCCAGAAAGGATGACAACGAAGTTGGTCGACGTGCCCCACCAACCGCTGTAGAATCCGAGGACAGCGGAGACGAAAGCCGTCGGCCGGTAGTAGCCCACAAGCGTCGTCAGCAGGGCGCCAATTAGGAGAGTTATCAGCAGCAGGATGTAGAAGCGCCTTGACCGGAAGTAGTCAAGGAACGTGTACTTCGTCACCATGGCTACCTGGGTGACACTCCCCGGAACGTTGTGGCTAGCCGCGGAGGGATGGTCGGTCATGCCTTCACAGCGTCTCCTTGATGAGGTTCAGGTAGACGTCCTCAAGTTGGGAAGAGGCGGGCCTGAAGCTGACGACGCCTATGCCCAACCTGACAAGCTCTCCAAGAATCCTTTCCTGGGACTCGGGGCCGCCGGTGAACTTCAACCTGAGCCCCTTGGAGTCGGCCCTCTCAGCAGAAATGACTCCGGGCACCTCTAACACGCTCTTCGTGAGAGTGCCTTCGTCGATTGGTCTGATTAGACCCACTTCGATGGCGTTTCCACCTCCGGAGAACTTCGCTGTGACGTTCTGAAGGGTGTCGTAAGCAAGCAGCTTCCCGTGGTCGATGATCGCAATGTCGTCGCAGAGCTCCGAGACCTCGCTCAGCAGGTGGGAGCTCATGAAGATCAGCCTGTCCTTTGATTTCAGTGATTTCACTATCTCCCTGACTTCGTTCATCCCGCGGGGGTCTAGGCCGTTCGTCGGCTCGTCGAGAAGAAGGATGTCAGGGTCGCTGAGCAAGGCAGAGGCTATGACAACCCGCTGTTTCATGCCCTTCGAGAACTTCCCGACCCTCTTGTCCGTCCACTCTGTCATTCTGACCTCGGCCAGCGATTCCTCAATCCTCTTTGCGCGCTCGGAATGCGGGACGCCACGGATGTCCGCGACCATGCTCAGCGCTTCCCTTGGCGTCAGCGAAGGGTAGATCTCAGGCGTCTCGACCACTGTGCCGACCGAGGCAAGGGCGGCCTTCTTGTTGGTGTGGACATTGTGCCCGTTGATGAGTGCCTTGCCTGAAGAGGGCCGGATGAGGTCGGTCAGAAGCTTCAGGGTGGTCGTCTTTCCTGCGCCGTTTGGACCGAGGAAACCGACTATCTTCGCCCCTTCTATCTTCAGGTTGAGGTCGGAAAGGGCGGCGAACGACCCGTAGGTCTTTGTCAGCCCGACTGTCTCTAGTGACTGCCGCAGTTTGATCACGCTCTCCAGATGCTGGACAATGCACGGGTGAGGCTCAGGTCATGACCGTCCTGATACACTTCGAAAATGTCCGTTACAATAATGGAAACGGTCATCGTTTTTCAGCTCGCGTTCATTTGTCTACGCGTGTTGTTCCAGGTCGCGCATCATCTGGTCGAACTGGTCCTTGGTTATCTCTCCGCGAGCGTAGCGCCGCCTGAGGATCTCCTCGGGAGCGCCGTACCTTTGCCATCTACCGCCGTAGTAGCCCCTGCCCCACGGGAACCAGAGGAACCTGAAGGCGATGAAGATGATGAAGAAGATGAAGAAGGCTCCGAAGGGCCAGAAGAACCAGCCCATGTACGGACCCGGATAGGTCGTGTTGGGCGCCATCATGCCGTAGTATCCTCCCCACAGGAACGGCCCGACGAAGATGCCGACCACCAGCAGGGCGACCAGTGCGAAGATGGCCCATCCGAACAGCCCGACTCCGTGCCGATGCGTTGGACTACCGCTTTGCATCTGTTTTCTCCTTGGATTGTGTGGGGCACGTCTATTTATCCATATCGTTAAACCGATATCGAGATATCGATTTCCTTAAATGGGCCGTTGCTCGAGAAGAAGAGTAGAAGCGAAATGTGGCCGTTCAGGTGGGCTATGCATAGGAAGCGGGGGCTTCGGATGATTGTGCTGAGATTGCTTGCCAGCTCGCCGATGAACGGAGTAGAACTGATGGACGCTATTGAGAAGATGACCCAGGGCTGGTGGCGCCCCTCGCCCGGTTCGATCTATCCGGTCCTGGAGCACCTTGAAGAAGACAAGCTCGTGAAGAAGAAGGAAGACGGGAAGTACGAACTGACCGAGTCTGCCCAGGATGAGATGGAGTGGTCCTTTGGGCCGAACTACAGGAGGCCACGCTCCGTGGACCGGACGATGGCGGAGGTCAGGGGCTTCGCGTCATACGTGGAGGAGCTGAGCAGGTCCGACCCCAAGAAGATCGAGCCGTACCTGGCGCAGATAGGCGAGATCGCCGACAGGCTCGCAAAAGTGGCGAAGCGGAGGAGCTGAAACCGGTCACTCGTTGTCGATGAATTCGGACGCCACCGGAGGCTCCGGAGGAAGCCCCTTGCGTTTCCGAATCTGGGTGACCAGGTCCATCAGCATGTTGGCTGGAACGGGCTGCCAGAGCTTGAAGTGGGTGTTCCAGACAGCCTTCCCGGCGGTCGCGCCCCTCATCACTTCGCTCAGGTCGAACGTCTCTGACGCGGGGATCTCACCCTGCACTACAGTCATGACCTCCCTCTGATCGATGTTGACCAGCTTGCCCCGCTTGCCGCTGATGACTCCCGTTATCGCGCCGATCAAGTCGGAAGGCCCTTTGACCTCTATCCCCAAGACCGGTTCGAGCAGCGTCGGATTGGCCGAGAGCATCGCACCCAGGATTGCTCTCCGTGAAGCTGGCATCAGCTGTGCGTAGGTCCTGTGCGCTGCGTCCTCGTGGGGGACGTAGTTGGTGAGAACGACCTTTACTCCTCGCGTGAATTCGTAGGCGAGGGGGCCGTTCTTCATTATGTCGTCGAAGCCCGCCCTGATAGAGTCCATGGACTCCTGCAGGAATTGAACTCCCTTCGTGAGCTCGGTCATTATGTTGCCTCTCTCGTCGATGGCCTGCCAGTTCCTCGCCTGGTCTGCGTCCCATCCGTGGTCCCTGAGGATCTTCACCACCGCCTTCTTCTCGACCATCTCGCTGATTGTTCCGTTGCGGACGAGCTCGACTATCTCCGGTTCGAGGGGCTCGACCTCTATGAAGATCTTGTTGTGCCTGTTCGGAGAGCGGGCCATGATCGGGCCCGCGCGGGAGCGGATGGTCTCCCTGTAGTTGATTATCGGCGGAGACGTGATTATCTCGAGGCCTGCCTGCTGGATCATGGTGGTCGCAATCTCGAGGTGGAGGACGCCCATTCCGGCGAGGAGCGTCTCACCCGACTCTTGGTTTATGGTGACTATGAGGTTCGGGTCCTCGATGTTCAGCCTCCGCATGACTTCGACGAGCTTCGGAAGGTCGCGCGGATGCTTGGCCTCCACTGCCACCGTGACAACAGGCTCGCTCACGTAATGTATCGACTCGAACGGGGCCACGCCCTTCAGGTTTGAGATGGTCTCTCCCGACCTGATGTCGAGGCCCAGAAGCGCAGGGATGTTGCCAGCGGGCAGGGAGTCGACGATCTCCCTTTGGAACCCCATGAATATCTGGACGGATTGAATCCTTCCCTCCTTCTTCGAGTTGAGCAGGTAGATTTGGTCGCCGTTGGACACCCTGCCTGAGAAGAGCCTGCCCGTCGCCACGAGGCCGGCTGCCGGGTCCACGACGACGTTGGTAACCATCATGACGGTCGGCCCGTTCTCGTCGCAGGCCAGCAGCGCCTTGCCTATGTCGCTGGTCAGATCCCCGCCGGGCCAGATCTTGGGGATGCGGTAGGCCTGGGCGACGTGGGGAGGAGGGTGGTGCCTGACGACCATGCTGAGTATCGCTTCGTGGAGCGGGAGCTTCTTCCCGAGCTCCTCGGGGGTTGAGCTTGTGTACGCGTTGATGATGTCCTTGAAGGACATTCCAGCGGCCCTGGCCATGTCGAAGTTGAAGCCCCACTTGTCCTTGGATGAGCCGAACGCGACCTGGGCGTCCTGGACAGAGACCTTCCACTTCTGCTTGTACTCTGGTTCAGCGTAGGTCTCGACCAGGCGGTTGAAGTCCTTAACTATGTTGAAGAGCCACTCCTGCATCTTCTCCGGAGACAGGCGGAGCTCTTTGATGAGTCGGTCAATCTTGTTGATGTAGAGGACAGGTCGGACGCGCTCTTCGAGAGCCTGTCTGGTGACTGTCTCGGTCTGCGTCATCACGCCTTCGACAGCGTCCACGACAACCACCGCCCCGTCGACCGCCCTGAGAGACCTAGTCACCTTACCCGTGAAGTCGATGTGCCCGGGCGTGTCAATCAGGTTGATGACGTAGGGCTTCCCTTCCTGCTCGTAATAGAGGGTGACGTTCGCCGCCTTGATAGTCATCTGACGCTGCTGCTCGAGCTCCATGTAGTCCAGTGCGAGTGCCTGACCTGCAACCGACGGCGAGAGCATCCCGCACGCTGCGAGAAGCGAGTCCGAGGTTGTGGTCTTGCCATGGTCCACGTGGGCTATGATGCCCAAGTTCCGTATCTGCTCTCTGTTGTGGACTATCTTGAGAGCCTCTGCAGTAGTCTTGAACTTCGGCATGACCTATCCCAGCGTTCGAAGCGAACCCTTCGCCGACGGGTTATGAAGCTTTCCTTGAGCGGGGAGTCGGCCGGACGGCCCCTCGTTAGTCGCCTTGCTTCAGGAGCTGGGTCGGGGCCACTCCCGCCTTCGTCGCCAGCGTGACTATGCCGCCCTTCAAGCTTTGCGCCCTTGCCCCCTTCCCCATAAGTGACTTGGCTGCCGCCAGAGATGTTCCTCCCACCATGCAGACGAGCAACACGCTCTCGCCGCTCGGCGGCAGCAACTCCTGGAACCCGCGGGGGATCGGTTCTCCGTTCACGATCGCCTGGACGTCACGGGTCTTCGCCACCTTGACCTTCTTGGGGTCGCAGCCGAGAGAGGCAGCCAGTAGCTTGATGCCTTCCTCCTTTGGAGTGAACATACCGTGAGTCCAGATCACCGTCTCATAGGCGGCGGGGTCCGACCTCGCTTCCTCGAGGCTCACCTCGGCCTTATTCTGGAGCGCCCCGCTGGGCTTGATGAGGTATTTCTCGGCCCCGTCCGCGAGGACGACTACGAAGTTGTTGCCCGCACCGTAATTGACGAGCTGCAGGGTTGCGTAGAGGGCCAGCGCGCTGCTCTCCCCAACGCCGATTCCTTTTCTGGTGAAGTAGCCCAGTAGTCTGCTGGCATCCTCAAAGTCCACTTCGTGCTCGCCGAGGTACAGGTGGGGCCGGTAGAATCTCAGGCCCGTCGCCTTCTCCTTGCCTCTGATCCCGGCCACGTCCTGCCCGGTGAGGGGGAACACAACCCTCACCCCCTTTCTCCGGTGAACGTTCCAGATGTATTGGCTCAGGCCCGTCGACGTGCCTCCCGTTCCGAAGGCGCAGACTACGTCGAAGTCCGCAAGCGATGCACCCACTCCCTTCAGCTGTGAATCAATCTCTGGTCCCGTGACGGTCCTGTGCGACTCGGGGTTCAACTCGTTGTCGTACTGCTCGGGGCAGAAGCCTCCGTAGACCCTCGCGAGCAGCTTCGCCAGACCTATCACGTCCTGTCTCGCGAGGAGACTTTCGGCCTCCATTCTAGAGGCGTCGAAGGGGGCTGGGTCGAACCCGTACTCGGACAGTCTGCCCCGGACAGACTGCGCCACGCCCTTTGCCACTGCCGTGTTCGGGTCGTCGGTCAGTCCGGGGGCAGGGCAAATGTCGATATCCAAGTCTATGGTCCTAACATCACTGTTGCTCAGAGCCTTCAGGACTCCCTCCTGGAGTCTACGGGACACGAGGACAATCACCTTCAGGCCGAGCTCTTTGAGGAGGCCGAGCGAGACCCCGAAGTTGCCGGAAGTGGCTTCGAAGACCACCTTATCCCTTGTGAGCTGGCCCGATGCTATTGCCTCGCCGATGATCCTGATGGCAGGTCTGGTCTTTATGGAGCCTCCCAGGGCCTTGCCTTCCAGCTTGCCGTAGACCTTCGCGCCTCTGGCGCCCAGGTCAATCCCGAATTCATCCCGGGCTGCAGAGACTAGCTCGGCCGTCATGTCAATGAGGGGGGTTGCATTCGCGATGCTGCTGTCCGGGAGCAGTCGGGGCGCTCTGCTCTCGAGCTTCGACCTGAACCCGGAGAGCAGGTGAGAATCTATGGTGACCTTTGAGGCCGTTGTCGCGTTCTCCCTCGTTCCGCCCATGCTTGGAACCCTACGCAGATAGGGTTTAATATAACGTATGTTATCACCGTCCCTAGCATGGTCGCGACCTACAAGGCCCCCAGCGTCCCCGCCAGCCAGGTCACACCTGATTTCGTGAGAGACCAGCTGCTCCTCTGCTTCGAAAGCGCCAACAGAGAGTTCATGGATATCATGAAGCAACCGGTCAGCAGCGACCAGCTCAAGCAGCAAGTTCGCCAGTTCGTGACGACCGCCTTCGCCAGCTGCGGCGTCAGTTTCGATAACCCTACGAGGTCGGGAATAGTGTCTGCAATTGAACAGTGCAAGAGCAATGCCGAAGCCATGATGGGCCCAGCGGGGGCCGACGTGATTAGGCACCACTATGCTGAGATGTCAAAACTCCTTGAGAAGCTTCCCGACTAGTTGTTCGGGTTGACGCGCCCTAAGGCATAAGTAATGAAAACGCCAATCCGGAGCCTATGTCACCGAATCCTCAGGAAGCCGAGCCCGGCAAGAGCCTGAAGAGAATCACCTGGCAGTCTCAGAACTGCCTATCCTGCGTCTGGTTCTCACCGAACGATCCGCTCAACGCCGACGTCCTAGAGAGAGGCACTTGCATCCACGCCAAGCTGAAGCCGTTCGAGCTGATTGTTTCCGGCAGAGACTGGTGCAATCTCTTCACGGAGATCAGACAGAAACAGATTGACCTTCTTCAAGAGACGGCCATGAAGTCTGGCTGAAAGCTGGTCCCACGGCCCGGGCGGTCCTTGATGGGGCGCAGAGACCCGCTGCTTATGTTCAAAGATTTAGGAGACGGTGGCTGGGAGTCTAGACCCTGGGTTTGCTCTTCTGCACGAGGTGCGGCAAGGAACTCGATGCCGACGCGGCGTTCTGCCCGAAATGCGGAACGCCCGTGACTGGGTCCCAGGGGGGTGCACCCTCGCCCAGCACGGCCATGAGCGGGATCGATAGCGTGATCAAAGAACAGGCTGCCCGGGAGTACTGGATGGAGAGAATCGTGGCTTTCGTGATTGACGCCGTCATGGTCTATCTCACCCTTGGCGTCCTTGCTTTCGCCCTCGCGCTGCCATTCTTCTTGGTCGGAGGGGTCGGTGCCATGGCGGCGATGCTCGCCGGAGTGTTCTCCTTCATCGCCGGCATTGTGCTGGTGCTCTACTTCACCTTGATCGAGGCTTACGCAGGTTCGTCTCTTGGGAAGAGGGCCATGGGCCTCGTAGTGAGATCCAAGACCGGCAAGAACCCGGACCTCGTCGAAGCCTTCTCCAGGAACATCAGCAAGGTCTACTGGGTGCTGCTCTTCCTGGACATAATGATAGGTCTTGCGACTTCGAGGGGATACACCCAGAAGTTCAGCGACAAATTTGTCGGGACTTCGGTCCA
This sequence comes from uncultured Nitrosopumilales archaeon, assembly GCA_964513805.1. Taxonomy (GTDB): domain Archaea; phylum Thermoproteota; class Nitrososphaeria; order Nitrososphaerales; family Gagatemarchaeaceae; genus DASPPF01. Next base: position 40,675 of record CAZENV010000047.1, read on the forward strand.
GAAGCGGCACTCCTGACACGCCCTCCTCGGGGGGAGAACCCTTCTTCCTCTAGCAGGGGCCACCAGTCGTCGGCTAACTCCCCTTCAAATGTCAGATAGAGGAAGAGCCCGTAGTCCGGGAGGGGGGCGGAATCGCGGTCGTGGGGTGTCGGCCACGAGTCATAGGATGGTGCAAGCGCGGCCGCGAGCCGCGCCCCGCCGTCGAGTTTCTTCCCACTCATCGAGCGCCCCAGACGCCACCTCTGGATATAGCCGATTTCCGAGATGACTCCGAAATTGGTAGCGATTCGGGCGCGGATGGTTCCCCAATCTGGGGCGGCCCGCTACCCTAGGCTCAGGTAGAGGAAGATGGTGTAGGCTACGATGGTGAAAATGTCCGGGTAGGGGAAGAATGCCCCGGAACCGAGAAGGACTGGCCCTATGTCATCAACGGTTAGAGGGAAGGAGAGTATCGAGTGCACCAGGAGAGCGAAGAGCACGATCAGTATGCCCATGGAGAAGTTCGCCCTTGTCTCGGAGTATGTCTTGAGATACACTATGACCAGAGAGAAGAGAAGAACCATCTCTATGGTCGATAGAATGACGTGGAGCTGCAGAGCCCTCTGAATGGAAAGGAGGAAGAACTGACCTGGGCCGGCACGGAGAAAGTCCAGACGGACAGTGAGAGCCAGCAGTATTCCGAATACTATTCCGAATGCGAGGACTCCTAGGACCCATGTCCTGCTGATTCTCCGCTGCGGCTTCGGCACGGCCTCGGCGGCCGGCATCTCCGTCATTTCGAACCCTTCCTGCCTGAGAGCCTCGTTCTGTCGAGGATTGCCTCCAATTGGGCCCAGTGTGAATCCATGGTTTCGCTCAGGAAATAGACCTTGCCGTACTTTTCGCCTTCGGTGAGCAGAATCCTGTTCTTCTCGAGCAGAGAGAGGTGGTGCCTCACGGTGGTGTAATCGAGCCCTAGCTGCTCGGAAAGCTGCTGCGCGTTCCTAGGCTGCTCTCGCAAGGCGTAGACGATGTCTCTCCTGGAGCGGGCACCCACGCTGCCCGCGAAGAGCCACCAGAGCAGCCGTTCAAAAGCGTCCATCCTCGGCTGGAGCTCCAAGGGCATCATTATTTGTGTCGAACGCAGGCGAGCGTGCTTCGGTTTCCCAGGCGTCCCACCGGAGAAAGGAATTCCCATTATCGGCCCTGACAATGCATCAGGGCCTCGCGCCGAGCGTAATCGTCACAGACGTCGGTGCGCCGTTTCTGACAATCCCCAGGACGGCGGTCTGGCCAGCGACCGTGTAGACCTCGAGATAGCTGGAGAGCGCGTCCTGGTTGATGATTCTGGTCCCGTTGACCGAGACTATGATGTCGCCGCCCACCAAGTACTGTTGCCCATCCACAGTCACCGGAGTCGTGCTTCCCTTCAGTCCCGCCTTGGCCGCGGGGCTTCCCGAGGCTACGTCCTCAATCAGGACGCCATAGGTCACGTTTGCGTGCGAGTCCTGCCCGAGCTGGTAGTTCATGTCCACGCCGTCTATGCCGAGGTAGGAGTGCATCTTGTAGCCTCCAGTGGTAATCAGCGAAGCCATCTCCTTCAGGATTGTGTGCGACGGAATCGCGAACCCCAATCCCTGGGACCCACTCACGGTGGCAGTAGTTATGCCGACGACGTTTCCGCTAGCATCGAGCAGAGGGCCTCCAGAATTGCCGGGGTTGATCGGCACGCTGAACTGGATGATTCCAGAGATGGAGTAGTTGCCGGCCGTCGCCTCCTGAATGGTCCTGCCGAGCTGGCTGATCACGCCCGATGTGAAGGTCCCGCTGAGGCCGTATGGGCTCCCGATGGCGAAGACCGGCTGCCCGACCTGCAGTCCAGTGGACTCTGCGATGTGGATCGGGACGTACTCCGAAGACGGCGCGTTGGCGGAGACCACTGCGAGGTCGCTGTATGGGTCCGTGCCCACCACCTTGGCCGGATATGCGTTCCCGTCGGCGAACGTCACTGTCACGTTACTCATGCCGTCTACAACGTGGAAGTTTGTGACTACGTAGTTCGTGCCTTGGTAGGTGGTGACGAACCCCGAACCCAGGGCAAGGGAGTAGGTCGTTCGTTGTCCGAAGAATGTCAGGACGGTGGAAGCGACGTCACCCTGGATTGTGACTACGCTCTTGAAGGCCGAGGAGAATATGCTCTGGGCGTTCGTGCTTGTCGTCAGCGCGGTTGTGGGAGAGCCTTGGGCAGCAAGCTGCGCCTGCAACGACTCCAGGCTGGCCTGGAGCTGCGAGACTTGGGCTTGCAGGCTGCTTATGGTGGCGGCGGAACCCGCTCCGGGCTGGCTCGTGGGCGCGTTGTAGTAGTAGATTGTACCGACAAGCAGAAGCACCAGGACCGCGATGACGGCGAGGCTGGTCCTAGGCCTGTGGCGCTGTTCTGTCTCCATGCCTGCCCGGTCGAGTCGAATCGCTCATATTTACTCAATTTCCGAGAATCTTCCAAGATTGGTAGTGAATCTCTGGATAATCGGGAGGAAGAATGGAGGACGCCGAAGCCGAAGTGGGTTCCAGAAAGAAATAAAGTTCTGGTCGACAGGCCGTGTCCAATCCATCATGAGCAGGGAGACGCCGATAGTCAAATGCCAAGTGTGTGCGGATATCGCGGACAAGGCATTTGAATCGGGGCAAGAAAAGATGGGAGAGGTTGCAACCGAGTTTCTCAACCACGTCATGGTGAACCATGCCGGCGAACTCCTCGGCGTCTTGGCGGAAAGGTACGGACCTGTGTTCCTCGCGAAACGGGAAATGAGATGAACTCCGCTCTCCCGCCGCCGGGGCGATCCTGCGTGGAAGCGTAGGAGGGGATGGCGAGAGCCCTTGCGTAGCCTTCAGCCTGTCGGTGTCCTCCTGATTGTGGTCGGCGTCATAGTGCTCTACTTGCTGAGAGGACCGCTGATTTCTCTAATGCTTCTCGCTCTGGAGTTCCTTGCGATCGTCATCGCTTTGGTCCTGGTGATAGTTGGCGTCGCGCTCCTGGTGGGAGGCCGTTTGGTCAGGCGCCGCTTCTGGATGCAGCTCTAGGCCAAAGGACTCATAAATGCTCATCAGAACGGTTGCATTCGATGTCAACCGTCGTCGTCGACAGGCTGGAGAAATCCTATGAAGACTTGAAGGCAGTTGATGGCATATCCTTCGAAGTCAGGAAGGGAGAGGTGTTCTCGATGCTCGGACCCAACGGGGCGGGGAAGACCACCACCATCGAGATACTAGAAGGCCTGAGGGAAAGAGACGGAGGTGACGTCAGCGTGCTGGGAATGGACCCCTGGAAGAAGGGCTACGAGTTGCACAAGAGGATTGGCGTCATTCCTCAGGGCTTCAAGTTCCTCGACTATCCCACTCCCAAGGAGGCCATCCGATACTACGCAACGCTCTTCGGGACGAAGGTTGACGCCGACGAGCTGCTAAGACGGGTGATCCTCGAAGACGCGGGGAATCTGTTCTTCATGAAGCTCTCTGGCGGGCAGAAGCAGAAGGTGGGCCTGGCGCTCTCGCTCGTCAACGACCCGGAGATGGTGTTCCTGGACGAGCCGACGACGGGGCTGGACCCGGCGGCGAGGCGGGCAATGTGGGACGTGATCCGGAACCTGAAGAGAGAGGGCAGAAGCGTCCTATTGACGACCCACTACCTGGAAGAGGCCGAGGAGTTGGCCGACCGGGTCGCCATAATGAATCACGGCAAGATAATCGCTTCGGGGACGCCGGCGGAGATAATCGCGAAACACGGCTCGGGAGAGAGCCTGACCGTCCGCGCAGACAGGAAACTGGCCGACTACATAACGGAGAACAGCAAGCTGGGAGCGGAGTACGACAGCAAGGGCCTAGTCACGATACGTCTTGAGCAGAAGAACGACGTGATAATCGCATTGGGAATCATCCAGGAATCAGGCATCCACTGGGACACGCTGTCCACCAAGCGCGACAGCCTCGAAGACATCTTCGTCAGGATGGTCGGTGAGGACATCGGCGAGCAGGGAGAGCTCGTAAAGGCGAAGTGAATGCGTTGGTAAGCTCCCGGAGGACTCTGGCGGACCTGTCGGTGTTCGGCAAAGGGTACATGCGGAGCAGGGTAGGCGCCTTTTTCTCGCTGATCTTCCCCGTAATCCTCATCCTTCTCTTCGGGGCGATATTCTCCGGAGGGAGTTCGGGTCCGGTCACAGTCTACATCCAGAATCAGGACGTCGGAGCGGCCAGCGCCCAGCTCGTCTCTGCGTTGAACGGCACGGCGTTCGGCCACAACAGCACCTGGCCCATCACGCTAGTGAGCGTGCCTGCTGACAAGAACTTCTCCGCGTACCTTCTGGCTCATTCCTCCTCCGACGGGATAGTCATACCGGCGGGCTTCACCGGCTCGATGGCCGCCGGAAGGATGGTCAACCTGACTGTGTACGGCAACCCTGCCTCGACCGCCAGCGCGATCGTCTCAGGCGTCGTGCGGGGCGTGGCCGATTCGTTCAACCTTGCCCTGGCCCACGGGACCCCGGTAGTCGGGGTCGCCTCTGTGACTGCCGCTTCTCCCAGCTACAAGTACATCGATTTCCTGGTGCCGGGTCTTATCGGGTTCTCGGTCCTAACAAGCCCGATGTTCGCCCTCGTCAACATCAGTTCTGAGTACAAGCGGGACAAGATCTTCAAACTCCTCTCGTTGACGCCTCTTACGAAGACGGAGTGGCTGCTCTCCAAGATAGTCTGGTACATCCTGCTGACGGCACTGTCCTTCGTGCTGATGTCGGTCACGGGAATCGTCATCTTCGGCGCGCACATCAGCTTCACCTGGGGGATACTCCCATTCTTGCTCCTCGGCCCCTTCCTCTTCGTCTCCCTGGGCATGTTGGTGGGTACTGTCTCAAACAGTCCGGAATCGGCGGCGGTCGTGGGCAACCTGATAACGTTCCCGATGATGTTCCTGTCGGGCACATTCTTCCCCGTCTCTTCGATGCCGATGTACCTCCAGAGCGTTGCACACGTCCTGCCCCTCTTCTACGTGATCGACGGACTGAATGACGTCATGATCTACGGCAACTACGGGCCGGCCTACCTGGACCTGGCAATCCTCGCAGTAATCTCAGTGGCCATCTTCGCGCTAGCGGTGAAGCTCTTCAAGTGGCGTGAAGACTAGACAGTCTGCTCTCCCGCACAGCGTGAGACATCCGCCGGGCGGGTCTTTTGCCCTGAGAATCGTCGGATAGGTTTTAAGCGCGAAGTGGGATACGCCGACAGAGAAGATGGGCGATTACCCCGGGGGGACTTCCCGGGAGGGCGAGACTCGGTGAAACTGTCGGTTCCTTTCTTTGTAGCCTCCGCCCTGGGGATAGTCGGGGCGATATATCATGCATGGAGTGAGGACGCGTTCACGACGAATTACGCTGCGGTCTCGTTCTCTCCATACGCTTCCCTATTCGGAGTTCCCTACTGGGTCTTCGGAGTGGTCTGGTTCCCGCTCATTCTCGTCGTCAGCCTCTGGCTGACACGGTTGGGCAGGACTGGACTGGGGAAGGAGATGTTGATACTCCTCTCTGTCGGGAACGTCTTCACCGGCTATCTCTGGTACCTTGACTTCATGGTCATCAGGGCGTTCACGATTGTTTATGCGGCGCTCTATGCCACCAACTACCTCCTGACTGCGTTGGTCGTCGTTGAGAACTGGTCCAGTGACGTCATGCAAGGGTTCGCCTACGGCACAGTCACCGGGGCCCTGCTGGGCATCCTTTTCGGACCCTATGGCGTCGCTGCCTGTGCCATTGGAGGAGGCTTCTTCGGTGCATTGCGGAACTACGCGATGCCGGTCCGTCGGTCCAGGGACGCCTCGGTGCCACCTGCCAAGTGACATTTCGCGGGGCCGCCCGTTCTGGTCCGGCGAACACCCGTTCGCGACGCTGGAGTTATCTCGACTGCGTTGGGATGTCCGTCTGAGAAAGATGAAGAGAACGTTCGAATCTGGAGCGCTGGCGAGGACCCTGGCAGTCCTCGCGGCGGTTGTTTTTGTGGTCTCAACGGCCGCGGTCGGCAACTCGGCCTCCGCAGCCCCCGCCCTGGACCTGGTGCAGGTCGGCCTGCAGCCTTCGTTGAGCCTGCCCTACCAATACACGGTGACAGCGTACAACAGCAGCGGAAACCAGGTCGCCTCCTATCAGAGCGCGTACCCGGGGGTTGCCCTCCAGCTCCCGACCGGAACCTACCTGGTGACGGCTTCGGCCTACTACCAGAACAGCACCCTTTGCTATCAGTGCGCCGCGGGAGCGGCCCTGGGGTCTTCTGCATCCCCCGGGACAGCCGCGATTATCCGCCCCTACGGAGGTCAGTACGCGGAATACGGCTACTCCCTTACGCGCGTGAACGGTCCGGCCAGCATCTCGATTGACCTGAAGAACGCGAGCGCGCTGCCCCTGACCCAGCTGACAATCCGTGTGGCCTACGCCAATGGCACGGCCGCATCAGGCGCCTATGTGTCAGGTTACGTCGTCGGGTCGTACTACGTGTACACGCCAAAGACGACGAGCTACGGGCAAACGGAGGGCGGCGGCACAGTCACGCTGACGATGCCCCAGGCCCCGGTCGATGTGAGCGCCTACCTCAGCATACCCATCGCATTGGCGAAGAACACCAGCACCGTGACCGTCGATGTTGGGGGAGAGCAGGTCAACGTCACTGTCTATTTGCAGCCAAGCTACCTGAGTCTGAGCGGCGAGTCGCTGATGCTGCCTCCGCAGACATCGGCTGACATCGTCCTCCACTACCAGCCAAGCAACTATCCCATAGCGTACGCAGGAGCGCCGGGAGTCGCCGCCCAGGGCGGAGCGGTGTCCTCAGGCGCAGCACTGCCAGGGACCGCTGGCCAGTCGTCCGCGCAGGCAACGACCTCGGCGAGCCAAACACAGCTGGCTACGAAGATCGCGCCCTTCGGCGCCTCGGGCAGCCAGCTCACAACGACGAGCCCGATGTCAACGAGCTCGCAGGGCGTTGCGGTATCCTCGATTGTGGTTGTCGAGGTGGTTGCTGTGGGAGGAGCCGTGGTGGTCGCGATAGCCGCTTCCGCGCTCTTCATGAGGAGGAATCGAAGCCGAGCCCCTCCTGACTAGGCGGAACTCCTTCAGCATTTTCCGAGACTTTGGTTGATTATCCTCTGTTGTACCGGACTGGCGCCTGCTGCTCCTCCGCTGGTCTCACTTTGAGCTTGAGGCGCAAGCCCCTCCTGTCGACATCGAGCTCCAACGTGTCACCGTCCGAGACCTTCGACAGTGCGAAGAGCAGGTCCTTCGTATGCTTCACAGTCACCCCCCCGGCTGCGGCGATTACGTCGCCAGCCCTAAGGCCCGCGATGTGCGATGGACTGCCTGGAACCAGCTCCGCAACCAGGAAGCCGGATTCGGCTGTCATTCCGTAGCGCCGAGCCAACTGCTGGTTCAAGTCAACCCCCGCTATCCCAATCCAAGGCCTCGAAACCCTGCCTTTCCCCAGGATTTCCGCCGCGATACGCTTCACCGTGTTGATCGGGATGGCGAAACCCACCCCCTGGGCGTACGGCACCATGGCTGTGTTGATGCCGACGACCTTACCCTCCAAATCCGCGAGCGGACCACCGCTGTTCCCCGGGTTGACCGCGGCATCAGTCTGAAGAAGCCCCTCGAAGATGAAGTCTGAACCCGGCAGAGGCCTGCCGATGGCGCTGAGCACACCCATGGACACTGTCGGCCCGCCGGGCAGACCGAGTGCGTTCCCTATCGCCAGCACGAACTGGCCCACCTTCAGTCTCTCCGAGTCGCCCAGATCGGCGGCCGGTAGGTCTTCGGCGTCGACCTTCACGACCGCGACGTCAGTCTGCTGGTCAGAGCCCACCACTTCGCCCACCAGCGCCCTGCCATCCTTGAGATTCACTTGGACGCGGGTGGCTCCGTCGATGACGTGGTTGTTCGTAATGATCAGGCCGTTCCTTTCCAACACGATGCCCGAGCCCTGCCCCTCCGACGGCACCAGACCGTAGATCCTCCGCTCCAACCTCATGCTGTTTATGGTGACCAGGCTTTCGCTAACCTTGTCGACAGCGTCGGTCACCTTCGATTCGAATCCTGATAGTGCCATGCCTAGTGCCCCGGGCTTGAACTCCTAATGTTGACGGAGATTATGCCAAAGGCGGTCACACCGGCGTGCGCCCCGAAAACCTCCACTCTGCGCCTGGCTCCGGCAGCCTCCCCAAGACCCCTGTTGGCGCACATGTCTGCTCTCCGCACTGAGTCATCTTTATTAAGTTGGTAGTGTTCTGCTACTAACTGGCTATGGCCCACGTCGCCAAGTCAGAGCAGATTGACCGAGAAACGCTCGACGAGTGCAGAGTGGTCCACGGGGCCTGGAACGAGCTGACGAGGACTTGGACACTGCCCACCATTCACGCGCTGGGGCTCAAAGAGCCTGTGAGGTTCAACGAGCTCAAGCGGAGGATTGACGGGATCAGCGCCACGTCCCTCGCCGAGAGACTCTCTCAGATGGAGAAGTTCGGCATAGTCCAGAGAAAGGCGTACCTGGAGATTCCTCCGAGGGTTGAGTACTCGCTGACCGTCAAGGGGCACGAGCTTCACAAGATTCTGGGGACAATGGCAGACTGGTCCAAGCGCTGGTACGGCAAGGACCCCAACAGCAAAGAGTTCATAGTTCCAAAGTAGAGCCAGCATCCGGTCACGTGGAAGAGGTCCGGGGGGCTTCCCAAACTTATTCTATGCCAGCCCAAACGATGAAGCGTGCGGTTGAAGCACTCTCAGCGATATCCCGAGCCGACCGTGGGGGCAATCATTCTGAACCGCAAGGGACAGATGCTCATCGTTAGGTCGCACAAGTGGGGCGACAGGTATACCATTGCCGGAGGGCACGTCGAAGTCGGGGAGAGGCTTGAAGACGCGCTTCGGCGCGAAATCAGGGAGGAGGTGGGGCTGGAAATCGAGGAAGTCAGGTTCCTCATGACTCAGGAAGCGATATTCAGCAGAGAGTTCTGGGAGAGGCGCCACTTCGTCTTCTTCGACTACGTGTGCAGGTGCAGAAACGAGAAGGTCAGGGTCGACGGCGAAGAGATACAGAGCTTCAAGTGGGTGCAGCCCGAAAAGGCTCTCAAGATGAAGCTCGACTCGTTCACCGCGAAGATGGTGAGGGCGTTCCTGGCGGAGACCGGAGTGAGGCCTAGATCAGGGCCAGGAGGAAGAGTGCGGAGATGAACGTGCAGCCAGCGAGCAGGGGCCACTTGCCGAACTTGTTCTCCTCCTTGAGCACTCTGTACACGTAAGAAATCATCGCGAAGGATGTGAGGTCTGCCGCCAGGAAGAGGGCGAACGCTGTTTCGCCGGCCGATCCGACGGCGTCAAAGCTCCAAAGGAATATGAGCGAGACAGCCTCGAGGAGAAGGAGAAGCGCCACGATTCTGGTGCCGGTTCTCTCGAAGTCCATGGCCCCTGCCTGTTTGCCCTCCACTCCTGTCACGCCCGCCACCCCTTCTCAAACGCCGCCACCCTCCTCCTGATTCTGCCTGTCGGAAGGTCGAGCCTGTAGACGAGGTAGCACGCGCCCGCGGCCGCGGCCCCAATCCCTGCAAGGCCGAGCAACAGCGAGAGCAAATCCGGCGTCGAAAGGCCGAGGACTGCCAATCTGGTGAGCCCGTTCAGCGCAGCGCCGATGCTGAACGTGCCCAGCGTGAGAAGAAGGACGAAACTCCCGGCGGTCCAGAGCGGCGCGGAGCGATAAGTCGCGTCCAGTTGTGCTCGTGTTACTGTAGGCGAGGAGGAGAGCGCCCCGGAGACCTTCCGCGTTGCCCCGAAGACGAACCTGTAGGCTATGACGGAGCCGAGCGCGACGAGCAGAGCGGTTCCTCCGAGGACGACCAGCGCCTGCTCGTTGGGAATCGCCCTGCCGGGGGTAAGGTAGCCCCAGACCGCCAGGACGAGGACCTCGGCCACGAAGATCGCGCCCAGGCTCACGTACTTCAGCCTCTGAGATATCGACCTGGTTGCGGACCTGTCAATGAAGGGAAGCAGGAAGAGGACGGCGAAAATGAGCGTGATGACAGAGAGGGCCACCGGGAGGCCAGCCTGCTCGAACGCTGATATCTTGAGGATTTGGTAGACCCAAAGGAAGTACCAGTCTGGCTGGGCGGTGTACTGACCGGCGAGCGCCGCTGAATACTGCGGCGGGAGGGTCAGCGGGAATGCCACAGAGATGATGAGGATGGCTGCACCGAACAGCGCCGCGAGCTCTAGGAGGTAGAAGGACATGTCCGGGAAGATGGGGATCGGCCTCCTCTTCTCCTCCGAGACGCTTCCAGTAGCCGGTTCGGCGACCCCATGGGCCTCCAGCATGAACATCTTCGCAGCCAAGAGGATCAGAAGGACTGCGGGGAGGACGACGACGTGCAGGTCGTAGAACCTCAGCAACTCCGCCGCGTCGCCTCCAGCGCCCACGATGAGGAATGTGAGAAGAGAAGAAAGGGGCTGAGGGAGCGCCTGGACCATCCCGAGCCCCACGTCGGTGGCCGACTTCGAGACTATCGTCCACGGAAGGAGGTATCCTGTGAATCCGAAACCGAGCGTGATGAAACCCATCAGCATCCCCACCACCCACATGGCCTCCCTGGGCTTCTTGTGCACTGAAACGAAGTAGCCGCGCATTAGATGCATGAAAGCGAGCATGATCATGGCGTAGGCTGTGTAGAGATGGACAGTCTCCAGGAACGTGCCGTTGTTGACCTGCTGGAAGATATAGAGCGTCGTCGGATATGCCTGGGTAGGGCTGGGGACGTAGTAGAGCATCATCATGATGCCGGTGACGCCCTGGATTACGAAGGCGACAACCGCCAGCGCCCCGAGCCAGTAGAACGGGTTTATGGAATACTGCGGAGCCGGACGGAAGAGCTCGTAGGACAGGCCGATCCTGCCGTCGAACCACGCGGCCATTCTCTCGATGACCCCGCGCCGCTCCCTTTCGGAGCCTCCTCCCTCGCTTTCTGTCATCGGCCTAGCTCACCGGCGTCCCGCCTTGCAGGTCTGCCAGGACATTGCTGCTCCCGGTACTGTGACCGAAAATCGAAGGCGGCCCCATCCCCGTCGCGAAGATGTCACCGGTCGCGCTGTCGAAGTCCAGGACCACCTGGGGGACAGGGCGTGGCGACGGCCCGTCGAGGACCTTCCCGCCGTCGACAAGGTCGAACACGCTGCCGTGGCAGCAGCAGTACCCCACTGGTGCGGAGGCCTTGTATGTGTTGTCGCAATCCGGAGATGCTCCTGTCGGAACGAATCCGTAGATGCAACCCAAGTGCTGGCAGACCTGGCTGAACGCGACGATATCGCCGTCCGGGCCGACGCCCCCGGTCGCCTTCACTCCAAGTTTGATGAGGATGTTCGGCGTCTCCTCGAGCGGATAGTTGAAGCTCACAGTCTTGTCGCCCGCGAGGTCACTCACGTTCCCGACCTTGATTCTCGGAAACGGCGATGTCGAGGACCCGCTGGCGGCTGTCGTCTTCGTTGTGGTGACTCCGGTCGGCGGGGGCGACTGGGGCGGGATGAGAAGGGAACGGGTGACTGATGCTATCCCAAGCGTAACCAATACGGCGCCGGAGGCAAGACTGACCCGAAGGAAGTCGCGCCTAGAATCTGTCTTCTTGCCCTCAGGACTCTTGGTCCCTTCCCCTTGGGTGGCACCCTTGCGGTCGTCTTCATCGCCTGGCACGGGAGCCGACCTCCATGATCAGTTCGACCACCCGAAGAAATCAGGCGTGCTTTTCCTCGCGGACCGGCCTGACTATCAACCCGGCGACGAGGCCGACTATGAGTGTTCCCACCGCTGTCGCGAGTGCGAGAGTGAACGTCACGCCGCCGGAGGGAGCGGAAGTAGAGGTAGTGCCTGCCGATGACGTCTGTCCACCGGCTGCGGTCTGCGTCACGGTTGTCTGGTTGCCAGTGACCGTCTGCGTCACCGTCGTTGGCAGGGTAGATCCGGGTGCGAAGGTCGCGGGCGGCACGTTGACCGAAAGGAACCCTAGGTTCGCCGGACTCGCCGCGTCGCTGGAAGTGACAATCATCTCGTAGGAAGCACCTGCGGGTATGCTCGGGAGGTTGGACACGGTGAGCGTGCCAGTCCACACTCCGTTACTCCCTGCCTTGTAGGTCATGGGTACCTTTGATACGAGTCCACCCGCGAAGGTGCCAGTGGTTGAGTTGTAGAACCCCGCGCCCACGAGCGCGGTGACCGAGCCGCCCCTCGATGCGTTCAGCCCGCCCACAAACCCGGGGACAGGCTCGGCATTGGTCGGATAGGTTATCGTAGCCTGGATTGCGACAGTCTGCCCGTTGTAGAGGCCGCTCGCGGGCTGCGACGTCCGAGTGTCCGTGACCTGGACCGAGGTGGACAGCTGCGCGGGCGCGAGCGCGAAGGCCGGCCCGACGTAGGTGTAAGTCGCGGAATTGCCCAGGCCATCGCTAATCACCGCGCTCGGGCTCCACGGCCCCACAGCGGTGTAGTTCCAGTTCGGCTGGAACTTGCCGATGTAGAACCCGTACGGAAACGGGGCTTCCTTGGTGGCACCGTGGTAGGAGGCGTTGATCTTCGAGCTGTCAGGCAGCGTGTATGTGACGACATTGGTGGTTGACTTGTTCAGAGGCGCGCCGTTGGAGGCGTAGGTGATGTAGAACCGTGGAAAGATCTTGAAGCCTCTGCTGGCACCTGAGATGTAGTCGCAGAGCCCGCCGTTGACGAAGTCCATCCAGACGTTCAGCTTGTTGGTGGCGTAGAACGAGGTCGCAGAGACGACCTGGTTGCCCTGTTCCAAGAACACGTTGTAGGTTCCGACTTGGGTGACGGTCGTCTTGAAGCCAAGGGACGAGTTCCCGAAGTTGGCACTCTGAGACTGGCCGGCGGCCGTGAAGGTGAAGTTCAGAGCTGCCTTGCTGCTATCGGGCCTGACCACGATGACGGTGTAGAGCCCAGCGGCGGGGGCGGTCACTGTTATCGTCGTCGTCATTCCAAGGTTTATCGTTCCCCTGGTCACAGAAACCGATTGGGTCTGAGCGGCGACGGCCGGCACGTAGGCGGAGAATGCAAGTCCGAACGTCACGAGCAGAGATATGACCGCAAGACTTGCTTTCGGCAATTCGTTACTGGGGGGAGGTTATCGGCCTTTATAGATATCCAAAATCCCTTATGCTTTAGGGAACTTATCCCTTAGGGGAGGCCGGTGGCTCTCCCGTATTCATGAGCGAAAGTTATCTAAGATTGTGGAGTAACCATGAAGGTGAAGTGGAACGATGGCATGAGCTCCGGATGGTCCTGTGGAGTCAGCAGCGGATACCTGTACTCTGCCGTCAGCTGAGCCGTGGGTGTCGAAGTCCCCCACCAGATTGCCGGGTAGATGTCTATGGTGTGCAGGCCGGGCGACCCTGAGGCAGTGATTGTTATCGTGACGTTCCCTTGGCTTGAGAAGCCGCAAGCGTAACCGATGTACGAGTTATCGTAGTCGGCTGCGATGATGTTGGTGTTGTAATCCCAGCCGACGCCGGTGAGTTTGACAACAATCCGGGTGCCGGCTGGGCCCTGGTTGGCGCCAATGGAGGCGCTCCTCTGCAGGAAGAGAGTCCCGTTGGAGTTCCTTGTCAGGTTCCCCGCGGAGATGAAGTGGAGCCCGCCCAGGTCGTAGGGGACCTTCATCGCGAAGGAGAAGGTTCCGTCCGGCCCTGCGGTCACGTTCCTCAGAGGGAGGTTGACGAGCTGGTAGCCGAAGAGGTTGCTCCCTTGCCTGGTCGACCAAGTGATGGGAAGACGCGAGTTGGGGGCGAAACCTGCCCCTGCCACCGTGATGTTGCTTCCGACTGAAACCACGTTGGGGGAGATTGAAATCCGCGGTCCCGTGGCGGCGTTGCTCGCGGGCACGGCGATGTATGGACGGTCAACGGTTGCCTGTGGAGAGTAGGCCGTGGCTTGGGTGGGCGATCCCTGCCCGATGAGCATGAAGGCCCCCACTCCGCCGAGGACTACCGCGACGGCTAGAAGCACTGCTGCGATGCCCTTCAGTGCGGTCTTCCCGCCAGGTCTTCTGCTGAGGAGCACAAGCTCTACTGCGACCAGCCCGGCGACCACGACTGCGAACAGCAAGATGATGGTGGGCCCCCAGCTGCTGAGGCCAGGCTGGGTCGGCGGCGAGGTGATTGTGAACTGGGCATGGAACGGTATCAATGGAGGGAAGTTCGACTGGGTTTCGCCCGATGGAGGGCCTTGCTGGGGATTGAGATATCCCGGACCAGGATAGCCTTGGTAGATGTCGATGTAGTGGGTCCCGGGCAACCCTGATGCGTATATGGTGAAGTTGGTTGTTCCGCCCGAGGTCAGCGCGGTGGCGTAGCCGACGTACGAGTTGTCCCAGGTCACATGATAGCTTGTGCCGTAGAGGCTGTAGCCTAGGCCCGTCGCGTAGACTGTAATCTGAGTTCCGGCAGGCCCGCTGGTGGGGGTGATTCGAAACGACGGTTCGAGAGTGAAGAGGACCTTCTGGGGAAGCGCCGTCCCGTTCTGCATGAACGCCTGGATGGCGTGATGCGGGGACCCATAGTCGGCGGGTGCCGTCAATGCCGCTGTGAACGAACCGGAAGCGTCGGTCCGGGTCGAGCCGAGTGTTTTCATGGTGTTCACGATCTCGGTCCCCGTGACCTGGGGCGGGTTGCCGGTGACCACCCAGCTCGCGTTCACCGTCGACCACTCTATTGTCAAGGCGGCATTCGCGGGATATCCAGTTCCAGTCACGGCGATTTTCGAGCCGACGGCACCCGCAGTGGGAGTGACGTGCAGGCTTTCGGTCGCGTTCGATGCGGGCGCTGCCAACGTGGAAGTCACCGCCGCGACAAGTGGCGAACCCGTGCCGGCGGCTGCGGTCCCCGGCGCGGGAAACTGCGGAATCGGTGGCGCTGCCGTGGCGCCACTGACGTGCCCCGGGGCGAACACGCCCAGGAGAAGCAGGATTGTGAGAGAAAGCAGAGCCGGAGTCGCCCCGAAGCTCCACGCCTTCCTGGCCGCTGCGGCGACTCGCACGAATCTAACCTGTTGGCATCACGATATTTGAAGTGTTGTCCGGCGCGCCAACCCGGGCCGAACCTGCCGGCCAGAAATCAGTCGCCGAGGGACGAATTCTTGTAGAACGCAATCCCCAAGACGAATGCCAGGGCGACCGGCAAGAGCAGGAGCAAAGACTGCGAAGGGTTGTTCGCGATTACTGCAAGGCTCGAGGGAGCTCGACCGTTGACGGAGGATGAGAGGCTGGATACGGCTGACTGGGAGGAGGCGCCGCTAAAATTGATGTATCCTGCGCCAGTCGAACTGGTCGTGGTGGCCGAGATGGTCGAGAGGGTCAAGTTTGACACGGCGGCGGGGTTGGTCACGGATGCGGATGCAGCAGTTGAAGACGAGGTGACTGTCGTAGTCGTTGCCGCTGTGTAATAGACCGTACCCGCAGACGGTACCTGCGGCCCCAGCAAGGACGGGCCCTGAGAGACTGTCGACGCCAGCACCAATGCTGAAGCGAGAAGCACCCCGATGACAAGGCCTGTCGCGAAGTTCATCCTCATCGGTGATCAGCCCCGTTCGCGACGTAGTTAGTTCTAATCACGAGAACGGCTTCCGCCTCCAGACTCTCCAAGCCTCATACCAGAAGACGGCCGATCCGCCTGTGGTCCCGATGACCGCGTAGAGGTCCAGGACGCGCCAGTTGAGCAGCAGGTAGGCCATGGTGATAGTCGTGAAGAAAGCCGCGTAGAAGCCGAGGCGCGGCAGGGCCAGGCCGCCGATGTTGACGAAGGCGGAGAGGATTCCGGTATCCACCTTCTTCACGAGAACGTATCTTTCGTATTCGTCCTTGGCGACGATTCCGAGATTAATCAGCTTGTCAAGGTGGTGGAAGGCCACGCTCGGACTCGAGAAACCCAGGTCCTTCTGAATCTCCCTAACTCCGACCGCGCTCCCGTGTTGGAGCAGGCGGAGATAGACCTGAAGGGTCTTTCCCCTCAGCTGGTATTCCACCTTCGCCTTCTGCTCGCTGTCGGACAAACACGCTTCGGGACGAGGCGACTGGATAAAGGGCTTTGTTCTAGTTGCGCGAACACTCCGTTCGCCGCGCTGGGACTATACTTCCCCCATCGGAAGGGTCTGCCATGAAGAGCCTGGAGAAGGTCTCGGTCAAGAACGTGGCAGCAGGGCTGGCTGTCTTCATTGTGCTGGGCGGGTTCGTCGTTGCACTGTTCGTGAACACGCCAGGTCTCTACCCTGCGGGCGGGTTCGTCGCATACAACGGAAGCAACTATGGCGGCGCGTATAACAGCGCGGCTGCACAGCCAAACGCTGAATCGCAGTTCGGGAGCCTGGGTTCGTCAATCGGAAGCGTCTTCGGGGCTGGACAGACGGTCACGGAGACCTCTACCACCACGGCAATCCTTCAGGCGCCTCCGCAGACTGTTGTTGTCGGCGGCAGTCCTTCGGCAATCACGACCTCGGAATCGGGCGTGACCAGCTTCAACCAACCCGGTAACGGCAGCCTCATCGAGTTTTTCAGCAACGTCACGATGGAATCTCCGGGCCCGTCGGCGCTGGCGTCACAGGTGGTAGGTCTAGCGTACTCGGTTGGAGGATACGTGGCCTATCAGTCGACTATGAGCACTTCCGCCTACGTGGTCATCAGGGTTCCCGCTGCTGACTATCAGCAGGTGCTCAAGCAGATACAGGGGATGGGCAACGTCACCGTTTTGACGTCCAACTCCAACGACGTCACCGTGAAGTACACCGACCTCAATGCAACCCTGTCTTCCCTTGTCGCCGAGCGAATCGACCTCCTCCGGCTGGTTGGGCAGTCCACTTCGGTGAACAACACCCTGGCCATCGAGGCCCAGCTCCAGTCCGTCAACGCACAGATCAACAGCGTCCAGAGCGAGATACTCCAGACCCAGAGGCTGATCACCTACTCGACAATCACGCTCTCAATCTCAAAGTCGGCGGAGGCCAAGCCTCTCGCCATGACGTTGGTCGCCACGCCGAAGAGCGGGGTGAGCCCTGTGGGGGTGACTTTCAACGCTCTGGTCAGCGGCGGCAGCGCGCCATACATCGTGAACTACAACTTCGGCGACGGGTCCTCACAGCAGGGCCAAGCGGTAATCCACCAGTTCTACGGCGCCGAAGCATATAACGTGACAGTGACGGCCACCGACTCCAAGGGAGATGTCGCGTCTGCCTGGACTGTGATCAACGTCTCGGAGCCGCCCACGAAGGTGGGATTCGGGAATTTCGGAACGAGCCTTGAGGTGCTGTTGGTCCGCGTAGTCGAGGGAATGGCCGAGGTCGCAGTGGTGATCCTTCCGATAGTCCTGGTCGCCGCTGCGGTGATCTATCCGTTCCGAAAAAGGGGTCAGCAGCCGAAGGAGATCAAGCAGGGCTAGTTGCAGGGGCAGGGTTCTCCCTCCTGTTCTTCCTGAGGAAGATGTAAGCTATCGCCGCACTGGATACCAGAAAGATTCCGACGACGACGAGCATCAGGTAGGCGAAGGTGTTTGCCGTCCCCAGCGAGACTCCGGAGCTCAGCAGGTTGGAAAGAGCTGCAAACATTGCTGGGGCGGACCCGTCCCAAAGCGGTTAATAGAAATTGGGGTCGCCCTCGCGGAGAAACGGTCCGCCGGCGCCCCGAGCCTCCTCTCTCGACCGCCTAGCGCGGCCGCCGCATTCTCATGTGTCTCGCGACCACCTCCCCCTCCTGGCCGTGCTCCC
Source organism: uncultured Nitrosopumilales archaeon (assembly GCA_964513805.1). GTDB lineage: Archaea > Thermoproteota > Nitrososphaeria > Nitrososphaerales > Gagatemarchaeaceae > DASPPF01. Next base: position 58,474 of record CAZENV010000047.1, read on the forward strand.
GCTTGATCTCCTCTGCAAGGGCTTTGAATTTCTCGTTAAGCTCCTTCCTCGAGTCGGGACTGGTTGCCAGCATCCAAGCTGCCTCCGACGTCTCAAGCATTCCCTTCATGACTTTCAGGGTCGGCTCGGGAGCCTGGTCCAGGGACATTTCAGGCGTGCCGAACCAGCGAGCTCTTGTTTTCTTTATCTATTCGTGAACCATATTTCTGCTCCTACTGCCGACTCGGGCATTGTGCAACACGCGTATTAACGCCCAGGGCGAAGTCGAAGGCCGTGCCCTCCTCGACCGCGGCTCCGAAGGACGTAGTCAACAGGTACAGGTTCATTGCAGTGGTCGGGGCGTCCAAAAGCCCAGACAAAGAGGCGTTCACGGTCCCCCAGTATCTCCAGCAGCATGGATTCAAGATAGTCCCGGTGAATCCTACGGCCGACAGCATCCATGGGGAGAAGGCGTTTCCCGCGCTCGCAGCGCTCCCCGACGATATCGCCCGGAAGGTTGAGGTTGTCGAGGTCTTCAGACCGTCGGAGGAGCTGCCTCAGATTGCCTCCCAGGTCGTCGAGATGAAGAAGAGAGTAGGACGCCCATACGTCTTCTGGGCGCAGCAGGGAATCGAGAACGAAGAAGCAAAGAAGATTCTCGGCGCCGCTGGCGTGGAATACGTCATGGACGCCTGCATGCGGACGGTTCATCGGCTTTATGGCCACTGATGCCGGAGGCTTCGACCGCGAGCCTTGAACGCGCGATGGCACAAGTCACATATCATGCCCAAGAATCCGACGCCCACGCAGCGATTCGAATGGCACCTGGCTCATGCCAAGGCGTGCGGATGCAGGCCCATGCCTCCGAGCCTTCCGGCTGAGATGACGCGTGGGGCAACGGCCGGCCGACGCGCCAAGCCAGCCCGCGCCTAGGACTACTGGACACAACTTGTTTGATCCTGTCTACGCCCTGATTCCCTCGGTGATCTGGGCGTTCAGCCCGATCTTCTACCGCACATTCATGACCCGCTTCGACCTGCTGACGCTCAATCTACTGAGGACGTCGCTCGCTTCCGCCGTGTTGGCCGTCCCCGCGTTCTACTTCGGCTTCGGTCCGTCGCTGTTCTACGCCCTAGCGAGCGGAATCATCACCCTGAGCGTGGGTGATTCGCTGTTCCTCCTCGGCATTCGCGAAATGGGAGCGTCGGTCGCCGCGCCCGTGGTCTACACCTACGTGCTGCTGATACAGCTCACCGCCCCCATGGTGGGAGAGGTCGTCCCCTTCACCAACCTCGTGGCGGCGCTGATGGTCGTGGCTGGGGTCTACGTTCTCTCGAGGGGACGTGGTGGTGCTCCGCGAGCCAAAGGGATCGCCTTCGCGCTGGGGGCGAGCCTGGCATGGACCGTGGGCCAGGACCTGATCAGCGTTGCCACAAGCGCCGGAGGGAACTTCGTCTCGGTCGCCTTCGTCAGGAACCTTGCGGCCGCAGCCGGGCTGGGCGTTGCGGTGCTGGCGACTGGGAGGCTGAAGAGATGGCCCGCGGGCGTAGGAGCGAAGGAATTCGGGTTCCTTGCTTTCATCGCCATCACGGACCTGGTCCTCGGCTCGGTCCTCTACATCTACTCCATCTCGTTGGTGGGAATCGCGCTCACCGCCATCCTCACCAGCCTTTCCCCGCTCCTGACGCAGCTCTTCTCCAAGGCCCTGGGGAAGGAGTCGCCTTCGGGGAGGGATTACGGTGGCGGAATCCTCATTGTCGCCGCGCTCATCATCGCGCTCAGTCTGTGAGCTCGGAAAGTCTTATGCACGGCAGATTCGGGGCGGGTCGAATTAGGAATTGCAGTACAAGTACGTGGTCCTGACAAACACCACCATCGGGGCATTCATGGCCATCTTGGACGCGAACATAGTCCTCATCGCGCTGCCCACCATAATCGCAGACCTGCCCGGGACGACCACGTTCGACGGAATCTGGATCCTGATGGGGTACACCCTAATCACTGCGACTCTGCTCCTCTCTTTCGGCAGGCTCTCCGACATCTTCGGTCGCGTCAGGCTATACACGCTCGGATTCGCAGTGTTTACCGTGGGCTCGGCCCTGTGCAGCCTGTCGCCCAACGGCATTTCGCTCGTATTCTTCAGGCTCGTTCAGGGTACCGGGAGCGCGTTTCTGTTCTCCAACAGCGCAGCAATCCTCACCGACGTCTTCCCGGCCGATGAAAGGGGGAGGGCGCTCGGGCTCAACCAGATCGCAGGGGTAATCGGCTCGGTCGCTGGCCTTGTGGCAGGCGGCGTGCTGACTGGAACGCTCGGCTGGAGGTCCATATTCTGGATCAACATCCCGGTGGGAGCCTTCGCCACGCTCTGGGCATTCACAAGGCTGAAGGAGACGTCCAAGCCAAGCAGAAATGAAAAGCTCGACCCTGGAGGCAACGCCCTGTTCGCTCTCGGGCTCACCGTCTTCCTCCTTGGGCTCACGTTCGGGGCGCTGTCAGGGTTCTCCGCCGAGTTTGAGATTGCCATGGCTGCGGGCCTGGCAATGCTGGTCGCCTTCGTTGGCGTCGAGCGCAAGGTGAAGTTCCCCATGATGGACCTGTCGCTGTTCAGGATCAGGCCGTTTTCGGCCGGCATACTTGCCAACCTGCTCGCGTCCATAGCCAGGGGTTCTGTCTCACTCGTGCTCGTCTTCTACTTCCAGGGCGCCCTGGGCCTCGACGTATTCACTGCGGGCATACTCCTGGTCCCGCTTGCTCTGGCGTTTGCGACATTCGGCCCTCTGTGCGGCTACCTGTCTGATAGGTTCGGGTCGAGGATCTTCGCGACGACGGGCACACTGCTCATATCCGTGGCACTGTTCTGGCTGTCCGATTTCTCGTTTGGCGCGCCCTACGCCCAGCTGATTGCCCCCATACTCCTTGCGGGCGCCGGAGGAGGGATGTTCGTGGCGCCCAACATAGCGTCGATAATGAACGCGACCCCTCCAGCACGGAGAGGGGTGGCCTCGGGAACGTCTTCGACCCTGGTGAACACCGGTTTCCTGCTCAGCATGGGCTTCGCCTTCGCCATAATGGCGGCGACGGTGCCCCTGTCCACCCTGCAGGCCGTATTCTCGGGCCAGGCAGTGGCCACAGGCCCCGCAGGGATCCAGGTTTTCCTCGATTCCATCAGGAAGGTCTTCCTCGTCATGGGCGTGATGAGCCTGTTCTCGGTGGTGCCCGCCTCCATGACGGGGCGGCGGAAGTCGCGTTCACTTCAGGAAGGCTGAGACGACCGTCTCGTTGTTGTCCGTCTTGATGAAAACAGGCACGTTCCGCTGCTTGGCGGCCTTGAATGAGACGAAGATCCATTCGCCTGTCTCCAGCTGGGCGGACCTTTCCAGCGCCTCGTAGGGAAGCCCGAAGGCGTCGGCGATCACCATCCTGTCGTACATGCGCGGAAGTGTGCTCACGAAGTAGCTGTGGAGCTGCTGAAGCGCGTTCACGTTGAGGTGGGCGACCCGCTGGGTCGCCATCCAGCAGTGGAGCCTGTACTTCCTTCCCTGCCTGAGAAGCTGCTCGATCGCTGTGTTGGACTGATAGGTGTAGGCCTTGTCTGTGGGGTTGTCAGGTATGTACTCCTGCGCCTCGTCCAGGACCACAAGCACCCTCTGCTTGTTGCCGAACCTCTTTTTCAGGAAGAGCAGTCTGGTGATGAGCCGATAGGCGGTCTGCCTCGCGTCCATGGGCTCGGGCAGGTACAGGATGTTCAAGCGGGCGGCCTTGCCCCTGGCGAGCTGTTCCGCCAGCTTCTCGGGCGTCAGCGATTGGGTCTCCTTGGGCTCCTCCCCGGCGCCGTGCAGCATGTCTATGATTTGGTTGGTCTCCATGAAGATTCCCGACCTGTCGCTCACGTTGCTCTTCACCTCGTCGAGCAGCGCGATGAGCGCTGCTCGGGACGGCTCGTCAAGTTCCGTCAGCTTTGTGGACTGCCGCATGTGCCTCTTCTCGTAGAAGTCCGTTGTCAGCTTACCCAGTGCGAGCTTGGCGGCCGTGCCGCCGGTCTTCGCGCCGTCCACAGTCCCCTCGAACATGGTCTGTATCCATCCGAGGTCGATGCCGCCCGCCTCCTGGAGAGAAAGCCTCTCCACCCCCGCCCGGTAGACCTTCGCCAACCCCTTTTCCACGGCCTGCCGACCCACGGCCTCCTCTAGGCTTTCAGGGACCGCCTGCGAGTTGAAGAACTGTTCCTCGCCCTCTATCATCTCGGTGGTGACGATCTTGGAATCGTGCGCCAAGAGGTCGAGGAGGTGGACCGCATATTCCCCCGCGATGTCGAAGACAACGACTGTGAGCTCGGGGTCTGCCTTGATGGCCTTCCTGACAAGGGCGCTCGTGAGGTTTGACTTGCCCGAGCCGGTGAAAGCGAAGAATCCGCAGTGATAGCGAATCAGGTTGGCCATGTCGACTGTGAACGGGAGGCCGAAGCCCGACATTGTCCCAATCTTCTCCGCCCGGGGCAGGCAGAGGAAGCTCTCGACCGAGCCCCTCGAGAGGAGGAAGGCTTCGGCGCCAGGAAGCGGCTCGTGGGGTGCCCGCGTGAACTTGAGCTCGCCGCCTTCGAGTTCCGCCACGTAATCCGTGGGTATCGCGCTCAGGTCGATCCAGGTCTCCTGCGACTTGCCCCAGCTCTCCCTTATGGTGTCGAGGTACTCCTTCCTGAGCAGCGTGGGCATGGAGGAATCCACCCCCGGCAGCTGGTAGTGGGTGGGATTGACGCCGACGACTTCGTAGATCACGTACTTTGTCATGCCGTCGACGAGCCGCTCGATGGCCACGAAGCTGGGGGACAACAGCCGGTCGAGCACCCTGTAGCTGAACCTGGCTTCGACCATCGCGACCCGGTTCGAGACCGTCAGCTCCCTGCCCTCGTTCCTGGACGTGCGCGTGGCCACAGTGTTCCTCCTCAGTCTGGCCTCGAACTCGCCGCCCATGTCGTCGAAGGCGTGTGGGACCTTGGTTGTCGTCGTCATCTGCTGGCGGACCTCATTCTCGCGTGTTCCGACTCCGCCCTCTGCTCTCTATAAGTTGTGACCAGACCGAATATCTTCCTCCTTCTCGAGACTCCGCCGACCCTAAGGTCCGCGACGCCCCGCAGCGACGTCCTCATGATCCTGACGTCGGCCTTGACCGCCTTGTCCGCAAGGTAGAGGAGCTGGTTATGCCCGAAAGCCTCGAAGACCTCCGGATTGTCGTTCATCGAGAGTATGTGGAGTATGAGGTTAGAGATGGGGCTCGTGGCGTCCCCCTCGAAGTAGGCGTCGATGTCGGTGACCCCCGTCCTCTCCGTCACGTTGAAACGACGAACCGCACCGGAATCGGAACCCCCGTCGAAGAGCCTGTCGAAGAGGAAGACCTGGGACCTGACGCTGGGGTCAGATTTGAGAGACCTGAGCTGGAAGAAGGACCTGACGAAGAGCCTCTCGCGGGACACAACCTGGCGTGCGCTGATGAGGTCGTGGTTGATCTTCACGATGGTTGAGAACGCCGAGTCGTACCCGATGGTCCTCCAAGGCGTCTCGATGGACCGGTTCTCCGAACTCAATATGGCTAGGAAAGCCTTGTCGTTCTTTAGCTTTGGCGAGCCGCCTGTCAACTTGATGAATCCTGATTGCTCCGCGAAAGGAAGGACTGACCGAGCGATGTCCGTGGCCGTGGTGTCCTTGGCGATGCCAATCAGCAGCGGCCCGCCCAGCCTAGAAAGCCGATGCAGCTCGCAAAGCAGGAAGAGCGAGACGGTGTTGACGTCGAGTATCGTAAGATACTCCTCGCCGCCTAGCGACAATGGGTGCTCCTTCTGCCCGAACACCCGCTTCGCGTAGTTCAGCGAAAGGGTCGAGAGCCTGTCCCAGTAGCCGCTGAGACTCTCTCGCAGTTTGACCCTGTCTCCCGCTCTGTCCTCGATTATGGCATTGCGCCACCTTTCGTCCATCTTCTCGAGCCTCCCGACAGCCCTGGCAACCTCGGCCTCGGTGCGGTTGAGCGACTTTGCGACCTCCTTGATTGTCGACGGGCCATTCATGAGCAGCTTGAGGACCGCCAGCGATAGGTGGCGCCGCCTCGTGGGGACTGTCATGGTCGGGGAGCCCAGACTTAGTCCGAGGTGAATGTCCAGGAGCGAAACGCCGCTGGATCCGGGAAGCTTCAGCAGGTTGGTCTCTCCTCGCTTGATGAGGTTCCTCGCGTCTCTCGAGAGGGTGGAGAAGGTTCCGGACATTGGCCTGTCCAGGAAGATTATGCTCGACTTTGCTGCCGCGAGTACGGCTAGATAGAGTTCTCCTAGCGTCATGAAGGAGTTTGGAATCTTTTCCATCGAGTGCTCCAGCTCCAAGTCTATCTCGGGCTGGTTGCTGAACACCGTCCCCAGGTCCTCTGCCCACAGCGGGACGGCAGCTGCGGCAGCGAGCCTAGAGTCACGGCGAGCCGAGGGAAGGTCGAAGGAGATGCGCTCGCCCACGGTGAACGTGCAGTTGTAGGCCGTCGCATTCGAGTAGAACAGCATCATCTGGAGCCGTTCGTCGAAGTCCATCGAGCCGTCAATCCCGGTCGCTACATGCTCTCCCTCTCCGAAGACCTTCCTGGCAGCTTCGTCGGCCGCAGGAGGGTCGACGTGCACAGTCAACTTCGCCAAGTCCTTCCTGTTTGAAAACGAGTTCGCCCTGCTTTCGAACCGGGATATCAGGTCCTTCGTCTGTTTCGAAAGCTCCTCGGCTATTTCGGTCGACACTGGTGCCCACCCGTCTCTGCAGGTGAGTAAAAAGCACCAATCCCGTACGGTCGTCTTCCGAGGCAGCCAAATACGTTAAAAAGCGAAGCAGAAACGTCGCTGACAGGATGAAGATACTCCTCGAGCATAAGTTGCCAAAGAGACTGAGATACGCCAAGGTCTACGTGGAGACCGAGAGTGCGTCCGTCTACTTCTCGCTCGACGGAGACAGCGCCGACTGGCACGCCACCATAGGGAAGAAGAGAGGAGTCGAGATGTCGGACAAGGAATACACGAGGCTCAGGGCGAACATCCCCGCTGTCGAGACTCTCGACGACGATGGCAGGACGCTGATAGTGAGAAACGCGCTCGGTTTCGAGGAGCACTGGAGGAAGCCCAGGTGGGTGCTGACCCGCGAAAGAAGGGCGGGCGAAGGGACAGAACCTTGCGAACAGCCCGATTAGCAGTTCGCTGTTAAACGACACGGGTCTGCAAACAGGCCTTAAATCGGAACAGGGGTTAGTTTCACTTGAATGGAGAGCGTCGTGATGCTCCCGGCCAGAGGCTTGGATGCCGCGGAACAGATCATCAACCTTGGCGAGAGTCGCGGCGTGAGGCTCCGTCTCCTTGGCGGTCTGGCCTTCAAGAAGCTCTGCCCGAGCGCCAGTTCGGCGAAGTACAGCCGGGAGAACAAGGACATCGACCTGATGTGCAGGCGCGAGGACCAAAAGGAAGTCATGAAAGTGATGGAAACGCTCGGTTACAAGCCCAGGGAGATGTTCAACAGGCTGAGCATGGGCAAGAGGCTGATCTACTACGACATGGGCAACAGACGGAGGGTGGACATCTTCCTCGACGAGTTCGAAATGTGCCACCGGTTCAACTTCAGGGACAGCTTGGAACCCGGAGCGTACACCCTTCCGATAACCGAGCTGGTAATGACGAAGCTGCAGGTCATGGAGAAGACTGAGAAGGAGTACCGTGACCTCCTCGCCGCCTTCACCGACTTCGACGTGACCGAAGGAAGGGGAGGAATCGACGGAAGCAAGATGGCCGCAATGTGCGCCGCCGACTGGGGAATCTACACCACTTTCAGCAAGAGTCTGACTTCTCTCAAGCAATGGGCGGGAGAGCTGGCAGGGGACGGCGAGGAGGTAATCCTGACCAGGGTTGAGAGGCTGCTTGCCATGCTCGATGCGAAGCCGAAGACCCTGGCGTGGAGGATGAGGGCCCGCATCGGTGAAAAGGCGAAGTGGTACGATACCCCCGATACCGACGGGGACGCGATGCTGAACTAGACCTTCCTGACCTTCAGGATAGCTCCGCCCTCCCTACCGAGCTCGTAGTAGACCTTGGCGCTGGATATCCTCGGTTTTGGAACCACACCGGCCAGCTTGGCCTCGGTTGCCTTGGGCCCGTCCTCCGCCTCGACCACCAGCAGGACCTTCGAGCCCTTCCTCACGCTGAGTTGCTCGCACATCTCGGGTGTCAGGAAGACCCCCTCGTCTCCTTCGTCAAATTCCAAGCCGACAGACTGCCCTTGATAGCTGGCCGAGCCCAGGAACCCCCTCTCGGTGAATGATGAGACCGCGACTACAAAGACAAGCTCGTTCCCAGCACCCTGGCTCAACGGAGGTCGGCCGCTACTCTTCGCCGTCGTCTTCCGTTTCCTCTTCATCCGCTTCTTCTGGCAGTTCGATTTCTTCTTCGACTATCTTCTCGCCCTTCTCGCCGACGAGCCCGTCAACTGGGTACCAGTGCCTCTTGCCGTCGAGGGAGGGCATGTCGACCTCGCAGTAGCCGGCGATGACGGTTCCGGTCATGATCCCGTTCCGTCCGCCATCCTTTGGAAGCGCCACGTTCCTGATTTGCACCGCCTCTTCGCCGAAGATGGCTTCCTTGCTGGCTTCGACCCTCACCTTCAGTCCCCTTGCGGGCTTCAGGTCCATCTTAGTTCACGCTCGGACGCGGCCAGCTAATTAAAGTCTCGATGCACATCTCACATCCACAAGTCGCGCAGCACTGAAAGTGACGGACGCTGAGGGCTAGGTAGACTAATTAGTTGCGTCGGCCTCGGGAGCTCGATGCCTAGACTGCTGACCGCGAGAGAAATCAAGACGAAACTCCGTGGACTCGATGGATGGAGACGCGCGGGGCACTTCATAACCAAGACCTTCGTCTTCGACGAGTTCATGGACGGCATTTCGTTCTTGAACGAAGTAGCCAAAGTCGCGGAGAAGCAGGAGCACCACCCCGACATCAGGATCAGGTACACGACGTTCACCCTTTCGATTCAGACCCACTCCGAGGGTGGCGTGACCATGTGGGACATCGGGCTCGCCAGAGCAATCGACAGAATCGGGCACT
>CAZENV010000048.1:0-6797 GCA_964513805.1 uncultured Nitrosopumilales archaeon
CGTATATCACAATGACAAGTCCGAAGGCGACCAGCAAGGTCGCAAATATCGAGTGCAGGTAGGCTGCCAAGATGGTAACGGTGCCCCCGCCAGCCAGGGACTGGAGAGAAGCGAAGACAGTCGGTGTTGCCACAGCTGCGCCAGTCACGTAGGAGCCGCCTACGGCCACAACGAACGCGGTCCTGAGGCCCATGCCGAGGGCGTTCAGCTTGCCCGCGGCCGTTGCCGGAGGGATGGCTTTGGGCGGCCTCACGACCTTGTACAGCCACTCTAGCGAAAGTATGCCCAAATCCACCGCATAAATCAAGGCTATGACGAAGAAGGTGAATCTATAGTCCGAAGGGTCGCCCTCTGCGATTGCCACTGGATAGACAAGAACGAAGTACAGAACTGCGAGTGCTCCCAGCCAAGCACCGGACAGGACAGTCCGAGTTGCGTACCACTTCATCGCGACCTGCTGCGGGAGAGTCTGCCCAGCCGGCGACTGCATCGCCCCGTGGTGTTGTAAGGGGTGAATATAAACACGAACCTTACCTGTATGGGAGCCTATTTCAGCTCGGCCGCAACCTGTTAGGCATCGCGGAGCCCCGAGATTCGGTCCGGTTCTTCTTCCTGCGCGGGGCTCGCTTCTTCACGGTCGGTTTGGGTGTCTCCGGCAGCTTCATCGCCGGCAGGGAGAGGAGGGCGGGAATCTCGTCGAGAGAAATGATGATCCCGTCCGGCCCGGCCTGGTAGAGCGTGCGGAATGGTTCAACCGGGCTCGGAAGCACGAAGCATTTCATTCCCAGCGCCTTGGCTTCGACAACCTCCTTCGAGCTGTTACAGAAGTAGACCGAATTCGCCAGCGTCTTCAGCTTTGACTGCACGGGCTTCAGCCGCTTCGCGAGAAGCCTCTCCTCGTCAAGCTGCGTCCGCGCGACCACCAAGTTCATGTATTGGCTGAGGGATTTCGCCTCCAGGAAGTCGTTGACCGGCTTCTTCCCCATGTCGGTGGCACCCACCACCCACCAGCCTGTGTCCCTCACCTGCTCCAGCATCTTCACGACTCCCGGATGCATCTGGGCCGAGGAGAGCGCCTGCGCCTCGAGTCTCTCGGCGATAGATTCGCCCTTCGACCTGAGATTCCCGTAGGCCCTCCTGCCGAGCTTCTTCCTGAGCGCCAGCATCGTCGAAACCCACCCCGGCGCTCCAAAGCGGCCCGCCGCGTCGGGCTGTTCCGTTCTAACCAGCTGCTGGACCTCTGCATAGTTGACGTCCACTCTGAAAAAGGCCTGCTCGAGCTTGAAAATCAGCGCTCCGGAAGGCGGCATCGGCACTTGGCGCCCCTGTCCCCCAGTCCTTAATCTTAGCGGGTGGCCGCAAGATGGGGCCCGAGACGCGCACGCCATCCGGCCCCCGCATCGGGACATGGAACCCTAACCTGTAAACGGAAAGCGTTTTATCTGCGAGCGGCACAGTGCACATTTCAATGCCGGCTGCCGAGCTAGCCTCTGCCTACTGGAGGCTCACCAAACCTAGAATCTGGGGTCTTCTGGTCTTCACGGGCATAGTAGCCATGCTCGTGGCTTACAGGGAGTCGAATCTCCAGGTGTCCGGCTGGCAGTTGCTGGTTGGCGGCGTGGCGCTGACCCTGGGGTCGGCTGCGGCGAACACACTCACCAACTACCACGACAGAGACATCGATGCAGTGATGCACAGGACTCGGTCGAGGCCTTTGCCCTCGGGCGCAATCGACCCGCCGTGGAAGGCCCTCGCTTTCGGCCTGGTCATGGCGTCAGCCTCTGTGATTCTACCCCTCTGGTACTTCAACCCGCTGTCGGCTGGGTTCATGTTAGTGGGACTTGTCGACAACATCGTTGTGTATTCGCTTCTCCTGAAACGAAGGAGCTGGCTGAACATCATCCTCGGCGGAATCTCCGGCGGGATGCCCGTCCTCGTGGGCTATGCTGCTGTTGCGAACACGGTCACGCCTCTGGCCCTGTACATGTCTGCGCTGGTGATAGTCTGGATACCGACCCACATATGGAGCCTAGCCATCGTCAGCAAGGAAGACTACACGGCCGCCAAGGTCCCGATGCTGCCGGTGGTATTCGGCGACAAGGTGGGCACAGTCTGCATCGCGGCCACGAGCGCCCTCCTGGCCGTCTTCTCGATCGCCATCTACGTCTTCACGTCGGTGAGCATATACTACACGGCGTCCGCAACGATTCTGGGCGCCCTGGTCCTGGCCTACAGCGCAAAGTTGGTCATCGACAAGTCCACCTCCACCGCATGGGTGTTGTTCAAGATAACTAGCCCGTACCTGGCTATGATATTCCTGGTTCTCGGAATCACGATCTGGTTCTAGATTGACGCACTTCGGCCTGGTCCTGACGGGAGGGCCCTATCAGACCCAAAGATGGGAGACCGCATACCGCATTTCGAGCGCTGCCCTAGACAGGCAGGACAAGGTCACCATCTTCCTATTCATGGACGGGGTGTACAACGTCCTCTCAACCGAGCGGTTCCCCGCGATGGAGAGGGTGCCCAAGGACTACTTCAGCGGTCTAATCCAGAAGGGAGCAACCATACACGCCTGCGAGGTCTGCGCCAACAACAGAGGACTGGAGGAGGGGAAGGAGTTTCTGCCCGGCGTCAAGCTCTCCGGCGCTATGATAGTCTCCGACATTGTCGCCCGCTGCGACAGGGTCATCACACTGTAGGGAACGCGGCATGACAGTCTATCTTGTCGACGAGGCCCACTTTGAGATTGCCGCAGACTACGCAGAGATGGACAAGGGTGCCCGACTCGTACTGCTGCAGGACGCGGTCTACGCCTCGATTGCCGGGAAGCTGCGAGGTAAGGCGTACGCTCTCGAGGACGACGTCGCACGAAGGGGCCTGAAGGGAAGAATCCCGCCCTCGGTGCAAATCATAGGCTACTTGGACCTGGTGCAAATGATGGAAAAGGAAAGGGTCGTCAATTTCCTTTGAACGGTGAGAAAGCGAAAAAGAACGTTTTCGTCTCGTTCCTGAAGCCGCCCATCGGCAGCTCCTTCCACCTTGAGGGAATCAGGATTGCACTGGGGATTTTGAGCGGAGACGAGGAGCACATGGTCACGGTCGCATACATGGGGAAGGGTGTCAGGTGCGCCCTCAGGGGCGTCGACGCGTCCTACACCAAGGGCATGCTCGACCTGCTCCGGGATGGTGTCGCCGGCGGGCGTTTCTTCGTCGAGAAGGAATCACTCGACTCGGAGCGGATCTCCGAGAAGGAGCTGGGAGAAAACTTCTCGGTCGTTCCCCGCAGGCGGCTTCAGGAGATGATGGCCGCTGCGGACGTGACGTTCAGCTTCTGAGCCCACTCTTGCGGGCTCGCGCCCAAACTATCCGCCGATACCAGCCTCCGATTTCCTCTCCTTGAGGAGAGAGAGGTCGTAGGGGGTGTCCAAGTCGAAGAGCGCCCCGATCGAGGTCTCGACTATCCTTGCTTCCGTCCGGTGCGCTGCGACCACCTTCTTCAGCCCGCGCGTCGCCTCGTTCACTTCCTTCAGTTCCCCGAAGAGAGACCTTGCGAAGAGGATGGGGTGGCCGGGCCGCCCCCTGTATCCTGCGCTTACAATCGGAGCTCCTGTCTTCGCGTGCTCGAAGATCGCAGCGTCAAAGAGTGCTCGACTGGCAAGGGGCATGTCCCCGGGCTCGAAGAGCACCGCGTCGGCGCCTGCAGCCACCATGGACATCCCCTTTCGCACTGAGAAGCTCTGCCCCCTCATGTAGTCCTCGTTGTAGGCGACCTCGCAGGGCAACCCGTCCAGGGCATCCTGCAGAGCCTCGAATTCGTAGCCCCCGACGACGACGACTTGGTGCACCCTGGAGTGGATGGCTTCCGAAACCACGTGCCGGATAAGGGTCGAGTCGCCGATCGGCTCAAGCAGCTTGTTGCGGCCGAACCGTGTCGAAAGGCCGGCTCCGAACACAACGACCGAACAATCGAGCGGACCCTGCCTTCTCCCCTGCCCAGACGTGGAAGACTGGCCAAGGGACCCGCCGCTTCTGCTCCTGGGCTCTTCAACCAGCAAGTCCATCCCCCTGCTAGGGCCTGTCTGGCTCGGCCTGACTCTTAATCATGCTGGGGTCTCATCCAGTAAATCGGGTGGAGGCAAGGGGCAACTCCCCACGAGTGTCCGAGTGCGACTTCCTAGGGCATGTACCGCTTGCCGATGTAGCCCATCGCGGCTCCCCAGATCGCCAACGTCACGGCCAGGCCCAGCAGGATGGGGAGAGCTCCGAAGAGCGTCAGCGACAAGAGCGTCCCTCCGACCTCCGCGGTGCTGACGAGGCTGAGTGCAGCCACTGTCACGAAGAACTCGATGGCTGCGATGCCCAATCCCCTCATCACAGTGTACTTCGTGAACGCGAAGGCGAATATGGCCCCCCAGATTATGCCGAAGATCAAAGAGGCCAGCAGGCCGTACATCGCTGCGTCGGGCGTGAATCCCGGAGCCCCGAAGATCTCGCCGAACATCGGGAACCAAGCGAACTGAACGAGGTTCAGCGCGCTGAGGATCATGACTCCGACCGACATCACGGAGGCAGCCACTATGCCGCCGGCGATGCCGATCTCGAGCCTGATCTTCCCAGGAAGAGAGGCTGCGCCTTTCCTATCGGTCATGGCTACGCTGCCTCCTTTGCGACCGCCATGGCGGCGCGCGGCGCCTTTCCTCTGACTGCAGGCCACATCGACGTGTCGAATTCATCCAGATACACGTCCTTCGAGACTGTGCCCGTGACTATGGACCTCAGGACAGGCCAGTTGACTGGCAGCACCGCGAAGTAGACGTGCCCGATGACCAGCCCCACGAACAGGAATGCGAAGATGTCGTGCAGGATGGTCAGCAGCGAATTGAAGTCGGGGCTGATGGTGGGGAAGTACCCGTAGGGGTTCCACATGTAGAGCCCGCTGACTCCAAGGAAGACGAGGGAGAGGGTTATGCCCCAGTGGGCGGTCTTCATGAAGACGTCGTACTTACCGTGCTTCGGATAGTCGTTGGTAGCTCCGAAGAAGTTCCGAAGGCGCGTGAACGTCTGCTTGACGTCCTTGCCCCAGGGCAGAATCTGTTTTGTCGTCCGGGCAACGACGACGTCCCACGCCACGTGAATGACGATGATACTGAGTAGCAGCCAGAGCAGTGTCGTGTGCCAGTACATGCTCGAGATGACGTCAGCGACCCCGAACGGGGTGAGGAAGGGGTTGAGTGCTCCCGTGTAGTAGATGTTGATCCCGGTCAGCGCTACCAGGCCTAGAACGATGAACAGAGACCAGTGAAACAGCCTCTGCACTATGTCGTAGGCCTTGACAGGGCCCTCGGGGAGGTCCATGGCGGCTCTGGTGCCCGTGGGCCTGGGCTCTCTGAAGGCCCTCCTCACGAAGTGCACGGCAAATATCGCCACGAAGAACAGGACTATCGCGGCTGCGTAATCCTCCGGGAGTCTCAATGGAAGCATATCTGTACTCATCACACCGGACTATCTCGTATATGTCAAATTGCCCGAACTTGTTCGGGTACTCGTGTAGGTTTGTGAAGCCGGGAAGGGCTCTGGGCCACGGAACCAGGCCGGAAAACGACCAGTCCTGAGCCCTGGTGGAGTGGAACCAACACGCTGGCGGCTCATCTCCCCTCCCGCGGAAAGACCCGTTCTTCGCTGGGTCGGGCTCTCGGGGCGATGGCCGCTTCTGGGCTGGGGAGTTGAATTTCGGGACCCGGGAAGTGCTCGACGGCAAGTCGGAGAACGGGTGTTGCGCCGGGCATGGTTCCCGCAGTGGTCTAGCCGTTTCCTGCGGAGTGAGATAAAGCGCCTTCCATTTAAGACCTGATTCTCCGCCCCCTAGGCAGTGAGACCTACTAGCAAGGACGGGAGAACGGACCTCCGGTGAAATCGCTGAGAGCGCGCATAACCCAGGTCAACCCCCGGGGCCTCACATGCAGCATCGAGCTGCAGGAACTGTCCGCAGAGTCATCAATCCACATGAGAGACGGCGAGTCCTCATTCCCTGAATGGATCCAAGACCCGCTCAAGGCATCCTTCCGCATCGAAGACCCGAAGCTGCTCGACCTGGCGCGCTCTGTCGGCAACAAAAACGTGCTCCTGTCTATAGACGAAGGAAAGGTCGTTGCCATCGAAACGGTTCGGGAGGGGCCGGTCTGCCACTTCTGCAACGTCAGAAGGTTCTCCGGAGAGTTCGTCCACGAGGCCCTCTGCAACAGGATCGCCTGCAGGAAACTGATCAAAGAGCTCTTCGAGGTCACGAGACCCAGGGAGAAGGACGAGATGTGGGGAGGGGATATTTCCGGCATTGAGAGCAGATACGTGTACCAGGCCACCAGCGGCAGACGAGAGTACAGCCCCTGGGAATCTCCCGGAAGACACCGTCTTCTCGGGCGTGAGTTCTTCCACGTCTACAGGGCGCACAGGGCGAAGATCTGCACCACCTGCGAGGGGAAGCAAGAGGTCTGGAAGATGCCGGACTTGCAGAATTGGCTGCAAAGCGAGTTCGAACACAACAAACGAACTTTCAATGTGACTGGAGCTGTCATCACAGAACAGACGGGTGAAATGCATCCAGTCTCGTGAAGTCCTCGGGGACGGTGGGACGGCCGCGGTACTTCGGCTCCCTGCTACAAGATAGAAATAGCTTTGGCCTTTCTGGAAGGAACGATTGTCAGAGACGAAGGGTGGCCGCGAAGGAAAGCCCGGGGAGGTTGACAGGTGCGTCTTCCTCTTCGAACACTTCAGGGACGGCATGAAGGCTGAAGACC
>CAZENV010000049.1:0-32268 GCA_964513805.1 uncultured Nitrosopumilales archaeon
CGACGTCTACGACGTGGAGGTCGACAGGGTCAATCAGCCAGGGCGTCCGATTCCCGCCGGCAAGATATCGGTCGCAGGCGCGACGAGGCTCTCGGTGCTCCTCCTGGCGGTCGGGATGGCGTTCGCTGCGCTCAGCCTCGACCCGGCGGCAGTGGCGATCGCGGCGGCGTACGCTTTCCTCTCCTGGCTCTACAACTGGTGGGCAAAGAAGAGCGGCCTGGCCGGCAACCTGATCGTAGCGTCGTCCCTGGCCATCCCCTTCATCTACGGCGGCGTGATATCCGGGGGAAGCGTCTTCAGCTCGCTGCTCTTGGCCATGGCCTTCACGTCGTTCTTCGCGGGAGCGGGTCGGGAGGTGGTGAAGGCCATCGCAGACGTGGAGGGCGACTCGAAGCGGGGCATCGGCTCGCTGGCCAGGAACCGCGGGGCGAGGTCCGCGGGCATCGTGGGAGCAGCCTTCTTCTTTCTCGCGGTCGCGACCAGCTGGCTGCCCCTCTTCCTGGCTTTGGCGAATCCAATCTACCTCGTCGGCGTCTGGATACCGGACGCTGCGTTCGCCTATCTGGCCTTCTCAATCCTCCGCAACAGCGGCGCAGAGAACGCCCGCAGGGTGAAGAACGCGGCGCTCGTCGGCATGCTCGTCGGCCTGGTGGTCTTCATAGGCGGGGGCCTCTGACATGTTCTCCGAGAAGTACAGGCCTAAGAGCCTCGGCGATCTGGTAGGCAACGAGGAGGCGAGGGAGAAGTTCCTGGCCTGGCTGAAGAAGTGGAAGAGCAAGTCGAAGGCTATGCTTCTGGTCGGACCGCCCGGGACTGGAAAGACCACCACCGTCCACCTGGTCGCCGAAGAGCTGAAGCTCAACCTGGTGGAGCTGAACGCCAGCGACAGCAGGACCAAGGAGAAGCTCGGCAAGAAGATGGGCGCGGCCATCTCAAGCACGAGCCTGCTAGGAGAGAGGACCCTGGTATTCCTGGACGAGGTTGACGGACTGGCGGGGAGGTCGGACTACGGCGCCATCGATTTCATCAAGGAAGCTGTCAGGAGCAGCCTCAACCCCATCGTCATGGCCGCGAACAACCCCGATGCGGACGAGGTGAGGAAGCTGGCGAGCGTCACGACGAAGGTCGAGTTCGTCCCTCTCACCACAAGCGAGGTGCTCGTCCACCTGAGGCGCATCGAGCACCAGGAGAAGCTCGGGCTCTCCGACGCCCAGTTGCACTCCATCGCAGAGTCATCCAAGGGCGACCTCCGGTACGCCCTGAACGGGCTCCAGGGCGGAGCCCCGGGCGGCAAGGACCAAGACCTGACCGCAGCCCAGGCCATCAACGCATTCTTCGACGCGGCCACGAGGGCCGAGGCGCTCAGGGCACTCCGCGCCTATCCAAGCCAGCCCAGAGACAAGCTGCGGGACCTTTTCGCCAGCGTGGTCGCGGCCAAGATGCCGGAAGAGGAGAGGGCCGACGCACTGGATGCGCTCTCCAGGGCCGACCAGCTGATGGGGCGGATCATGCGGACGCAGGAATGGAGGCAGCTCCGGTATCTCGACCCGCTCCTGAGCACCGAGTTCCGCGATGCCTTGGGCGGAGCGAAGCTGCGTTACTCGGCCGAGGCCGTGCCCTGGCTCCTGCAGCTCAGGATTTGGAACGACTCGAAGAAGGTGAAGGAGATAAGCAGGCTCGCGGGCCGGAGGCTGGGCATCAGCTCGAAGGGCGGAATCGTCGCGGATTTCCCATACATGATGCAGCTCTCCGCCGACAGGCGCTTCCGGGAAGAGCTGGTGGCGAGCCTGGGGCTGGACGAGCCCTTCGAGAAGTTCATAGCGAAGGAGTCTGCCGCCCTGAAGACGCCCCAGCGGCGCCCAAAGTCCTAGCTGAAGGAGCGCTGCAGCGGGACCTCGGTGGCGCTCTTCCAGTCGGAGAGCAGCCTGTTGAGGGCGACCACGTAGGGGCTGCCGTGGTCCACCCTGAATATCCTGATCCTGTTGAAACGCTTCTCGGTTATCAGCCCGGCCTTCGCCAGAAACTCCAGGTGACGGGCGGCCGACGAATGGGAGAGGCCCGACCTTCGGGTTATCTCGGAGATGTTCAGCTCGCCGCTCTCCAGCAGGATAGTCAGCACCTTGGTCCTCCCGTAGGAGGAGAAGAGCTGCTCAACCTCTAACGTCTGCCATCATCCCCTTTTCCAGTTCGCCCACCAGCTCCTTCGCAGAGACCAGCGACAGCCCTATCATGGTCGTCCTGCCCCTCATTCCCCTGCCCGAGAGCTGCGTCTCTATGATGCCCTTCCTCGAGAGCTCGTTGACGTCGTTCCAGACCTGGGTGTGGTGGTTCGCAGTCGCGCCCACGCCCTCGCAGAGTGCTGCGTAGCTCTTCTCCACCTCCCCTATGGTGACCTGGGTCGAGTCGCCCTTCTTCAGCAGGTTCGACACTGCCATCAGGATGAGCCTCTGGTGCTTCGTCAGGTAGCTCAGCTCCTCCTTCCTGAACTGCGGCGGCAGCGAGGACTTCGCCGAGCGTATGTGCTCCGGGAGAAGCCTGGGCGATTCTGCCATATCGGCCATCTTGCCCGCCCTGTACACCAGGTCGAGGGCGTAGCGAGCGTCCCCGTAGGTGCCCGCTATGCTGGCTGCCAGCTGCATGCAGCTGTCGTCGAGCGCGCCGTCGTTGAACGCCTCTTCGCTCCTGGAGACTATGATGTCGAAGAGCTGGTTTGCAGAGTAGGGCTCCAGTACTATCTGGTTCCACTGGACCGAGCTGAGTGTGCTCAGGTCCACCATCTTCAGGTAGTCGAGGGTCTTGGAGATCAGCAGCGACGAGAAAACCTGGGCCCCCTGGGCTGTCTCCCTCAGCCGCGTGATCGTGTAAAGCGATGACGGGTCTCCGGAGATTAGCGAGTCGGCCTCGTCGAAGGCGATTATCAGGTGGGTCCGGTTGGTCTTGAGCCCGTCCACCAGCGCGTGGAGCAGCTCCTCGAAGGAGTAGCCCCTGGACGGGTAGCTCTGGCCCAGCGAGTTGAGCGCCCTGACCATGACCGCCTGGAGGGTCCTGTCAATCCTGCAGTTCACGTGGAGCATCTTGACCAGGTTGCCGTAGAGCGCGGCCTTCTTCTGGAGGGACTCGCCCAGTTTCTTCGCGATCATGGTCTTACCACTGCCCACGGGACCGGAGAGCATCACATTCTGGCTCGCCTTGGAGGCGTTCTGGACGACGCTCTGGAAGTAGAGCTCCAGCGCCTTCAGCTGCTGGTCGCGGTGGGGAGTCTCGTGGGGAAGAAACTCAGGAAAGAGGACGCTCTCGTCTTTGAAGACGGAACGCGACGGCAAGGGGGTTCTGGCTTTCTTCAGCTTTTTGCTATATAACCGTGATTATCCATTGGATAGAATCACCGAAGGAGGGTCGGGTGAAAGTATTCACGGGAAACCCAAAAAGGGCGCGCCGAGGGCGGAGCCCACGTGAAAGCGGTCAGGTTCCACAGGCACGGCGGCCCAGAGGTGCTGCAGTACGAGGACGCGCCCGACCCCAAGCCCAACAGCGACGAAGCCTTGGTCAGGGTCAAAGCGTGCGCCCTCAACCACCTGGACATCTGGGCGAGGAACGGGCTCCCCAACGTGGAGATCCCGATGCCCCACATCTCCGGCTCGGACATTGCCGGAACGGTGGAGTGGGTGCCTCCCGAGGAGAAGCAGGTGCAGAAAGGCGCGGAGGTCCTGGTCAATCCGGGCGTCGGCTGCGGCAGGTGCGACAGGTGCCTGCTGGGCCTTGACAACCAGTGCAGGTTCTACACCATAACGGGCTACGGGACGGACGGAGGCTACGCTGAACTCGTGAAGGTCCCGAGGACCAGCCTGGTCCCCAAGCCGGAAGGCATGAGCTTCGTGGACGCCGCTTCGTTCCCGTTGGTCTATCTGACAGCCCACCACATGCTCGTGACCAAGGCCGGGCTCAGGGCGGGCGAGACCGTCCTGGTGCTTGGCGCGGGCTCGGGCGTGGGGAGCGCATCAATCCAGGTGGCGAAGCTCTGGGGCGCCACCGTCATAGCAACCGCGGGCGACGAAGGGAAGCTTTCGAAGGCGAAGGCGCTGGGCGCGGACCACGCTGTGAACCACTACAGGCAGGACGTCGCCGAGGAGGTGAAGAGGATAACCGGGAAACGCGGGGTCGACGTCGTGGTCGAGCATGTGGGAAGGGCGACCTGGGAGAAGAGCGTGAAATCGCTCGCGAAGGGAGGCAGGCTGGTGCTCTGCGGCGCGACGACGGGAGCGGAAGTCACGACGGACCTGAGATACGTCTACAACAGGGAGCTGACCGTATACGGCAGCTTCATGGGCAGCAGGGGAGAGCTCCTGAAGGTTGTCGAGCTGTTCAGGGCAGGAAGGCTGAAGCCGGTGGTGGACAGCGCCTTCACTCTCGCGAGGGCGGCGGAGGCCCAGGCGAGGATGGAGAAGAGCGAGCACTTCGGGAAGATAGTGCTCACGGTCTAGCGAACGATCCTGTAGGAATGGGTCACCTTGACGCCGGGCTTGAGGGTCGCAGACACGCTGCAGAACTTGGCCATGCTCTCGTCTATCGCCTCCTCCACGTACTTCGTCTCCAGCTCGCCCGAGAGGACGTACTCGACGTGGATCGAAGTCCAGGGCTTCGGATAGCCGTGCTCCGGCCTCTCCCCGTTCAGCATCACCTTCAGAGAGCCGAGCTTCTGTTTCCTCTTTCCCAGGATGGCGACAACGTCCATCCCGCTGCAGGCGCCCAAGGAAGTCAGGAGCGCCCTCATGGGCGAGATGCCCTTCGACATCGGGTCGTCCGAATCATAGACCACCGCGTGCCCCTTCAGGTCGGTCCCGAGGAAGGTGTAGCCGCCGGCCCAAGACACCTCAGCCAGCCACTCGTCCTTAGCCGACCTGGACCACCTGGGCCGCCTTTCCCGCCGCCGCCCCCTTCTCGATGAAGCTGCGGCGAGGCCACTTTGCCTCCGCCTGGGCCGAAAGCGTATGCTTCCCTGTTCCGAGCTGGAACGCAGGAACCTCGAAGGTCTGCGTGAAGTTGAGCATCTTGGCCTTGGCGTCTTCCACGTTGAGCGGAATCTTGGGAGGACCTCCGTCCTCGGGCATGATCATGGCCCAGATCCTGTAGGGAAGGTCGGGGTCCCGGCTCCAGTAGAAGCTGGCCTTCCTGACGAGCTTTGACGGCCGGCCGAGCTTTCTGGAGATCGGCCCCCTCTTGACCAGAAGGGAGGTGCGGAAGGTGAGGTTCAGTATCTTGTCGTAGTCCTCCCAGGCCACCGTCCAGACGTCAGGATGGAACGACTCCCTGAGGCCGCCGACTATCCTGAACCCGAGGTTCGCGATGATCGTGTCGTCGATGGAGTAACTCTTCTTGTCGGTCATCAGCTCCGGGCTGGCAAGCCTTGTGGTACCCCATCTGTATTCACCCCTCCTGTTCTTCAGGGGCATGCTGGTTGACCGCGAGGTCGCGCCGTTAAAAGGATGATTGCGGTTACTTGATCCTGTGCCGGACGGGCAGCCTGGAGGCTACGCTCGCCGTCTTCGTCATCGTGAAGGCGCAGGCCTCGTCACCCTCGGCCACGCATTCGACCTCCGTCACCTCGAAGTCGGCGTCGAAGATGGTCGAGATGAGCCCCCTCAGATGGGCGCGGAAGAACGTGCTCTTCCTCCTGATGTGGTTCTTCGCGTTCGACTCGCATTCGAAGAGCCCCTTTGCGCGGACGTTGATCGAGTCGGCGTCCCTCCTTGTCACCTCGACCTGGGCATAGCCCAGGGCCGTGTAGGTGCCGAGTATCTCGTCGAGCGAGCGGATCGCGAACTCCCTTCCGAGGTCGTCCAGGACCTCCTTGGCTCTGAACCTCCCCATCGACTCGGCCATCTGGTCTATTATTGCCACCGAGCCGCTGCCGAAGACGCTCCAGAGGTGGGCGAACATGCCGCTCAGCGCGTCCGTCCTCATTATCAGCGCCCGCCTGTTCGAGAACATCAGAGGGAAGTTCTGCCTGTCGACCATGAACCCGTCTTCCGCAGCCAGTACTTCCACGCCCTCCACCACGGGCAGGTCCATGAGGGCCCTCCGTATCTTGGTGAGGTCCGGGGAATCCGTGATGTCGGCGAAGAAGCTCCAGACGCCCACGCTGGAGGCGCTCGATGCGGAGGTGAAACCGCCTAGCACCCTGATGTCCAGCTCGGCTACAAGACGGGCAGACTTGGCAAGGGCGCCCTTTACGTTCTTGAGCCGGACGGTGACTTCCGCCAGCCGCCTGTCAGGGGCGTACTCCCATACCGGAACGTTCTTCGGATTCTGCATAGTTTCTAGCGCAAACTATTATAACGAATTCTAATTAAAGGTTGCCCCGAGGGATGACGGGGAAGCGCCGTCTTGGCGGGAGGCATGGGAATGCCATACCCGAAATCGGGATTCGGAACATACATAGGCTTATAGCCGAAACTATTGGCGATACGGCTCGATCGGGGAGCGGTCGTTTTGGAGCTGGCTGGCGAAAAGGGCCGTAGTAAGGAAGTGAGCGTGCGAACAGCGCAGCTAGTCCAGTTGCTCACCGAGATCGGCCCCGACATACCGGAGATTGCGAGGAGCCTGGGCCAGTTCAAGGAATCAGTGAGGTACAGGTACAAAGAGAAGATCCTCAACAAGGGATTCGCAGTCCAAGCATCCGTGGACCACGAGAGGCTGGGGCTGAAGAGGATGGTTGCGATTCTCGGGTTCGGCGCCGACTACGAAGGCTACGCCCAGTCGATACTGACTGCCATGAGCGAGCTCTGCTATGTCCAGAGCTTCGCCAAGACTCTGCCCGACGGCAGGTACGTAGTGAACGTCAGCGTTCCCGCCGTGCACCTTCCTGCCATGGGCAATCTGCTGCACCGCCTGAAGGAACGCGGGATGTTCAATCACATGGACCTTCTGGAATTCGACTGGTTCAGGAATCCGCCGATGAAGGCGGAGTTCTACGACTTCGACGAAGGAAGGTGGGACTTCGACTTTGCAGGTCCACACCCCGCGAACACGGAGGCGGCGAGGTACAGACCTTCGAGTCCTGCGAGGTTCGACCGCACCGACCTGCTGATAATCAGACGGCTTCAGAAGGACGCCAACGTCTCACTGAAGGAGATTGCCGACGAGCTGAAGATGAACTACAAGAAGCTTGCCTGGCACCATAACACTCACGTCGTCGGGCGGAATCTTCTGAGGGGGTACAGCGTCAGGTGGACCGGGACCAAATACGACTTCAAGGTGGAGAGGGCTCTCCATCGCAAGCACAGGTACATACCTGGCATGCTCATCGTCAAGGATGTTGACGCGCTCGACCTGGCGTACATCCGCCAGAAGGTCAACCAACTCCCATTCCTATGGGCTGAGGCGGGTGGGAGGAACTACTACGCCGAGTTCGCGTTCCCCGTGGACTATCTTACAGAGAGCCTTCTGTATGTTTCCGATGCCGTGTCGAAGGTGAAGGAGAAGGTGAAGATGTTCGCTGTCGACCAGACCAACGCCATCAGCTTCTCTGTGGCGCCTCAGCTCTTTGACGAGAGGAGCAGGCAGTGGGTCTTCAACACCGAAGAGCTGACGATGCGGTTCGAGAACCTAATCCAGCAGGTAAAAAGGGAGACAGGCTAGAGGAATCTAGCCTGATCCGAAGCCGCCGATTGGGTCCAGAGGGCCCAGCTTCAGGCCTAGCGCGGCGAAAACAAAACTAGCGCCGGTCAGGGCCAGCATGCCGTATCTCACTTTCTCGTCGAGAGTCATTGGCGGTGGGTTGGACGCGAGCGGGATATAAGATTAAGCATTCGCATAAGCCCAATTCGACAAGCTCAAGCAAATTCCAAATATCGTGCTGCACGACGGAGAAGCGGTCCAGACCGACTTCCTGAAGCGCGACATTCCCGAAACCCCTTAATCGGGAGGGGGACATCGTCTTCCGAAAGTGGCAGAGGCTCGAGAGGAGAAGCACCCCCACATTCCCGCCAGGAACATAATCGACAGGCTGGTCCTGGGCGGCAGCGACGGTGCCATCGAAGGGGTCGCTACTACTGCGGCACTGAACGCCGCCGGCGTAGCCTTCCACACCATTCTTCTGGCAGGGTTAGCGTTCGCGGTTGCGGGAGGGCTGTCCATGTTCTTCAGCAGCTACCTCTCCGGCAGGGCCGAGCTAGAGGCCCTCAGAATCGACGTCGAGAGGGAGAGGATGGAGATAGAGACGGAGCCGGGAGAAGAGAGGAGAGAGCTTGAAGAGCTCCTGGCCAAGGAAGGCTATGAGAAGGCGGAGGTCGAAGTGATAATGAACCGGCTGACAAAGAACAAGGAGATGTGGCTGAGAGCACAGCTCACCCATGAACTGCACCTCCACGCCGAGGAGCTCTCGAGCGTACCCGTCATGCGCGCTGTGCCTGCCGGGCTGGCGTTCTTCGTCCTCGGCCTCCTCGCCCTGCTGCCCTACACCATCGCGACGACTAGGTTCGACGCTCTGGCCTTTTCGGCGGCGCTCTCGCTTGGGGCGCTGTTCGTACTCGGGTCCAAGTCTTTCCTCCTCGGGAACTTCAGCCTCAGGGAAGGGCTCAGGTCGGTCGCGGTCGGGGCCGTGGCGCTTTGCCTTCTCTACGCCGTGGGCCTTCTCGCCGGTTCGCTGTAGCCGTTCTCCTCAGAGCCGTTAATTAGAGGCGCACCGCCGAGCGAATGCCGTGTCGGAACCTCCTGTCGCGGAGCCTGAGCCCGAACCAAGTCTCGCAGAGCAGCTTCTCCGGCGAGGGAGGCTCATAGCGTTCGCGGCCGCGTTCGCAATCGAGCTCGCGATATTCTTCGGAGCAATGGTCTACCCGCTCGACCCCGTGCAGCAGAAGGCGCTGCTCGACCAGGCAAACGCGCTCACGAATTCCGCCACCGGTCAGGGGCCCGCGGGGATGTTCTCGGCGATATTCGACAACAACCTGAGGGTGGCGCTGTTGGAGATGGTTCCGGCAGCCGGTGCGCTCTTCTTCGCTGTGTCGATCTTCACAACGGGACAGGTGATACAGGCCCTCGCCATCTCCAGCAACCTCCCCGGTCCGCTCTTCGGCGTGGCGCTCTTCTTCTTCCCCTTCGCAATAGTCGAGCTCTCGTCCTACGCGGTCGCAGTGGCGTCGGGGACCCTGGTTCTGGTTGCCTGGCGGAGGAAGACGCTCGCCAGCGAGCTGCGCGTCTATCTGCTTGAGGGAATCGTAGTCGTTGTCGCAGTCCTCATCGCGGCCGCCATGGAGACTGTGGGAATCGTGAACCCTTTCGTCAGCTTCGCCCTGTGGCTGCCCACCGCCCTTTCGATCGCCATGTTCGTGGTCTACATCAGGGGACGGCGGGGATGAGCACCTACCGATATCTCACCTTCGACTGCTACGGCACCCTGATCGACTGGAAGGCCGGTATCGAGATGGCTCTGAGGAAATCATTCAAAGTCCCCATCGGCGGCAAGGCTCTGCTGGACGCCTACGTTGAGGCTGAGAAGCAGGAGGAGGCGTCCTACAAGAAGTACAGGGACGTCCTGCGGGACTCCGCCCTGCGGCTGTCCAGGTCGCTCGGCTTCGAAGCGAGCCAATCCGCGGCCGATGCTTTCGCAGCCTCTCTGCCGACCTGGCCCGCGTTCCCAGACACGAGGAAGGCGCTCCAGGACCTCGGCAGGAACGGTTACAGGAGGTACATACTCTCGAACGTGGACACAGACCTTCTTCAGGAAACGATATCGAACCACGGGCTCGAAATCGAAGGCTTCGTGACTGCAGAGGAGGTGGGCAGCTACAAGCCGAACCGCGGGCACTGGCTGACGTTCTTCCGGAAGACCGGAGCCAAGAAGGAGGAGGTGCTGCACGTGGCGCAGAGCGTCTACCACGACATCATCCCCGCCCAGGAGATGAGCGTCGCCTCCGCCTGGGTGAACAGGTACGGAGAGCCCCTGCCTCCGGAGGCGAAACCCGAATTCATCGTCGAGTCTATGGAGGGCCTGGCGAAGCTCCTCGGGTGAGCGGGTCTCACGACCGCGCGGTTTCTTCCCCTGATTCTCGCTCCAGGTTCCCCGCCATCCTGAGGAAGTCGATGCCCTTCCTCGTGAGGTTGTAGGGAACCCTCTCCCGACCTTTGGCGGAGACCGCCCCCGCCCGTCTGAGCAGGTCCACTGCCTCCAGCTCGGTCAGGTGCTGATAGACGCTGGCTGTCGTGATCTTCCTCTCAAGGTTCAGGCGCTGCCACAGCCCGTATCCGTAGCAGGGCTTCCCTGCCAGCAGGCGCAGGAGCGCCAGCTTCGTCTCCCCTATCTGCATCCTGGCTAGGGTGTAGTCCTGCCTCACCGGGACCCTCCTGGTGGCCTTCGCCAGCCTTGATACCGCCTTGGTGTCCTTCAGTCCCGCGCCTGTGATGACGCAGACCACGGTGTCGTCGTTACGGATGAACCCCCGCTCGACGGAGGCCTCGAGGGAGGCGATCACGGACGCCGAGGCCGGCTCCGAGAAGATGCCCTCCGTCCGCGCGAGGAGGCTCGTCGCCCTGATGGTTTCGTTGGCCGTCGTCATGAGACTCATCCCCCGAGAATCCTTCATCGCCTTGGCCGCTTCGTTCATGAAGAACGGCTCGGACTCCTCCAGCTCTGTGAAGGGTTCGCCCCTGGTTCCAGCCTGCTGCCGGGACCTTCTGAAACCCTTCGGCTGTGCAGAGCCTTCGAACCGCACGCCGAGCAACCTGCTCTTGGCTCCGCCCACGAGTCCGCTCTCCCTGAGCTGCAGGAGCGCCTTCCAGATCATGCTCAGATGACCGCCCGTCCCGACGGGAACCACGATTACGTCTGGCGCCTTCCAGCCCAAATCGTGGACTATCTCGAAGCAGGTGGTCTTCTCGCCCTCCAGGATGTACGGATTCCCGGCGGTGACAGAAAGAGAAGCACCGTCGGATGGTCCCGCCTCGGGCCGGTGTGATGGCGCTTCGACCTGCGCACCGTACGCGAGCATCTGGTACAGCTTCCCTCTGTCGGTGCTGGGTTGAATCCTGATTTTCGCTGAGATGGCTCCCTTTGCGCAGTATGCCGCAAGGGACGCGCCCAAGTTCCCGGTCGTGACGCAGGCGCACTCTCTCACGCCCCGCTCCTTCGCGAGGCTCACCAGGACCGTCGACCCTCGGTCTATGAAGGAGCCGGTCGGGTTCCGGCTCTCGTCCTTGATCAGAAGTCTGCTGAGGCCGAGCTCCTTGCCGAGCCTCTCCGCCGGGAGCAAGGGTGTTCCACCTTCTCCCAATGTGACCACGTCATCGCCGGGCACTTCGGGGAGAAACGCCCTGTATCTCCAGACTCCTGCAGGCAGGTCTTCCAGCTGGGCCCTGCTGACCTTAGGCACCCGGTCCACCATCACGACCGCTGAGCCGCACCTTCTGCACGCCGGGTCCAGTTCGACACTTTCCATTGTGTGGGAGCAGACGGCGCACCTGAACCGGGGCAAGCAGGGCCAGGGAGGCCCTTGCTGATATATAGGCTGTAGCTTATATATTCTCAGAACCGGCTTCGGCAAAGTCGATGACCAAGCCTGCAGAAGCGACCCCGTCCTCAGCGGGAACCACGCCCAGGGGCGGGCGGTTCAACACGAGGGTCGTGGCCAGCTCGGCTGTGTTCACCGCCTTCGTCGCCGCGGCGACCATGGCGTTCAGCCTTTCGATACCTGTGACCAGCGGCTACTTCAACGTGGGCGAGATCATGGTGTACACCA
Organism: uncultured Nitrosopumilales archaeon; assembly: GCA_964513805.1. Classification (GTDB taxonomy): domain Archaea; phylum Thermoproteota; class Nitrososphaeria; order Nitrososphaerales; family Gagatemarchaeaceae; genus DASPPF01. The sequence goes on from CAZENV010000049.1 coordinate 11,733, forward strand.
CGGCCTTGCTGATGGGGCCTTATGTTGGGGCGTTCGCCGGCGGCGTCGGTTCCGCGATTTCGGACGTCGCGCTCGGCTACGGCGCGACCTACGCGCCGGGAACCCTCGTCATCAAGGCCATCGAGGGTTTCATCGTGGGCTACCTCAGCAGCAAGGTGCTTGCGAACTTGTCCAAGTCTGCCTGGAGGGCGACGACCCTGGTCCTGGCAGCCATGGTAGGAGGACTCGTCGTGTGGCTGGGGTTGGACTACCTTGGCGGAGGGTACGAACTCTCCCTCGGATTCCCGATTGGGCCAACAGCGAACTTCGAGTTCACGGTGCCCAGCATCTTCTGGATGGTCGTCGGGGCGGTCGCGTTCCTTCTGATCGTCGTCGCGGGCTTCAGGACCGACGAGAAGCTGGGCTGGACAGCGTTGGCCGTCCTGGCCGGCGGCGCCGAAATGGTCCTCGGGTACTTCCTCTACGAGAGCTTCGCCCTCCAGCTCGGATTTGTGTCGGCTGCGGGCGAAGTGCCTTTCAACGTCGCCCAGGCCGTGGTGGGACTCCTCGTCGCGGTCCCCCTCGCGAAGAGCATAAGGAGGGTTTCAGGGCGGCTCCACGCGGCCGTTTGACAGAGGTCACGCTCGGATTGGGAGTGAGAGACTGATGCAGCTCGGGAAGGTTCCGATATCACTCCTGAACGAGACGGTCCTGCGGATGACTGGGGCGAGGTCGCGGGCCCTGCTGACCGGACCCAGGGCGGGCGTCGATTTCGCTGCGATCAAGGTCTCGGGAGGATACATGATCGTCTCCTCGGACCCGGTAACGGGCGTAGCCTCGGGGATAGGAAGCTACGCGGTAACGGTCAGCGCCAACGACGTGGCAACGAGCGGCAACCTTCCGGAGTTCATCGGCTCTGTGATACTCCTTCCCGAGGGTTCGACAGAGAAGGACCTCAGGGCCATCGCTGCCGACATGGACCGGACAGCGAAGAGGCTCGGTGTGGCGATAGTAGGCGGCCACACTGAGGTCACTCCCGGGCTGAAGAGACCCATCGTCTCAGTGACTGCCTTCAGCTTTGTGAAGAACTTCGTATCATCCGAGATGGCAAGAGAAGGCGACGCCATCATGATGACAAAGACAGCCGGGCTGGAGGGGACGGCCGTGCTCGCCTCGGAATTGAAACGGGCCGGCCAGCAGCTTCCCGCGAGACTGGCGGCGAAATCGAGGCGCCTCGAGGACAAGATCAGCATTGTCGGAGAGGCCGTTCGCGCCTTCAAGACCGGGTCGGTGCACGCGATGCACGACTGCACCGAAGGCGGTGTCCTGGGAGCAGCCTACGAGATGTCGCTGGCTTCGGGCCTCGGGTTCGAGCTCTGGGAGAGCGCGATTCCTGTAGCTAGTGAGACGCGTGAGGTGTGCAGCAGACTTTCGCTGGACCCGTTGAAGCTGATAGGCTCGGGCTCGCTCCTCATCGCAGTCCCTCTGCGGAGCAGGGACAGAATCCGTGGCGCGCTCAAGGGAGTGGCGCCTGTCGCGGAGGTGGGTCGGTTCACGCGGAGCGGCCGCCACCTGCTGTTGAGGAACGGCAGGGAGCGCGTGGTCAGGACTGCGCCCGTCGATGAGCTCTGGAGAAGGCTCCCACGTTCAGCGTGACGATGCCACGGCTGGGACGGCCTTCCCCTGCTGCTCGGGCTTTGAGCCGGCGACCCACGAGAACTTCCTCTGCAACGACTTCGAATAGATTTTCGCCCAGTCTAGGCCCACCTGGTCGCACCACCTCTTGTAGACCCGGGGGTCGATGTAGTTCTTCAGAGAAGTGTTGAGGTTGTAGTTCTTGGTGCGGACGTAGAAGTCCAGGTCCTTCTCCAGCTTCTTGAGCCGCTTGTCGTCCTTCCTGCCCTTGGCCTTCACCTCGTCGAGCTTCTGCCTTTTCTTCTCGTAGGACTGCTCCCAGGTCTTGGGCGGGGTCCGCTGATGGTTGCAGAAGACGGCCGCCTGCAGGTTCGCTTCCTTCGCGAAGTAGAGCTTGTCGATGTCGTCCATGCCTTCGGCGCTCTTCGACTCCAAGGCCTGCTTGGCCTTGGCCGTCGCGTGCCAGGTCCTGAATACCTTGGCGCTGAGGCCCGGTACTATGGACGAGAGGAACTGGTTGACCATGCTGGAGGTGACGTCGTGGAAGACCTCGGTGTCCGGCTTCTTGCCCCTCTTGAACTCCTCCAGGTTCCTGAGGACCTGGGGAGGGGGCCTGTCTGACTTCGTCCACCGGATACTGTCCTTCCCAAGGAAGTCGAACTCGACTGAGCCGTCCTTCAGGTTGATGTGCTCCACCCTCAGCGTGCTGGCGCCGACTGTGTCGGCCTCGTCCTCGTCCTTCTCGTCGCCCACCCTCATGCCCAGCTTGTGGATCAGATAGCAGACCGTGGCCACCTGCCTCATCTTGGGGTCCTTGGAGGAGAGCTCCTTCTCGATCCTGGCCTCTATCTTGTTCATGCTGGCTCCCACTTTGGCGGCGTTGTCGTACTTCGCCTTGCTCCTCGACTGCTGTATGTGAGAGCTCTCGTGCAGCCACACGTACTTCTCTTTGTCAGTGAGCTTGTCGACCCACTTGGCCATCCACATCGAGCCGTGGTCGTGGACCACCCCCTTCCAGGCGCCCGGCACCTTGGTCGATTCGTCCAGGTTCAGGATCACGTCCTGTGGGTGGACGCGAGGCTTCCACTTGCCCCTGAACGGGTGGTTTCCCCGTCCCAAGAAAAGGCCCGGAGGCTCGACCATGTAGTTGGCGAACTCTACCTGCTTGCCGTCGATGACCGCGTAGCCGTACGCCTTCTTCAGCGCCTCGCGCCTGTCCTTCCTCGCCGCCGCCAGGTCCTTCTTCTCCTCCTTGCCCATCCCTTCCTTGTGGGCCTTCTCCCTGTCGACCTTCGCGAAGAGCTCGGAAAAGTCCGCGTCCACGTACCTGGCCTTGCGGCACCAGTCTGGGAGCTGCTTCACAAAGTCGGCCATGAAGTTGTCCGTGAAGACCTGGTCCTGGACGTAGGGAGTATCCTTCTTCTTCGCGAGGTTGTAGGCCATCTCTTCTGCCAACGGGGAGAGCTTCACGGGCTTCCCCTGAATCTTGATGGAGAGTCCGTCCGGCACATATTCGTCTGGGAAGCAGACTCCTTTGTGCGAAAGAGTGGTCCAGTAAGCCTTCAACGGTTGGACACTCAGAATCTTCCGCGCCGATATTTAAGATAAGCCCAGCTTTTGGACGGGGCTGTCGATCAGTGCGTGGCCGAGTGGGCAGAACATAGTTATTTAACGAGGCGCGACCATCGACACATCGACTCGATTTGTGGCTGGATCTTGAGACGAAGAGTCGGGTGAAGTTCGTCCGTCCGGCGCTGCTGGTCGCGGTCTCCACGTCCGTAGCGCAGTACAGGGCACTCTATTCGCAGGCCAGGGAACTCGCCGACTACCTCCTAGAGTCGCTGGAGTTCGAAGAGGTTGCTGCGGTGCGCTCCTCGGCCTTCGCTCCGGAGGTCATCGTCAAGGATGATGGGACGGCGGTGCTCCCGACCTGCAGGCTCCACGCGCTCCGTGGAAAGCGGGACCTTCTGCTCTTTGCCGGCGATTCGAGCCCTTCGGACGACCAGCGTCAGTTTGCGAAGGTGCTCCTCGACTACGCGCGCAAGATTGGCGTGAAGGAGGTCTACTCCGTGGGAGCAAGGTGGTCGGAGACGCCCGTCCCGGCCTTCGAGGATCCTCACGTCAACGGGTTCGCCACCGACAAGGAGGGAGTGAAACGGCTGAAGGAGCACGGGGTCGAGATAATCGGACCCGAGCCCGCGCCTTTCTTCGCCTCGATGATAGTGGGGATGGCCAAGGACTACGGAATGAGAGGATACAAGATTTCGGTGGACCACGGCGAGCCTGTCCCTCACACGAGGTCTGTGATCAAGATGCTTGAGGTCCTGTCCGCGATGATTGGATTCAAGATAGACACGGACAAGCTGCGGGCCCACGTGAAGACGCCTCCCGAGGAGAGGTCGCCGGGGGCAGGCCGGATCTACCAGTAGAAGATGTGCCCGGGAGGGACCGGCTGACACATTGAGACCGAGAGGTTGATTAATGACTGGCAGACGCGAGGCTAGGTCAGTGAAAGCGACCGCAGACAAGTCGCTCCAGAGTACCCTGACGTGGGCCCTGGAGAGGATGAAGAGAAAGGGCTTCGTGGTGAACTCGAACGTGGTTCTCGCAATCGACCCCAAGCTGGCCATAATGGGCTACGCGAAGAAGGAGGGGCAGGCGCACAAGATAGTCATCTCCGACTGGGCTCTCGACTCGGACATGCTCGGGGGACTGGTGCTCCACGAGCTGGCGCACATCTACTTCACGGAGAGGGGGGCGCACTCCCACGACGGGGAGTCGCTGGAGAGGATCCTGGGCTCGATGAAGGAGCAGGACGGGCTCCGCGGGCGGGAGGTGGAGCAACTCATCGACGCGTACAACCACCTGCAGAACATCATGGTCGACGACGTGGTCTTCGCCGTGATGGAGGGCAAGGAGCTCGATGTCGCGAAACGGTTCTTCGCCGAGTGGGTCTCCGACAGGCCGTCGGGCGACCCGGTGCTGGACGCGTCGCTGCTGTGCAGGAACGCATTCGCAATCGCGTCGCTGAGGAGGAGGCACCTCCTCGATAGGGAGAACGAAATGAACTACAGGAACAAGGGATTCCTGTTGGCGATGGGCGAATTCTCGGAGAATGAGTTCGAGTGGCTGGAGCGCTTCCTCGAGACAGCGAGGAACGAGTGGAGCGAGACGGAGTTCACGGAGGCCATGGGGGCCTACCTCGACCGTGTGCTCTCCCTGATGCGGCCCGAATCGAAGCTTGCCGACCTGAGGTGACGGCGTGAAGCTCGGACGCTCCCGTGGCGTGTCCCGGGCGGGCGCTGCAGTGATCATTGTGATATGCGGCGCGGTGGCATTCAGCCTCTACCTGGCCTTCGTCGCATGGTCCGGCAGCAGCTTCCCGACCCAGGAGAAGCCCTTCGCAGACTACGCGGCTGTGGTCTCGACCCAGTTCAACGGGACTGAGATCTACTACAGGGTGGAGTGGAATTCGACGGGCGCGCTTGTGCCGCTCTACGCCCAGATCACGTCGCCGCAGACCGACGAGGCAAACAGCCCGGTCTGCGACCTCGGGATGAGCTCGGTGACTGCGGGGCAGATGATTGACATGCCATTCGCGATAACTGCGCCGAAGCAGGCCCTGGCCAGCGTGGACCTTGCCATAGCGGTGGGGGCTGCGCCCAACCAGCCGCAGTTCACTATTGTCTACCACATAGACCAGATAGGCGCCCAGCCCGGCAACATAACGCCGTCGAACTTCGCGTGCTCCCAGCCCGCGGGGTCCAACATGTGATCTTTCAGGAGACCCTGCTCCGAGTCTCGCCGTACCTTTCGCGCAGGGCCTGCTTCTCCCCTGCGCCTATGAAGGCGCCGTCGATGGCGTTCGAGACCAGGGTGTCCACGACGTCCAGGCCGAAGTGAAACGACCGGCAGACCCGGTACATGACTTCGCTGGTCCATCCGTGTGGCCAGAGCGCCGGGTCGTCGGAGTTCACTGTCACCGAGACGCCCTTGGCGAGGAGCCTGTCGATGCCCAGGTCTGTGAGTGAGTTGATCTTGCGGAGCATCTTGTTTGACTGCGGGTTCATCTCGATGGTCACGCCCTTGGCCACGGCGAGGTCCATCAGCTCGGCGTCCTTCACCAGGTCTATGGCGTGCCCGATCCTGTTGGCTCCGAGTCTGGTCATCGCCGTCCTGATGTTCGCCAGGTTCTGCTGGGTGCTCCCGGCGCCCTCGCCCGCGTGAACCGTCTTCTTCAGGCCCGCAGCGGCTGCGATGGCAAACTGCCTCTCGAACATCTCGGGAGGGTTGCCGACCTCCGGCCCGCCAAGGTCGAGGGCGACCACTGCCCTGTTCCTGGTCGCGGCCCGGGCGATGCTCTCGGCGGTCTTCTGGTCGGACTCCCTGCCCATGGCCACGATGAGGTTGAGCTTGACCCCGAACCTTTCGCTTCCCTCGGCGAGCCCCTCCTGCATGCTCTGGACGACTTCGTCGACCGTGAGCCCCTCCTGAAGGTGATACTGCGGGGCGAATCGTCCCTCGGCGTACATGACGTTCTGGCTCTTCATCTCCTTGGCGTAGGCCACGCCGACGTCCCGCAGCACCTCTTGGGTCTGCATCAGGTTGGTGATCGGGAAGAACCTGTTCACGATGTCGTCGAGCATCGTGTGGTAGCCCGATCCCCTGACGTGGCTGGCGAAGCTGGACGCGGTCGTGAGCTCGGTCCCCTGGGGGGTGAGCAGCTTCCTTCCCCTCAGCCTTGCGATGCGGAAGAGCTCTCGGATAGGGACGGAGCCGTCGATGTGGCTGTGGAGGTCGACCTTCGGCAGCTCTTGGATGGCAGAAGCAGATACGGTTGCCATTGAGGAGGGTGGGAGCGTCCCGACTTAAGGCAATCGAAGCCGGCGACAATGGCGCTAGGGGGGGAGCGGCACTCTGACGATGGATTCCTTCTCGAACACCCGTTCCATGCTCCCGTGCCTCGAGTACATCTCCCTGGGCAGAGAGATGTCGCAGAGGTAGAGTTCTCCGACGTAGGGCCGGGAGTCGGGGTTCAGGAAGCCCAGCTTCGGGAAGCCCAAGGTGACCGTGGCCTTGGCGACGATGCATGGTTTGTTGGGCGCGCCTGTCGTGGGGTCGAGGCCGGAAGGTATGTCCAGAGCGAGGATTGGCAAGCGGGAGAAGTTTCCCAGCAGGATGAAGTCGGCCACTGCACCGCGAGGATCCCCGGCGGAGCCGTAGCCCAAGAGCGAGTCGATGATCAGCCCGGAGTGCCTCAGGTCTGCGACCCCTTCGGTCACTGGCAGGCCCAGCTTCTCTGCGATGCTGAGCTGCTTCCCGGCCACGCTTCCGAACTCGTTCCGCCTCGCGCCCAACGCCAGCCTCACGTCAGCCCCCCAATCGTGAAGGTGCCTCGCGGCCACGAGGCCGTCTCCCCCGTTGTTGCCCTTGCCCACCAGACACGTCACGGCCTTCCCCACCGCCTCGCCTCCCAGCATCCGCCTGGCTAGCAGCGCCGTCTGGAGTCCCGCGTTCTCCATCAAGGAGAGCACGTCGATGCCGAAGCTGCCGATTGCGACCTCGTCTATGCGCCGCATCTCTTCGGAACTCAGGTAGGCTATTCCAGAGACGGCCCTCACTCCCTTCTTCGGAAGGCTGGCGGAGCTGTGCGAAATACTTTCACAATACCCGGTTCTGCTCGTCAAACAGCGGTTTCGGGTCGTCGTTTTGTCCGTCCAACCATGGTTGGCGGTTTGTTCGCACAGAGCGAGGATATTCGTGCTTAAATGAACAGCCAGGAAACGAACCGCCGATGAGATCAGCGAAGGCAGCCTCGGTCAGCGCGACTGTCGCTCTGCTCCTTCTCCTGACAACGGCGGCACCGGTCCTAGCCGCAGGACCAACCCACCCGATTCCTGCCCCAAGCCCGCCCGCCGGCTCAACCCTCGTCCTCAACCTGAAGTACCACGTGATCAATGACGAGGATTCAGGCCTTGTGGGATACTGGGCGTTGGACCAGTACGACAAGCAGGTGCAGGTCTGGAGCACTTCCGCCCGCGGCAGCTACTACGCCTTCATAACCTATGACGGCTCATACCACACGTTTGCTGGAGCCCAAAGTCCGCAGAACGGGGTAACAGAGAAGCGGGACGTGGCCGGCAGCTTCAACGGATTCCTGGAGTTCACGTTCACAGCCACATCGAGCACACCATTCTCCGGCAGCATATCAACAAAGAACTACGGAGGAACGGTTGCGGACATCCTGCTGGGCAGCTACGGCAACGGCCAAACTGGACCCACGAGCGTCTTCTCTTGGTCAGGCGCATACTTCGGCGGCTTCTCCAACGAAGCTGCCACTAACTGGGCGTTCTACTACTACATGGGCAACACGCTGGGCTGGACCAACGCCGCGGCTGGCAACAGTGGCGACATAGTCGGTTAGGGCCGGGAACCACGTTCCCGACCACCCCTTTTTCTGGCAGCATCGCGGAGTGGGGTAGCGCTCTCAGACTCCTGCGGTGCTCTTCTTCCTGATTCAATCCCGCGACGACTTATATCCCAAAGGCGGAGTTCCGATGAAGTTGGCTGAGGGACAACCGGAGGTGCAGCACCGGGGTCTCCACAAGGCGATAACCCTCAGGCACGCGGTTGCCATCTACGTGAGCTCGGTCCTGGGCGCCGGGATTCTCGTCACGCCGGGGCTGGCTGCCAAGGTGGCAGGCCCTGCCTCGTTGCTCGCCTGGGTCCTGCTCTCGGCTGCGAGCTATCCCTTCGCCTATACTTTCGCGACGCTGTCAGCGAGGAAACCGGACTCGGGAGGGATCTACACCTTCGCGAAGGAGAGCTTCGGCCCCAGAATCAGCACGATGACCGCGTGGCTCTTCATTGGATGGGTGGTGATAGGCGCGCCTGCAATCACGCTCGCAGCGGGCTCGTATCTTGCATACGCGTTCCCGATGAGCCGCGAAGAGGTCTTTGCGGTGGCCGCCGGCATACTGCTGCTCGCCTACGCCATCAACTTGCGGGGGATCAGGCTGAGCGGCAGGGTCCAGGTCGCGGTCGTCACCATCATCATTCTGCTGCTCTCCCTCGGCGTCGTCGCGTCGGGGCCGAGGGTCGCCCCTTCGAACTTCTCGCCCTTCCTCCCAAGCGGGATAGCTTCCGTCGGGGTTGCCTCTGCGCTGATAGTCTGGTCGTACCTCGGCTACGAGAACGTCTCCAACATAGCTGAAGAGTTCGAGAATCCGAAGAGGGATTTCGGGCGGAGCGTGACCATAAGCGTGCTCCTGATCGCAGGGCTCTACCTGGCCGTCGCGTTCGCCATAGTGGGAACCGGCGCCTACTCGGCGGGGAGCGGTGTCACTCCCTTCGCCGTCCTGCTGTCCAACGCCTTCGGCGCCTACGGTGGGGCGACCGTCTCGGTGCTCGCTTTGGTGATCATCTTCTCCACTGTCAACGCCTACTCCGCCGGGATGGCGAGGGTGGTCTATGCGGCTGCGAGGGAGGGGAGCCTGCCGAGATACCTGGCCGCGGTCGACCAGAAGAGCGGAGTGCCGAGGCGTTCGCTGCTGGCCCTTCTCGCCTTGATCCTGGTGAGCCTCGTCGTCTACTACACGCTGCAGCTCGACATCCAGACGGGATTCCTGGCAACGAGCGGCGCAGCTGTGCTGACCTACGTGGTAGGCTCTGCCGCCGGAATCAGGCTGTTGAAGGAGAAGGGCCTGAAGCGAGCGATGCCTTGGGTCTCCCTTCTGGTCTCTGTCGGAATACTTCCGTTCATCGGGTTCCTCCTCGTTCCCAGCCTTCTGGTTGCGGCTTTTGGGCTACTTTACGGTCTGACGAGGAAGTTTTGAACCGGCCTGGGACTGGCGATGAGACGTGAGACCGGACCATACAATTGGATGGCTTCTCGGGAAGGACCAGCCGTCTGTGAGATACTTGGCGCTGACTGAGCTCCTCGGAAAGCCGGAGGACGACCCCGAGGTGGCCGAAACGAAGGTGCAGATAGCGGTGAAGGGCTGGGCGAAAGAGATCCTGGCGAAGCAGGACAAGCAGGGTTGGTGGGCGTCGAAGGAGAAGGCGTACGTCCCCAAGTACCTGTCGACCAACTGGATGATTCTCATCCTGGCGGACCTCGGCCTTACAAGGAAGGACCCGAGGGTCGCAAAGGCGGCTGCCTGGTGGATGAGGAGGATGGCCACCAAGGACGGTGGCTTCTCGATGGACGGCTCCAAGCGGGGCCACCTGTGCACCACTGGGAACGCGGCCCGAGCCTTGGTCAAGCTCGGGTACCTCGACCACCCAAAGACGAAGGGATGCTTCGAATGGATGGTGAAGAACGCGGCCCCCCTCGGAGGCTGGTCCTGTTTCGGGAGCGGAAGGAACCTCGATTCGTGGGAGCCCATGAGCGCCTTCGCAGTCTACCCGAGGGAGAGGTGGACGAAGGGGATGAAGGACGTGGTCGAGAAGGCAGCGGAGTTCTTCCTCGAGAGGGAGCTCCACAGGCAGGGCGACCACTACGAGCCCTGGTACAGGTTCCACTATCCGACCCACTACTATTACGACCTGCTGGTTGGCTTGGACTTCATGACCGCGCTCGGCTATGGGGGCGACCCGAGGCTGAAGCACGCGCTGGAAGTGCTGGCGAAGAAGAGGAGGGCCGACGGCAGGTGGGACCTCGACGCCGTGCACCCGGACGTGGAGGGGGCGATGGTCGAATGGTACGAGAGGCATCCGAAGCGCAGGCCGGCGCCCTTCGCCCTCGAGGCTGTGGGCCAACCCAGCAAGATGGTTACGCTGCGGGCGATGGCAGTGCTGAAGAGGGTGCGGTAGCAGGGCGTCTGGAGACTTCAGATTCGGCGGGTTAGCTGCTCTTTTCTTTCTGCTCGTATTCCCTTAGTTTCGCTTCGACCACGGCCAATCGTTGAACTACGTCCAGGCGCTTATCCAAGCCATCCATTTTTTCGCTCAGGCGCGCGTCGACACCATCTATCTTCTCGCTGAGGCGCATGTCGACCCCGCTGATCTTCTCGTCAAGCCTGTTGATTTCAGAATGAATCGCCTTGAATTCGCCGTTCATTTCCGCGCGCAGGCCTCCCATCTCTGCGTGCAGGCCGCCCATTTCTGCCTTGAGGCCCGTTGCCTCTGCCTGGATTTCTTCCTTGACTATTTTCCTGATCTCCGGGAGGACCAGACGCCATGCAGCCTGCTGCAACTTGGTCGACACGTTGGCTTCCGGAGCTATAACCTTTCGGAGCTTATGAGTGCCACCCCTGCGGAAAGAATGAAACGACTGCGGGACTCGCCAATCTAGGAGCCGAGGGCGACCGTCAGGCCGCCGCGGTCTGGAACTCCTTCTCCTCCCACATGTCGAACGCGGTAGCCGAGGAGGAGGCCTGAGTTATGATGGCTATGGAGGTGGCGACGTGGAGGAAGCTTATGATGTCAGTGAAGATGCTTCCCCAGGACAGCTCGATCCCGGCCACCAGCGCCAGGCCCAGCGCGCCCTGAAAGATGGCAAGGGCGAAGGTCGTAGTCGCTATTCTCTTGATCCTCGCGGGGCACGACGTCCTGCGCACGGAGCGTTGCACGTAGAACGCGAAGGCCAGGATCCCCACCCCGAGGATGCCGTGCAGCGCCATGTTGGTTGTGAAGTCGAAAACAGGGAAGAGCACCAGGAGGATTTCAAAGAAGGCAAGCCAGATGATCGTGTACATGGCGACCCATGTCCTCATGGCTTTCGACGGGACCGGGGTGGGGCCCGTTTAAGCCATTCCCCAGCAGTGAAACGAACTGTCCTCGCAGGACGGGGAATCGGTACGGGCGGTTGCGAGGGCGCAGCTCGGAGCGATGCCCCGACAGCCAGAGTATGCCAGGAACCCGACTCCCAGGGACGGCGTCGCTGTATTGGCCGGGCCGGTCGGGTGCCCGTCGCCCGCCCTCACAGGACCTGGCCGGTCAGTGGAGCATCAATCCGAGCGCCATGGTGAGAGCTGCCCATATCGCTCCCACGACAACTGCAATCAGCATCCTGTCGCGGCTCCGACCCGGCTCCCTGACTTCTTCCCACCTGCAGCCGGCGTTCAGGGCCTCGTGGAAGCCCCTGTCCGCAGGCCCAGAAAACACGGTGTTGTGGGTCGCGCATTTGACCTTCGCTGTGCCTGCGCTCTCGCTCATTGCCGCACGTGAGTGGGGAGCGACGCTACATAGACCTAGACATTAGAACGCAGTGGAAGGACGGGCGACCATGTGTTCGCATTGCTGGAACGACCGGTCTGGCCAGCAATCGGAACCCAGCCTCAATCGTGGTACTTCTTTTCGCCGGCGCGGATGGCCACCTTGAGCCAGTTCTCTGTGGGCGGCAGCGGGCAGACGTAGTCGTCCGAGTAGGCGCAGTAGGGGTTGTAGGCGAGGTTGAAGTCGACGGCGTACTGGTCGTCGTGCTCGACCTCTAGGTCGATGTAGCGCGCAGCCCCGTAGCTCTCCGGGCCGGACGTCGCGTCCCTGAAGGGGATGAAGATGTTCGGATCTTCCCGCTCCGCCGACTGGTATGCGAAAAGCTTCACCGGCCCGCCCTCGATGGTCAGGTCGAAGTAGCCCACCCTGTTGAAGAGCTGGCGCGTGCCCTTGCTGGTCGTCATGATCACGCTCTCCGGTCTCGCGGTCCGCTGCAGCTTGGCCTCGAACCTGAAGTCCGGGTCGGGCGGGAAGTACTTCAGGCCGCTGAACGGTCCGTAGGCCGAGTGCGCCGCGGGAGAATCATGGTCGCTCCCGAAGAACTCGTCCTTCCGCTGCCTGAACCTGACCAGCGACCGCTGCCAGGTCTCCACGTCTTCGGGCTTCAAGTACCGCTGTCGGGGCGTCGGCCCAAGAAGAATCTTTCCTCGCGGGTCCGTCTGACGGCCGAGGCGACTTCGCCGCGGTTCGCGAAGATCAGCAGGACGAGGGCGACCAGCGGTATGAAGGCGTATGGGTAGGGCGGAGTCAGCGCCCCCGTCGTGAACACCATGGTCAGGAAGCCGAGGAGCGTGGGAGGATAGAACAGGACCGCGTTGGTGACCACGAAGACGCTCGCCGCGTATGCCGCGGTCCTGCGCGGGTCGCCGCCGTATGCTAGCATCAGGGGCGCCCCCAGCAGCGCGAACCTGGGGTCGAAGGCTGCCAGTGCGAAGACCGCGCCTGCGGCCCGCGGCCTGCCTGACTTTGCGAGCGCCAGGGAGGACAGGAGGAGGAACGTGCCCAGCACCTTGCATTGCCCTTCCGCCCACTGCCAGTAGTAGCTGACGGAGACGCTCCACTGGGGACCCAGCATCGGGAATGGGACGACCAGCACGAGGGCCGTGACGGCCGCGGTGACCGCGAAACCCTTCCCCTTCAGGAGATAGTAGATCAGGGCAGCGACGGCTGGAAGCAGCGCGAACTGGAAGATGTCGAATTCGATAAGCGCGGAACCGTAGGGGAGAATCAGGAGAGGCGAGATCAGGAGCAGGAAGGAGGGCAGATACTTGTACCCCTGCGGCTGCGGGAATATCGCCGTCTCGCCGTCGCTGACCGCGCCGTGGAAGTAGAGCTGCGACGGGTCGTGAAAGAGCCTCCACGCGGCCGTGTAGTAGGCCGAGAAGTCCTTGGCGAGCAGCTGGTTGGGGGCGCAACAGCCGCCGTCGGCGCTGGCCGTCTCCGGGATCGCAGTCAGGAAGGTGCCGAAGTTGACGAGCACAAGCACGGCGACTACGCAGGCGAGAGCGCGCCTTCCGTTGTCGGTCATGCCGTCCTGCGTCAGGTGGCTAGACCCCTTGCCGCGTCGCTGGCCGGATGAGGAGGCGTCCCCAGTCGTACTTGAAGATGAATACGCCCAGCACCACCATCACCGCCGAGAGGATGACGGCGAATTCAAAGCCCGAGAGGCCGAGCACGTGCCTCGTGATGTATGCGATGTTAATGATGCCGAAGAACTCCAGGGCGATTTCAACCGCGCTCTTGACGGTCTTGGCGGCCACAGTCACCGCCATCATTGGGAGGACTCTTCCCTTCGACCCCCCGGCGCCTATGAAGATGTAATCGTCGATAGGGAGCAGGGGAACAACGGCGGCCACAAAGACCGCGACCAAGAATCGCCTGTGCTCCAGCCACTGGTCGAGAAGCTGGACGTTCTTGTTGCCTGCAAGCTGCCGCTTGAACACCCTGGCGCTGCCGTAGATGACGACCTTCCCGAGGGCAGCACCGATTGCCGTTATTCCAACAATCAGCGTGAACGCTTCGACCGAGAAGCCGTAGGAGATCAGCTCCGTCGTGGCTATCAGGGTGTACGACGCGCCGAAGAAGGGCGTCGCGTTGGAGACGAGCGACACCACAAAGAGGCCGGTCAGGCTGAAGAAGAACCCGTAGGTGAAGTGGAACCTTACGGGCACCGCCAGGGCCATGCCCGCCAGCAGGACGAGGCCTCTGTAGTCGGTCGGTCTCACGCGGGATGCCCTCGAACCCCTGCTTTTGTCCGTTCCACCGAATCATCTCCCCTCGCCATAGGAGACCAGCCCGGGGCGCCGTTGCCACCGTTGAGAAACGCCGTTGCCCGTAATAGACCGAACCGGCCTCGAGCTGCACGGGCGCTTCGGGTCGTGATCTCGGGAGAGACGAAGTTCGATGTCGTCGTCATAGGCGCCGGAGTGGTGGGCATGGCCTCCGCCTACTACATCAAGAAGGGAAGCCCGGAGAAGAACGCCCTGGTCCTGGAGAGGTACGCCGACGTCGGCCAGGGGAACACCGCCAGGAGCAACGCCATGTTCAGGAACACGTTCACGTCGCGCGACAACCAGGTGCTGGCGGGCTCCTCCATCGACTTCTACCTGCACGTGCAGAAGGAGCTCGGGGTCGACATCGGAATCGACCTCATCGGATACCTGTGGGTGATGAGCCCGAGGCAGCGGGCCGAGTGCGGGAGGCACATCGAGAGGATGCGGGACAACGGGGTCGAGCTCAGGGTCTACGAGAGAAGCGAGCTGGAGAAGGCGGTCCCAGGTCTGGTGACGAAGTTCGACGGCTCGGAGGAGGCGAAGCTGATGAAGCTGGAGGACGTCGATTCGGCGGTCTTGGGGAAGAAGTGCGGCAGGCTCTCTCCCGACAGCCTCACCAGGTTCTACAGGGACGAGTTCCTGAAGCTCGGGGGGAAGGTCTCGTTCAACACCGAGGCGGAGCGGCCGGTCTTCGAGGCCGTGGGCGGTCTTGGGATACAGGGGGAACCCTTCGCCTGGCAGGACTCGCGGGTCGCGGGCGTCAGGCTGAGCGACGGCAGGGTCGTCCGCGCCGACAAGGTCGTAGTGGCTGCGGGGGCGTGGAACAGCGAGCTGCTCGACGGAGCGGGGATAGACGGCCACGTCAAGAACAAGAAGAGACAGGTCTTCGGCCTCCCGGCGAAGGCGAATCCGGCGCTCGAAAGGCTGCTTCTGGCCGAGGGGTTCAACGAGTCGCGCACGCTTCCGTTCACTATACTCCCGAAGTCGGGCCTGTACATCAAGCCGGTGAAGGAGGAAGGCGAATTCCTCGTGGCGTGCGAGGATGAGATCAACAGGCCGTTCATCACCGCCCCAGAGCACGACCTCGGGAAGTACCAGGCGGAGGCCGACTACTACGAGATGAGCATCTACCACGTGCTGCGCGAGTATCTGCCTCAGTTCGAGGGCGTCAGGCCGGCGAGGATGTGGGCGGGGCTGTACTCCTACAACACAGTCGACAACATGCCCTACGTCTTCGAGGAGAACGGGGTCATCGCCGTCGGCGGGGACAGCGGGAGCGGGGTGATGAAAGGCGACGCCATGGGACGGGTGGTCGAGGCGGTCTGCAGGGACGGGACGGACGCTACTGCCGTCCTCTACGGGGGAACCCGGTATCAGGCGTCGAGGGTCGGGTTCAGGTCGCGGCGCGTGGAGAGAGAGGAATGGGTGATCTGAGGCCGGTGGCAGCCCGCCGCCGAATCACTTGGCCGACCTGCGGTTCCTGGGCTTCTTCGACACGGTCATGACCAGGCGGACGAACTTCTTCTCTCCCCTGGGCTGGACCACGTTCCCGGTCTTCTTTGCCCACGTCTCTATGTCCCTTCGCGCGGTGGGGTCCGTCTTCGAGGCCGGGTCGACGAGGATTTCGATTTCGTCACCGACTTCCGACTTGCGGTAGACCTTGACCAGGTCTGTCAGCGAGGTCGGCGGGCAGTAGCTGCTCCTCTCGTCGATTAGGCTTCGCCTGGCTCTGGTTGTCATCTCGATCCGCCTCGCCGTGTCGGCGGCTTCGCTTCTGTCTCGGCCAGCCTTGACTCGACCTCCCCAAGTCTCTGCTGCAGGAACTCCTTCTCGCGCTTCAGGAATTCTAGTCTGTCCTGGCTCGGCTCTTCGTAGTTCGTCCACCCCGGGCCGTAATGACGGTACGGGTAGTGGCGATGACCGTGGACGCAACAGTATTCCATGTGACAGTATTCACACATCTCGCTCTACCTGATCCCTTGCGCCCGGAGTTGCAATTAAGTGGGACACACGATTCTCATATCTTAGAATGCGCGACCCATTTATTCGGCAGGAGGGCGCACTTCGGTCTTTCAGCCTGCAGGCCCGGCCCTTGGCTTGGTTCCCTGTTTGTCCCCTGTACGGACCCGGACCCGCAGCCTGGAGCGGGAAGGATGGGTCGTCTGTGCCTGAAGTGGCGCCCCCGCAGCAGGCGGAACCGAAGCGTTGAAGCAGGGCCGGACAGCCAGCCAGAGCACGGATGTCAGCAGCCGGAAAGGCGCGGGAAGTCGTGCTCCTCAGCAAGGTGGGCTGCCACCTCTGCGAGGCAGTGGAATCAGAGATTCGTTCGATGGGTGCATCCAAGACTGGTCTGAAGGTCGTTGACATCGACGGAGATGCCGCGCTGCACGAAAGGTACTGGCTGAGGATTCCGGTGGTGAAGCTGGGCGAGCGGGAGGTCTTTGATGCCAGGATGATGGACACCGGAGGAAGATGGAAGAAGGAGCTCGCCAGAATCCTGCTATGACCGGTGCGAGGCGGGTCTTGCGCCTAGGCTACCGTGACAGTCCCTGTCATCCAGCCTGCCGTCGACATCGCCCCGGTTGAGCCGTCAGCTCCGAGCCCGCAGGGCGTCATGCAGAGCCACTGGTACGTTCCCGCCTTTGTGAAGTAGAGGTAGGCTATCTCGGTGTAGCCGCCGACGACCGGGATATTCACGTTGAGGTCTGGGATCGTGAAGGTGTGCGCCACGGAGTCATCGGGCACCGAAGTCACGTTCTGACCCAACTTGGCCGGGTCCGGCCCCGCGGGATTCGTGCCGTTGATCATGTAGACCACGCCCCCGACCGTTCCCTTCACCGCCCCTATCTGGGACGGGCCGCCTGTGGGGGTGTCGTATGAGACGATGGTCAGCTGAATCGGCGTGTTGATGGGGAAGGCTATGCTCGCCGAGGACTCTAGGCCGCTGCTTCCGACTATATAGAACCGCGGCTGCCCGGTCGTGGCGTTCCAGGCGACGTCCGTCGGCTCGAGCAGCGTCATCTGGAACGGCCCGCTCTTCTGCTGGGTGGCCGTTGTCGGCCTCAGGGTCACTGCGGCGAAGTAGTAGCCCAGCCCGGAAGCGAGCAGCAGCGCGCCGAACACCAGAGCGACTGTCACCTGTGCATGTTTCTCCATCAGAGTATAACCTACCAGGAGGTCGCTCGAAATCTGCCTTAAAAGGCTGGGACACGGTTCTCAGGCACTGAAAACCTGGCCGATTGACGGGCGCAGGGATTGGTGGCCCCGCCATGACTTCGGTCGAGCTCAAAGATTGGATTGGGCCGGCCGCAGGGGTCCTGGCGCCTCGATTGTCAGATTGTTGGAAGTAGATTACTCCCGCGCCTCATCTGAGCGTATTGATGAACATCCAATTCCATTGGATGCGACGTACGCCCTACTGGACCGGCCCGCATAGAAAACGCGATGAAGATGAGGACGCGACCGTGCAACCACCGGGGAGAGGGAACAAGGAGGAAGAATCAACCAGCTTCGAGCTTCGACTTCAGGGCCATGTTCAGCGAAGTTATCTCATCCAAGAGTTTTCGGGGTCGCGGTCCTTTGCCATGGGGATTCGTCTCAGGAAACTCGCTTCGAGACCTTCGAGGACCTCCATCGTGCGCCGGAGTGCCTCAGGATCCAGGAGCCTATCGCCCTGTCAGCCCACTCGGGATTCCCTGTCGGCCCCCTCTTCGCCGCAAACTCTACCAGCTGCTTCTCGGCAGGTCGGGGCCACCGGTGCACCCATGAGTCTATTGCAATGTCGACCCAGTTCTTGCCCGTCCCGTCCGCCGACTTTTTCGTGCAATTCGTCCTTCACTCGCCAGCTCGATTTAAGCGTCTCCGAGCATAGGAAACGAAGGCTCAGCAGGCGAACGCGTACAGGATTTGTCTGGCGGGCTCGAGCCTGTGAGCCAAGGGATTGACCTTCAGCCCGAACGTCTGGAGGGCGGATAAACCGAGCAGTGGCTCGTCCGAATCGCCCACGAACAGACGCACAGTTTCTCTGTCGTTGCCGACTTGAAGGACTGCCCTGGCTAGTTCGAGCGTGCGTTCGGTGCCGTCGGCAAGCTCCACGGAAGTCTCGCCCAGCGACCCTATGCCGAGCCTCCCAGCAAGGGCCTTCGAGATCATGGAGTGACCTGCACCAGTGTCAGCCAGCATCATTACATCTTCGCTAGCCTTCGGGCCTATCACCTTCACTTTCACCCTCGTCTCGCCCAGCTTCATCACACCTCGACCACCCATTCACGCAAATAAGATTAGCGCCACTCCTTTCATTCGTGCAGCCTAACAGGCGGTCGTCGTAGACGCGACGAAGTAGAATCCTGCTAGCAGCGGGAGAGGCTCGGCGAGGTCAGGTCCCTCGTACCAACAATCCAGCAAAGTTACGATTCACGTGCCATTCTGAGCCCGGCCAAGAAAGCGAAACCAATTCCTCATTCTTGCGATGAAAGCCGATGAGCCGAACGAAACCGAAAACAGGGGAGGCAGAGCGAGAGTCCGATGGCCGCCCTACACGCGACGCGAGCGCGAGCTGCTGGACCTCAGGCAATAATCAGGCGGCCCTACCACCTTCTCCTCTTGAGCGAGAAGTACAGGGCCAAGAATGTACCAGGAATGACGAAGAGAAAGGAAAGAAACGCGGCAATGGTTGTGCGGTCTTGGCCTACCGCTAGACCTTTCTCAAACGTAGTCATCACGTAGAACCTTCCCTCTAAGACTGTAGGAACCGCCCCGATCACCTTCGTCGAACAGTCGGTGTTGGTTAGAGTGCATACTACATTCGCGCAGTTCGGCGGCACGGGGCAGGGAATGATACTCTCTGCGCCCTCGACGTTCGTTGTATTCAAAATGACTTTGTAGTCTCCGGCAGGTAGTGACAGGAGTCTACCCCCATCTTAATCCAGACAAGGGGAGGATGTCGTGTAGTCCTCGATTTCGAAAGTCTTCGTCGTGCACTCTTTCACCAGCGTCCCGTTAGACGCCAAGAACTTCACCACAAAGTGTGCCGTCGGCGTCAGCAAGACTGGGTACATAGGAGATCCATCTACCGCCACCATGCAAGCGAAATCCTGGTCTTCGGCGACATACGACCCATCTTGAGATGAGCAAGCGAGGCTGGCCGTGATGACTTTGTACTCTGAAGCTCGACTCATTGAAACATTAGCTGGGCCAACGGTCTGGGCAAACGGCAATGAGTTCCAATAAGCAATGATTGTCGCTCCTCCCAGAACAGCAGTCAGAATGACCACCACGATGACGACTGTCCGGACCTTCATTTCCGCGCCTGTTTCCGTCAGAGCCTCCTTAAATGGCCGCCCCAACGGACAATTGTGCAGCTGTCATTCACCGTCACACCAACAGCCCGCCTAGGCACTTGTCCGTCCTCATTGACGTTCTAAGCGAATAGCATATGTTGCAGCGAGCACAAGAGTCGGCTCTGGCCACGGACAAATGATTCCGCGGAATCCAAAGCACTGAAGACAATCGTGGTCTCAGAGGTACAGTTTCAGTAGTCCTTCTGAGACGAGAAAGTAAAGCAAGAGCATCCAGATTAGAATCGTGACTACCACAGCACCCCAGAAGCTCGACTTCTTGGTCTTGTGGTGGAAAGCCTTGGCCCCGAGGATGATTCCGAAGAACCCACCAGCAAGGGCAATCTCGTGTAGCCTCCATTCGCTGATTCGGCTCGGATGTCTGACACCCTCTTGGCTTGTGGCCAAGTGTTTGTCTTCACCCATCATGATGAAACCGAAGACACTCCAAGCGAACAACCAGATTAGGAGGTTCTGTAGAGTTATGAAAGAGAGATCCATCAATAGGGGTAGACGGACCGAAGTACTTTAGCACCAACGACGGCCCAAGAAGCTTCCTGGAAAGGCGACCTTCCTCAGGTTCCCGTTATCGGCTGAATCGGGATTTCGCCACCGGCGCTGCAACCGCAGCCAGGTGCATGGCCTCCGCACCTGAGAGTCCCCTTGTAGAGGCCATCTTCCAGCTTCTTGCCGGTCTTGGCCGCCCACGCTTCGATGGGCATACCGTACTTCTGCTGAATGCGGTCCCTGTACCACTCGGGGACGACAATCCGAGCCCTTCTATCCGAATCGCATCTATTCCGTCCATGTAGTTTCACCGAACTCCCTGCCATCCTTGGGGCGGTGCGCGCAAGAGATAACATCTTCGTGGGAGTTTGACGCCTTTGATGAGTCCTGCCGACGTCAGAGCGTTTGCGAGAGACTTTTGGGAGGTCCATTATGAAAGAAAGGACATCCAAGCGTACCTGCGCCATCTTGAGATTCTCAGGCTTTCGAGCCAAGGACGCAGAGCGGCAGAAATCGAGAGGATTCTGAAAACAAGCAATGTTGGCAAGTATCTCAAGGGGCAGAAGAGGTCCTTCTTGGTCACCCTCG
>CAZENV010000050.1:0-8549 GCA_964513805.1 uncultured Nitrosopumilales archaeon
CGCCTACGCCATGGCCGACGCCCACTGGGGCTACGGATTCCCCATCGGCGGCGTCGCAGCCTTCGACACGGAGAAGGGCGTGATCTCTCCCGGCGGCGTCGGCTTCGACGTCAACTGCGGAATGCGCCTCATCAGGACCAACCTCAGGGCAGCCGACGTGCAGCCGAAGATTCGGGAGCTCGTCGACCTGATCTACAGCCTCGTCCCCGTGGGCGTGGGCGCCAGGAGCGCCCAGGGCTTCGCAGAGTCGCAAATCGGGGACATCACCTCCCTCGGCGTCCGCTGGTGCGCCGAGCACGACCTCGCATGGGACGACGACCCCGAGCACGTCGAGGAGGGGGGCTACATCAAGGGGGCCGACATAGGCAAGGTGAGCAGGGAGGCCATCAGGAGGGGCATCAACCAGTTCGGCACCCTCGGGTCGGGTAATCACTATCTTGAGGTCCAGGTGGTCGACCCCGACAGGTTCCTGGACCCGGCCCTGGCTAAGGAGTTCGGAATCGTCCACGAAGACCAGGCCATGGTGATGATCCACTGCGGTAGCAGGGGCTTCGGCCACCAGATATGCACCGACTACCTCAGGACCTTCGAGACAGGCATGAGGAAGTTCGACATCCAGGTGAGGGACCGGGACCTTGCATGCCTCCCCTTCAGTTCGAAGGAGGGGAAGGACTACTACTCCGCCATGGTCTGCGCGGCGAACTACGCCTTCGTCAACAGGCAGATCATAGTGAACAAGGTGAGGGAGGCCTTCGCCCGCACCTTCCACAAAGACGCCGAAGCCCTCGACATGCACTTGATCTACGACGTCTGCCACAACGTGGCCAAGGTGGAGAGGCACTCCTACGACGGGTCGGCCAAGGACGTCGTTGTTCACAGGAAGGGAGCGACCAGGAGCTTCGGCCCAGGTCATCCGGACGTGCCGCGGCCCTACAAGAGCGTGGGCCAACCTGTGATAATCGGCGGCTCCATGGAGACGGGCTCGTATCTTCTTGTCGGCACCCAGAAGGCCATGGAGGAGACCTTCGGCTCTACAGCCCACGGCTCGGGCAGGACCATGTCCAGGACCGCCGCGAAGAGGACAGTCAGGGGCAACGAGCTGCAGAAGAAAATGCTGCAGCACGGCATCTACGTCAAGGCCGCCACCATGGACGGGCTTGCGGAAGAGGCGGGGCTGGCCTACAAGGACATCTCACAGGTCGTCGAGACGATGCACAGGGCCGGCATCTCGAAGAAGGTCGTGGCCCTTCGTCCCATCGGCAACATCAAGGGCTAGCTGGTGCAGAGATTACCCTAGGCAACCAGGCTCCCTTTCGACTTCCTCGAGCCTAGGAGGGGCCAGGCGTCGCCGGGGCGGGCTGCATCCTGCCCCACCTGAACGCGTAGAACGTCATGGCTATGGAAATCCCGAACATTATGAGCGCGTTGACGAAGTGGACTACCACGAGCTGGTCGCTCGTCTGCGCCTGGAAGCCGATGGCTCCCTGGATCAGGACCAGGACGAACATCACCAGCGAAGAGTACCTCAGCGCGTTGTACTTTGGCTTCGAGATGAATGCGACTACGACAGAGGCTAGAGCGAATATGGCTACCACATACCCCGACACCAAATGGGCACCGAAATCGTAGAAGTTCAGGACTGTTGCGGCACCTGTGATGGCTTGAATGAAGACGACGAAGGCAGTGACTGGGAAGATGTATCCTGCAGTCTTCATGTTTCCGGCTTTCGGGGAATTTTCCTATTAAGTTTTGGGCGTCGTTCTCACCGCGGACACGCCCGGGCGGCCGGGGCCTAGCTGATGTATCCGGGCCGCTGCTCCCTCCGTGGCTGCTGGGCTGCCTCCTGCGTCTGCTCCGCAGACATGCTCTGGAGCTGGCTGATCACCTTCTGCGTCTCCTCGGCCTTTTCCTTCAGCTTCGCAGTGTCGATGGGCACCCCTATGATTCTGGACAGCGCTTCCATTACGGCCTGCGACGCGGCCGCGTCGACGACATAGCCCGAGGTCTCGCCCAGAAGGCAGGCTCCCTCGAGCCCCCTCAGCGATGCGATGCCGATCAGCAGCCCGTTCATGCCGCTGATCCCTCCTTCCTTCATCAGCGTGACTCCGTTGCTCGACAGCGCCCCCAGCATCGCCTTGGACGTACCTGACCCGAAGACGCGCGGCGAGTTGGAGAACGCTCCCGTGATGTATGCCGCGAGGGTGTACACCGTCCTCACACCCATCTTCCTCGCGAAACTGACCACGGCGTCGGAGAGCCAGTATTCGCCCTCCGAGGTGGTCGGCTGGGCCTCGGCCGTGAAGACGAGTATGTCGTGGCCCTCCTTCTGGGACGCGAAGTAGAGCTCTGCCCTGGGCGTCTGGACGGTGCCGTCTTCCCTTACGTTCACCTGCGGAGGGAAGCTCTCGCAGCTGTACTCTGCGACCCTCTTGGCCTTGAACAGCTCTATCAGGTGGTCGGCACCCAGCTTCCCGACGTAGCCGCTGCCGGGCATCCCGCAGACCAGCACCGGGTTCCTCGCTCTCGGCATGGAAAGCACCTCCTCGGTGACCCCCTGCAGAGCGGGCTTCGAAGCAGCGGGCAGTCCTAGCCCTCCTCCTTCCGCATCAGCTTCTCGCTCAGGTCCACCAGCCTCCCCCTGTCCTGTACCTTGAATGAGGTCTTCATGTTGAACCTCAGGCCGATCTGTCTGAAGACAGAATAGAGCTCGCCGCCGGAGATCTGGCCCGCCAGCCGCCCGTCCTTCACCATGGCCGCCAGCTCGTCGACTATCTTCGCGGTCTGCTCAGGGAAGTAGGAGTAGGCGGCGTCAAGGACCTCGGTCCCCCTGTCGTACAGCTTCTCCTCGACCAGCTGCCTGGACGTCTTCTCATCCTTCTGCGACTTCGGGGCCGCAGTCGCAGTGATCCTCTTCCTCATCTGGGCGAGCTTCCTCTGCTCGATCAGCTTGAGCTCGTTGTCTTCTTCCAAGATTTCCGCCCCTCCTGACCCTCCGCCGATAAATGGCTTGCTCATCGGCGGCGCCAGGTGACCAGGGTCACAGCTAGCAGGAGGACGATGCCGCCGGCCACAGTGAAGACGCTGAGGGACTCGCCGAGGAGGACGACCCCGCCTGTCACCGAGACCAGCGGCACGAGGTAGAGCTGGACGCTCAGCCTGGAGACCGGGTGGCGCCCCACGAGCGTGTAGTAGATCGTGTTGGCAAGCACGGTGCTCAGCAGAGAGAGGTACAGGACGGACGCCCAGCCTATGGGGGAGAGCGACTCCGCCTGCAGCAGGAGGCTGGGGGTGACCAGCGGAAGAAGGAGCGCCGTGCCAATCAGGGCTGACCACACCGACACCGCTATCGGGCCGTACTTGGTCACCAGCGGCTTCGAAGCTACCGTGTACGCGCCGGAGGCGAAGCTCGACAGGACCACTGCGAGGGGTCCCAGCAATGTCGTGATCCCCAGGTTCAGGTCGGGCACGAATATGATGAACGTCCCAGTCAACCCCAGTGCCAGTGCGACCACCACCCTCCTGCCCACCTTCTCCTGCAGGAAGATCGCCGAAAGGACCACGCCGAAGAGCGGCGCCAGCGAGATGAGCAGCCCGGCCAGGGACGCATCGACCGTCTTCTCGGAGAAGTTGAGCGAGAGGTGGTAGACGGCCACGTTGAAGGCGCCCACCACGAGGAATCTGGGAAGGTCGCGGAGCTCGAGCTTGGCCCTCGGCTTGACTATGAACGGGTAGAGGGCCAGGAAGCACGCGCAGACTATGAACCACCTCATTATCGTGAGGTTGACAGACGAAAGCTCGAAGTCTGCCTGCCTGATGGCCACGAAGGCCCCGCCCCAGATCATCGACAGCGGGATTAGGAGGCCATAGCCTCTGTCTCCAGCCAATTTCCTTTCTCTCGATTCGGTCCCGCTTTAAGGTCAGCGCCGGCCTCCGCGTCTGTGGGGGAAGGACTATATCGCAAAGCTGTCCGATAAACACGAATGGCGAGTCGCATCCGCGCCTACTACCGGAGGCACGACGACTATCGAAGGTATCTCGCGACCCACGGGGGGAGGGTGAGGGGCCTGTCTCGGCTCTTCTCGGAGAACAAGCGCTTCTTCGGCCGTTCGATCCTGGATGTCGCGTGCGGCGGAGGCGTGCTCGGATTCATTGCCGAGGGCATGGGAAGGAGATACCTTGGCATAGATATCAATCAAGACGCAATACTGGGCGCCCGGGAACACGCAAAGAAGGTCGGTTCCGGCAACAGGTTTGTCCTGGGCGACGCGAGGACTGTCAGGGTGCGCGGTACTTTTGATACCGTGACCCTGCTGGGCAACGCGCCGTGCCACTTCGACACTGCCGAATTCGCCGTGATTCTGGACAACATTCACAGAAACATCAAGTGCGGCTCATACTTCATCATGGACTACAGGGACGTGGTTCAAATTCTCTACCAAAGAAAATGGGCGCGCCGGTTCAGCCAAATGAGAGAAGGGAGACCTATGGTCAGCGTGACGAAGCGGTTCGACAGTGTCAAGGGCGACCTCGTTATTGATTCTCTCGGCGCTGGAGGTAGGAGGCGGCTGGAATTCACGCACGCGGTTTGGTCCCCTTTCATAATCGAGCCCTTGATGCGCTCGCGAGGCTGGTCTCTGGTGAGGAGACGATTTGGCGAGAAGGACTCCCTCTGGACTGACATCTACAGAAAGGGGTGAATGCGTCACGCTTGGACCCAAGCTATTGGTGAGGCGTTGGCGGCTAAATAGAGAGCCATCCTCCATTCCGTGGAAGTCGGCCACACCTCTCCCGTCCTGACGAGCGACGAACACCGGTTTCTCGAACTCCTTCGAACGAAGGGCCTGTCCATCAAGAATCTTGACCCTGAGACGCGAAGGGAGCTCCGGGACTGCCTCTCCCATCTCCATCACGAAAAGGGGTTGTCTCTATCGGACCTGGCGAAGCTGATCGGCAACAAGACGAGCGGGGACACATCCTGGCTCTACAAGTCTCTCGGCGTTCCTGTCCGGCCTTTCGAAGAATCGAGGTTGAAAGCGATTAGGGAGAAGCGCAGGAAGTACGGGAGAAAACCCTTCGACGGGACTGACGAAGACAGGGCGTACATGCTGGGGCTGAGGCACGGCGACCTTTCTGTCTCGAGGCCGTGGGGTGGCGTGGTCAGAGTCTCGACGAGCACAACGCACCCAGCCATGGCGGAGCTGTTCCACACCCTATTCGGGAGGTATGGGCACGTCTACCAGCACCCGAGGTACAAGAAAGACACTGAGAGTTACGAGTGGAATCTCTCAACAATATTGGATTCGAGTCTCGGTTTTCTTTTGGACGGCATGTCCAAGTCTTGGGCGTGGGTGTTGGGTAAGAAGGAGCGTGAAATCGCGTATCTGGCTGGAGTAACAGACGCGGAGGGGCACATCGGGATATTTCGGAATTACAAGACGGTTGCGATAATAGTTTCGATTTACAACACGAATAGCCGACTCCTTCTGATGCTCAAATCGAGCATGGGAAGACTGGGCTACCGTGTTCTCGGGCCGCACCTCGACAAGCCCAAGGGTTCTTCAGGTAGCAAGTACCGAATCATGAGAAAGAAGGACTATTGGCGGATTGCCGTCGCAGACTTTGACATGTCTCAAGCACTGCTTGTCAGTCTTCCAATACGGCATCCCGAGAAACTAGTTCGAAAACGGCTTGCCCTTACATTGCGAAAAGGAGCGAGGTGGGAGGACGTCAAACCAAGAATCGCACGAATACGGGAGCAGATTCACTCTGGCCGAGACGCTTTCGTTGAAGGGGCTGCGGAACTCGCGAAATCGAAACCTGAAAGGAAGCTGTAACTGATTTCAACTAGCGGCGTGACTAGGGCTGCGTTATCTTAATGCACTGCGTGGGGCAGGAAGTTTCGCACGCCATGCAGAATATGCAGTCCGGCTCCCTGACCGGGTCCGACTTGTCCGACCTGTACTGGTTGTACTCCTCCGAGCCCGCATCGAGGACCTTGTCCTTTCCCGTCCCAGCCTGTCCGGGGTTCAGCAGCCATTCGAAAACGAAAACGGGGCAGACGTCCATGCAAACGCCGTCTGCGGTGCAGTTCTCCCAGTCCACTGCGACAGCGGTCCCATGAATCCCATGCGCAGTCGGATACGGCTTGCCTTCGCCGTCCATCCGCTGCACCCCCTGGGCCCTCACCTTGTGCCCGTTGTGCTCTCCTGTGATCGGGAACTCAGCAGCCTTCTGCTGGAAATTCGGGTCTATCGGATGAGTCTTGTAGCCTACTTCTCTCGTCACTGTGGCTCTTAAAACTCCGCGTCAACTGCCCCGATATAAGCACTACTTTACAAAAGGTCACTGGAGCACGTCGAAGGTTCCCTCCGAGACCAGCTTGTACACAGTTATCGGCTTGAAGGTGAAGATGCCCACCTCGGCGACGCCCGGCACCGACTTTGCGCTCATCTCCAGCTCCCTCGGCTTCGCCAAGGGCTCGAATGCGGTGTCCAGGATCAGGTTCCCGTTTTCCGTGAAGTAGGGATAGCCCTTCGGAAGAAGCCTCTCCTCGGGGACCCCTCCCAGCCTCGAGAGGCCGACCTTGGCGCTCCTCCTGGCGAAAGGCAGCACTTCCACCGGCACACGGACCCCGTTTTCGCACAGCCTCCTCGCGAACTTGTTCTCGGAAGCCACTATCGCCGTCCCTCCAGTGTTCCCCATGAGGACCTTCTCCCTGAGCAGCGCGCCTCCTCCGCCCTTGATCAGGTTGAGCTCGTCGTCCACCTGGTCTGCCCCGTCGATGACGAAGTCCACCGAGCCCTGGAATTGAGCGAGCTTGAACCCGTTCCTGGCGGCGACCATCTCTATCTGCGTGGATGTCGGGACGCCGAGCACCTCAGCCTTCCTGGCCACCAGCAACGGTGCGAGCTCCTCCAGAAGTGCGGCGACGGTCGCACCGCTCCCGAGCCCTACGGTGTCCCCCTGGGAGATGCTCTTCGAAACGTGCTCCGCGACTCCTCTCAGGGCGCGTCTCTGGCTTTCCATCAGGTTTCCTGCTGCTTCTTCTCTACGTCGATGCGCTCGAGCTTGGTGAGCGCCTCCATGACCTCGCTGGTGATCTCCTTCCTCCTCTTCTCGGACTCGGACATCTCTGGCTTTGCCTTCTTCTCAACCGCCCTCTCAAGCTCCGTCGGCCTCTCGACCCTGGGGGGCGTCTCCTTCTTGACCGATGCCTGGATGGCAGAAGGGGCCTGCAGTTGAGGCGCGGCCGCCTCGAGCCTCTCCCTAGCCTGGTCCAGCCTCGTCTCTAGATGCTGGATCTTCTCCTGGAACATAGTAACGAGCTCCTCCCTGAGGCCCTCAAGCTCGCCCACTTCGACGACAAGCTCGACGTCCTTCAGCTTCGACTGCAGGTCCTTGATCTGGTCGCTGTACTTCTTGGCTATCATCTCCCTTTCCTCCTCGGTTATCCTTCCGTCGGTCTCAGCCTCGTAGACCTTCATGAGGGCGGAGGAGAGCAGGTCCCTCTCCACCATGAGGGCTCTCATCTCCCTCCTCGACCTTTCCAGACTCGGGGCAGAGATCGTGAGCCTTGAAGCCGTCCCCTCGGGTTCCCTCACCGCCGCCCTCACTCTGGACGAGCGGGGGCGCGCGAAGAATGCCACATAGGACACGATTGATGCTCCGGCGACTCCTACTACTGCCCCGATGAGGGTGGAGAGAAAGTCGACCAAGATTAGGACCTCGTTGCAGACGCTGAAGCCTGCTCGGTATTAAAGCACAATTCAGCTAGGCGGCGGCGATATCATGATTATGTTGTCACCGCGGACTATCAGGGTCCCCAGCGAGTCGGATTTGCCGTCCTCCGTTACCTCCTCCGCATTCTCCAGGGACAGGTTCATGTGCTGGTCGAAGCCCTGAAGCGAACCCCTGATCACCTTGCCGCCCTTCAACTTGATCAGGACCACCTTGCCGACGCTCTCGTCGAGAACCTTGACCGCCATGTCGACTGACATGAATCGCTTGTCGCCCCGTCGAACGGATTTATTTAAGCAGTAACAAGCGGTGAAAACGAATGAAGAAGTGGGTCCTTTCGAGGCACGACTCCATGGACATGGTCGGGAAGGTGGAGGCGTCGACGGGCGCGAACCTCGGGCTCGGCAAGTCGGCGCAGGCGAGATGCGAGGAGCCAACCGAGGGCGTGGTCTTCGTGAACCTGGACGGCCTGACCTTCATCCAGTCGGCGGAAGGGTTCCTCCCGTTCCTGGGGTCCAAGGAGACCCTCGACCTGTTTCCGTCGGCCACGGTAGACGAGGGCGCGATCAAGTTCATGCTCAACGGCGCAGACGTGATGAGGCCCGGCATCAAGTCCTTCGACCAGTGGGGCGAGACGGGGAGGTTGGTCGTTGTCAAGGAGGAGAAGAGGGGGCGGGCCATCGCGATAGGCAAAGCCACGGTGACCAGTGACGACGCGCTGCCCATGACCAAGGGCATCTGCCTCAAGAACGTCCACCACGTCGGCGACAGGTATTGGACAATCCACAGGATGGTCTAGCCCGGAGCAGCAG
>CAZENV010000051.1:0-10969 GCA_964513805.1 uncultured Nitrosopumilales archaeon
AGTGCGGGGGGTGGGATTCGAACCCACGAACCCCTGAGGGACGAGGTCCTAAGCCTCGCGCCGTTGACCAGGCTGGGCGACCCCCGCGTCGCACTTCATGCTTGGGACTGAAACTATAACGGTTTGCCAGCCACCTCGAGGACCCTCTCCACAAGACTTGGGCTCAGGAATCCGCCGGCCTAGCGTCCCTTCTTCCTGCGCTTCTCCTCGTCAATCTTCAGCTTCTTCTCCCTCTCGGCTTCCCTCTTCTTGTCGAACTCGCCGAGGGGCGCCTCCGATTCCACGAACCCGTGGTAGATCTCAAACGTGCGCTTCACGACCGCCTCGGTCTCTTCGCTCCTGACCGGGAACCTAACTGAGATGTTCCTCCTGTCCAGGACGACATATTCGAATCCCCGGTGCTTCTTCAATTCCTCGATGGCCTGCTCCATGGCGTACTCGTTCCCGAACAGACCCCTGACCTCCCAGACCTTGCCCATGGCTCATCGCGCAGCCTTTGCCAGGATAAAACGCTAACCCCTGGCTATCCCGAGCTGCATCTCCAACTCAGCGGGGCTCCTGGCGGGAAGCTTGCAAGCGAAGTTCTGGCAGACGTATGCCGCGGGCTCGGAGCGCGGGGTCCGCCCCTCGGCCAGCGGCGTGAGCGCCGAAAGGGAGTCTCGATTCTCATCGTCCAAGACGAACGAGGTGGTGTCCGGAAGGAAGCTCTTCCGGAGCCCCCGGAGAAACGAGTCCGCCTCGCCGCGGCTCCTGGTGGAGACCACGACTTCTCTGGTGCCGTTGACCAAGGAATCCACGGACAGCAGCATGAACGGATGGCTGGTTGGCGCCTTCTCAAACTCCGGAGCGAACCTCCGGAGTGCCTTGTCGGCGGACTGCCTGAACCTTGCATTGTCCGTTATCGCCGACAGCCGCTGCAACAGCATGACGGCAGCCGAGTTTCCCGAGGGCGTTGGGCCGTCGTGCGATTCTACCATCCGGGCGGGCACCTCCGTCGCGCTCATGAAGAATCCTCCTCCGGCGTCTTCAAACAGGTTCAGCATCTTCTCTGCCAGGGCGATCGACTCTTTCAGCCAACGTGGGTCTGAAGTCGCCCCGAAGAGGTCGAGTAGACCAATGCCGAGAAAGGCGTAGTCCTCCAAGGTGGCCGGGATTCCGGCCTCGCCGCCAGCATATCTCCTCTGCAGGGCCCCGTCCTTGACGCTTCTCGTGAGTACAAAAGCAGCTGCCTTCTCCGCCGCCCTCCGATAGCCCGCATCGCCGAATACCTCGGACGCCTGCGCAAGTGCGGAGATGGCGAGCCCGTTCCACGACGTCAGAATCTTTGTGTCTGTGGCGGGCCTGGGCCTTTCCAGTCGGGCCCCGTAGAGCGCGGCCCTAGACTTGGCCAGGTCGCCGACGGTCTGGGCAGACGTCAGCCCGAACTTCGATGCGGTGTCCTCGATTGATTCGGCGAGATGGAGGATTGACCTTCCGCCTTCGAAGTTCCCGTTCTTGGTGACTCCATACGCGTAACGGAATCGTTCTGCTTCCCTCTCGCCGAGAACCGCCCCGATTTCGTCCGGGGTCCAGGTGTAGTAGATGCCCTCGCCCTGCTCCGTATCGGCGTCCTGGGCGGAGAAGAATCC
This sequence comes from uncultured Nitrosopumilales archaeon, assembly GCA_964513805.1. Lineage (GTDB taxonomy): Archaea > Thermoproteota > Nitrososphaeria > Nitrososphaerales > Gagatemarchaeaceae > DASPPF01. Next base: position 1,629 of record CAZENV010000051.1, read on the forward strand.
GCCGTCCACGGCCTCCAGTTCGGCAATCATCCAGGCGAGCGTGTCCTTGGCGACCTCGGCAAATCCTTCGTCGTCGGTGGCTTGGTAAGCGTGGAGGTACGTCGCAGCCAGCAGCGCGTTGTCGTAGAGCATCTTCTCGAAGTGAGGGACCAGCCAGACCCTGTCGGTGGAGTACCTGTGGAACCCGCCGCCCAGATGGTCGTGTATGCCTCCGGAAGCCATCGCCTGCAGGCTCTTCACAACCACTCTGAGGGCGAGTTCCTTCCGAGCCCTGAAGTGGTATCTCAGCATGAATTCCAGGGAGAGTGGCAGCGGGAACTTCGGAGCGCTTCCAAGTCCGCCATGTTCGGCGTCGAACGATGCCGCAAGCGATGCAAAGGCGTCATCCAGCAAGACGGAGGAGATGGGACCTCCACTCTGGGATGTCTGCGCTTCCCCGAGTTCACTGAGGAGGCGATTCGCCTGATCGCCCGCCCCGACCCTGTTGTCCTTCCACAGCTTCGCCACGAACTCCAGCACCTGCCTGAAGCTCGGCATGCCGTACCTCGGTTCGGGCGGGAAGTAGGTCCCCCCGTAGAACGGCTTCAGGTCGGGGGTGAGGAAGACCGTCAGCGGCCAGCCTCCCTGGCCCGTCAATGCCTGGACGGCCGACATGTAGTAGCTGTCGACTTCTGGCCTCTCCTCCCTGTCGACCTTGATTGGAATGAAGTTCCTGTTGATCAGGTCTGCTATCTTCTTGTCTTCGAAGGACTCTCTTTCCATAACAGTGCACCAATGGCAGGAGAAGTATCCAATGCTCAGGAAGACGGGCTTGTTGTCGTTCTTCGCCTTGTCGAATGCTTCCTTGCCCCAGCTGTACCACTGAACGGGATTGAAAGCGTGCTTTAGCAGATAAGGGCTCTTTTCCGTTATTAGGCGATTCGGCGGCGTCGATTCTCTATGCTCCACCGGCTTCACTCTTGAGAAGGCGATACGCTGACCTTCCCGACCGACCTAAAGATGTTGCTATCTGCGTAGTTGTTTTTCCCGCCGATTTCAGCTTCCTCGCCGCCTCTCGAAGGCTCCTCATGGCAGCAATCTTCTGCAATTTCTTCTCGTTCCTGTACATGTACTCCAGTTTGGCTTCCCGAACACATTCGTCTCTGCTCCGCCTGATGCCAATTCTCAGCGCAGAATATTTCGAATGCGCTCTTTCAGGGTTGCCGGGAAAACTCAAGACAATGTCCTTCGCAGCGGCCTTTTCATCGTGGTGCAAGGTCAGCCTTCGTGGCAGTCGAACCGCAGAAAGCCCGTTGACGAAAATTTGGAACATCCGAGACCCATTCTCCAGACGGGTTACTTCAGCCGACGGGATGTATCCGCGCCTTGTCAGCATGGAAGATATGGTTCGGACGAGGAGTGAATCGGCGTTGCTGATTGTGACAACCGGGGTGGGTCGAAAATGCGCTCTCCTGATTCCAACGTGCCCTTCGGAATCCACGATACCTGCCAAAGCTGCGTAGAACGTTCTCGTTGATTGGAGAGCGTCAAGTGTTTTCGCACGAGACTCGAGCAGGAAAGAGAATCTGTTGCTCAGGTGGTGGACCTGTCTCCATCCAAAGCTTCGGGGAGTCCTGATGGGGTATCTGATTTCCTGGCCTTCGGAACCGAAGAGGCTTGAGATTAGTCGCAGCTGAGCAGGGTGGGTTGTCGAGGCTTCAACTCTGATTTTTCTCCAGTGCTTGAGGAGGTGAAGATCGCCCGTGGTGAAGGCACAGAGATACGCTCTAAACTGCGTTCCGGAGCGTGCGGTCTTCGGCCCCAATCACAAGTTATTTCTGAGGAGTATTTGACTGCCCCTCGCTTGATCTTGGAGCGTATTGCTTTCGCTGGAACTGCGGGCGACGCTTCTGTCTCATGTTTGAGCTAGTGTCTGTTCTACTCATCGACGAAGGCCGAACGCCAATTCTATGACAATTGGGGAACGTAATCTGTCCTGGTAGGACCTTTCTGAGCGAAATTCATTAACATATTAAGTATCTTAAAAGAAGGGCCTTCATGAGAAGAGGCGGCCCACGGGGGGGAAGTGCTCCAGGGTCGGAGGATCTGGTGCTGTGGCAGTGCATCAGAAGCATCTACCGCAAGGCGCTCAAGAGATTGAACGCCAGGCTCGCCCGCGAGAAGATCACCTTTTCGCAGTACAGCGTCCTGCTTGCCCTCTCCCGCGAAGGGCCGACACAGATGAGCAGACTCGGAGAGCACATGCTCGTCGCCCCCGCCAACGTCACTGGGCTGATCGACCGGATGAGCAAGAAGGGCTACGTGAGGAGAAGGAGAGACCCCCGCGACCGCAGGCTCTTCGTAGTCGAATCCACAGACGACGGGGCCAGGCTTTTTCGGAGTATATCGTCAAGGTTCAGGCAGTACGTGGGCAGGCTCGGCGCCGAACTCACCGACGAAGAGCTGCTGGTCACCCTGAAGGCGCTCGAGAAGGTGCTGCGGGCGGTCGAGGCGGAGGAGGAGATCTAGCGCAAATGCAGTACAAGTGGACTGTGCTCACGGTCACCACCGTTGGCGTGCTGATGAGCGGTATCGACTCCAGGATAGTGGTGATCGGTCTGCCGACCGTGGCCGCAGCCTTGAAGGCGGACGCGGAGCAGGCAATCTGGTTCACCCAGGCGTACACCATCGGCAGCACCATCGCCCTGCTCTTCATCGGCCGGGTGAGCGACATGTTCGGAAGAGTGAAGATCTACAGCTTAGGCTTCTCCATCTTCACCGTCGGCTCTCTGCTGACCGCTCTCTCGCCGTCGCCAACATTCTTCATTCTCGCCAGGGTCTTTCAGGGCCTGGGTTCGGCAGCTCTCTTCGCCAACAGCGCAGCCATAATCACGGACGCGTTTCCGTCGGGGGAGCTGGGCCTCGCCCTGGGAACGAACCAGATCGCCTTCAGGGCGGGCTCCATGGCGGGCCTCACGGTCAGCGGCCTGATCTTGGCGCTCGTCGACTGGAGGTACCTCTTCTACATCAACATCCCCATAGGCATCTTCGGCACGATCTGGGCGAGCAGGCGGCTCAAGGAAGTGGGAGCTTCCGACAGGCGGGCGCCCATGGACTGGACGGGCTTCGTTTCCTTCACGTTCTTCATCACGTCGCTGCTGCTCTGCCTCAGCTTCGCCGCCTATGGGCTTGCCGACGAGTCTGTCGTGGTCGTTCTCGCGGTTGTCTCGGCAGTTTCCATCGCCTGTTTCGCATATGTTGAGAGGCGCAAGCGGGACCCGCTGCTTGACCTGAGGCTGCTGCGGATTAGAGAGTTTGCGGGCGGCGTGACAGCGCAGACCCTGAACTCGATGGCGTTCGGCGCCTTCCTGCTTCTGATCAGCCTCTACCTTCAGCTGGTCCAGGGAGAGTCGCCTCTGCAGGCGGGGATCTCAGTGCTTCCGTTCGACATCGCGTTCCTGTTCGTCGGACCGCTCAGCGGGAGGCTCTCGGACAGGTACGGGGTGCTTCCGTTCGCAACTGCGGGGCTGTCCATAATCAGCTTCGCGCTCTTCCTCTTCTCCACTCTGAGCCCCTCCGCTTCCTATGCCACCATTGTGGTCTACCTCGTCATCTGCGGCGTGGGGATGGGTCTCTTCACCTCCCCCAACATCAGCTCGATCATGGGTTCCGTTCCTCCCTCCCGGCGTGGCGTGGCTTCGGGACTGCGAGCGACCATGTTCAACGTCGGGCTGACGCTCAGCTTCAACTTGGTGATACTCGTCCTCGCCTTCTCCCTCCCGTACTCCCTCATTACCGCAGTCATCTCCTCGAGCGACGTGGCAGCCATACCGGAGGCCACGAGGCTGCTCTTTTCGCAAGGACTCGACAGGGTCTACCTCACGCTGGCCGTGCTGAACACTGTCGCGCTGGCCCCATCTCTTCTCAGGGGCAAGAGGAAGAACAAGTCGCCCGAGGCAGCGGGAAATTCAAATACGCCGCCGCCGGGCTCCGAGCCAACCGACTAGGATGCAAAGCGAACTTTCTAAAGCCAGACAGAAGATAGACACTCCCTACGGCAAGGCACTGATCTTCAACGCCCGACTGCTCAAGGACCGCGGCTACGATGTCGAAAGGCTGCCATACTCGGTCAAGGTCCTCCTCGAGAACGCCCTCAGGCACGCTGGAAGGTTGGAGGGGTCAGAAGAGGCTGCGAGGAGGCTGCTCGAATGGCCGAAGAGCGCGGGGGGCGAGCTCCCGCTCATGCCCTTCAGGGTGCTGCTCCAAGACTACACGGGCGTGCCCCTGGTGGTGGACCTGGCAGCGATGCGGGACGCAGCCGCCTCCTCCGGTCTGAGCGCCAAGCTTGTGGACTCGAAGGTCCCCGTTGACCTGATCATCGACCATTCCATACAGGTCGACGCTTGGAGCAGCGAAGGCGCTTTCGACACGAACCTGGAGAAGGAGTACGAACGGAATTCAGAGCGCTACTCGCTGCTGAAGTGGGCCAAGACCGCCTTCGGAGGGATGCGCGTCTTCCCGCCAGGGAAGGGGATCTGCCACCAGGTGAACCTGGAGTACCTCTCCAAGGTGGTGGCGACCTCGGACGCCGCCGGCGAGCTCCAGGCATTCCCCGACACAGTCCTCGGGACGGACTCCCACACGACCATGGTGAACGGCATGGGTGTCCTGGGCTGGGGGGTCGGAGGGATAGAGGCCGAGGCCGTCATGCTGGGGGAGCCCTACCACATGCCCATACCCGAGGTGCTCGGAGTCAAGCTCACCGGAAGCCTGCAGGAAGGGGTGACGCCCACGGACATGGTTCTCGCCGTGACGGAGAGGCTGAGAGAGAAGAACGTCGTCGGCAAGTTCGTGGAGTACTTCGGCGACGGATACGGGAATCTGACGGTTCCCGACAGGGCGACGCTGGGGAACATGTCTCCAGAATACGGCGCAACCGTCGGGTACAGCCCAGTCGACGAAGCGACCCTCGCCTATCTCGTCGGCACGGGAAGGGAGAAATCCCACGTCGAGTTCGTGAGGAAGTACGCAACGGAGACAGGACTGCTCCGTTCCGACAGCGAACCGAAGTACTCGGAAGTGATCGTCATAGACCTGGACAAGGTGGAACCGTCCGTCGCGGGCCCGAGGAACCCCGAGGAAAGGCGGCCGCTCAGGTCGGTGCCCGCCTTCGCGAAGACCCTCCTCGCCGAGCATCGAAGGGCGGCGAGTCCAAGTCCTCAGACGGTGGTCCACACCTCCTCCGGGGCCCAGTTGACCCTCCGACGCGGCCGTGAAGCGGCCGCCCTCGAAGACGGCGCGGTTGTGATCGCAGCCATAACAAGCTGCACCAATACCTCCAACCCGACCGTCATGGTGGGGGCTGGCCTCCTCGCCAAGAAGGCTGTCGAGGCCGGACTGAGCCCCAAACCATGGGTGAAACGGAGCCTCGCGCCCGGTTCGACGGTGGTCACGGACTACCTCAACAACTCTGGGCTGCTTCCTTACCTCGACAGGCTCGGGTTCAACGTAGTGGGATACGGCTGCACGACATGCATTGCCCAAGGAACGCCCGTTTTGTTGGCTGACGGCACTACCAGACCCATCGAAAGTATGCCGGCTGCAGGCGGCGCACTGGTCTTTGGTCCCGCCGCCAAAGGCAGGTTAGGAATCACGCGACAGTCAGAGCGTATGAAGAATGGTATGCGCGACTGTGTTGAACTTGTGCTTCAGGATGGACGAACGCTCGTGTGTACGCCAGACCACAGGATTCTCTGTTCAGACGGGCGCTGGGTACGGGCGGACAATCTCATGGTTGGAAAGGATCGCGTGGTCGTAGGGCTCGAAGGGCCTCTTGACAACCCTGGACGCGACGAATTCGGTTACGTCTTGCATGCGGGGAATCTGACCTTCAGCATGGCTACGCAACATGATCGAGCTCGCACACTGGCATTTGCGCGGTTGCTTGGTCATTTGCTCGGCGATGGTTCAATCAGCGTCAACGGGCAAGGCCGGACGAACGTGGGTCGAGCAGTAGATCGCGAGGTGGTTCTTAACGACATAGAATTGCTCGTAGGGCTTCGACCGGCAGCTAGTCGCTACGATGAACGGAGATGGTCCATTGTTCTGCCCAGGGCACTTACGAAGGCCATCATCGCACTTCCTGGCGTGCAGGTAGGGAGACGAATTGAACAGCGCCCCACACTGCCTGCATTTGTGACCCAGAAGAATTGTCCAGTGGCGGTGGTGAGGGAGTTCCTAGGTGGGCTCTTCGGGGCAGACGGCCACGCGCCTGGTCTGCATCGCTGGGGAAAACGTGAAGAGGACTCGACCCTCGAACCGCCAGCATATTCTCGGAGCGCTACTCCCGCTAACTTGAAGCAATCAAAAGAGTTCATGCACGATGTAATCTGCCTATTGACACGCTGCGGGGTCGAGACCAAGGGTGCACGAGTATACGAGTATCCCACACGAAGGAGCAGTTCGTCGTATGCAGCCGCGAGGGACGGCATCCCCAGAATCGAGGTGCGCCTAAACCTGCCGAATGGCCTCTCATTCATCGAACACGTGGGGTTCCGTTATTGTGTGGACAAGGCAATGCGTGCCAGCGCGGCAGCCGTATACTGGCGCCTTGTGGAAGGCATCCAAGAACAGCGGCTCTGGATGGCTGCTCGCCTGGATGATTTGCATCAAAATCAACCGACTTTGTCTTTCTCACGGGCGCGGCAGCTGGTAGCAATTTCGTTGGTAGGTAAGGAGATGGAGGATTCTTTGCCTCCCGTAGTATCGCCTCATTATGCACTGCTCACGGCGTACGACCGTTTTTCGCGCCTTCCAAAGGCGACCGACCGCAAGTTCCGGCCATTGCATCGCGAAAGCTGCGACTTTCCGTCGCCAGCGACACTGTTCAAGGAGCTTGGCGTGCGAGATTGGTTCGCTACACTTCGAAGCAGGTCAGAGACCGGGAGCATCAGGCGATATTGCGTGGAAAAAGAGGCGACGACTCTGCCAACCTTTTCGCTTCAGGTCGTTGACCGGCGTCCAGCGGGACAGAGACTAGTTTATGACTTGTCTGTAGATGATTTACATGCATTCATAGCAGGTACAGTGGCGGTTCACAATTGCATAGGGAACAGCGGCCCGCTGGCTCCAGAAATCGAAGAAGAGATCAAGACCAGAAACCTCTACGCCGTCGCCGTCCTCTCGGGCAACAGGAACTTCGACGGCAGGATCAATCCACTCGCGAAGGGAGCCTTCCTGATGTCGCCCATGCTTGTCGTCGCCTATGCCCTGGCCGGGAAGATCGGCTTCGACTTCCAGAACACGCCCCTTGGCGCGGGGAAGGACGGCACGCGAGTCTACCTCAAGGACATCTGGCCCAACATGAAAGAGATAAGGCAGGTGGTCGAGAAATCGCTCTCGCCTCAGCTCTACAGGTCCCGCTACGCCGAGGCCATGAAGGGCGACAGCAGGTGGGATGGGCTGGGCGCGAACTCGGACGAAAGGTACAGCTGGGACGGCAATTCCACCTACGTAAGACAGCCTCCGTGGTTCGAACCGGAGCTGTCAAGCTCGGCGAAGTCCGACGTGGCGGGCGCGAGGGTGCTCGCTGTCCTCGACGACAAGGTCACCACCGACCACATCTCGCCGGCGGGCGTCATAGCATTCGACAGCCCTGCCGGGAAGTACCTGACATCCAAGGGCGTTGAGATGGTCCGCTTCAGCACCTACGGCAGCCGAAGAGGGAACCACGAGGTGATGGTGAGGGGCGGCTTCGCGAACATCAGGCTTCGGAACGCCCTCGCCCCCGGAAAGGAGGGCGGCTGGACCGCTTACCTTCCCTCTGGGGAGACGATGTCGATCTTCGATGCGGCAGTGAAGTACCATGCAGCCAAGACTCCTCTGCTGATCATCGCGGGCAAGCAGTACGGGGCGGGCAGCTCGAGGGATTGGGCCGCCAAGGCACCGAAGCTGCTCGGCGTGCGCGCAGTCCTCGCGGAAAGCTTCGAGAGGATCCACCGGAGCAACCTCGTAGCCATGGGCGTCCTTCCTCTCCAGTTCATGAAGGGCGAAAGCCGCGCCTCCCTGGGGCTTGCGGGCGACGAGACGTTCAACATCGTCGGTGTCTCCTCGATGTCAAAGCCTAACGAATCCCTCGAGGTCGTCGCCAGGGGCGCCGTGGGGGAGAAGAGATTCAAAGTGCTGTGCAGAATCGACAACTCGACCGAGATGCAGTACATCGAACGGGGCGGAGTCCTTCCCTTCGTCCTGGCCAGAGTGCACAACTCTGTACATTGAAGAAACCGTTTTAACGGTCGGAGAATCGCGCTGGAAAACATGCGCGAGCCATTGGTCTACGTCAACGGCGAGTTCGTCGAGAAGTCCAGGGCGTCGGTCTCTGTCTTTGACCACGGCGTCCTCTATGGCGACGGCGTCTTCGAGGGCATAAGGGCGTACAACGGAAACGTCTTCAAGCTTGACGAGCACGTCGAAAGGCTGTTCAACTCCGCCAAGATCATCCACCTCGACATCCCGCTCTCGCGCCACGAGACCGCAGAAGCGATCATGGAGACTGTGAGGAAGAACGAGCTGCGGGACGCGTACATCAGGGTGGTCGTCACCAGGGGAGCGGGCGACCTTGGGGTTGACCCGTCTACCTGCAAGGCACCGACCCTGTTCATAATAGCCGAGCACGCGCAGAGCACGCTCGCTTCAGGGGTTCCGCGCCTCATCTCTCTCTTCACCACGTCAATTAGACGCGACCCAGTGGACGGCACCTCACACGAGGTAAAGTCCCTGAACTACCTGAACAGCATCATGGCCAAGATGGAGGCGAAGCGGGCGGGCGCCGACGACGCACTAATGCTCGACCACAGAGGCTTCGTTTCGGAGTCCAGCGGAACGAACATCTTCATGGTGAAGGACAACAGGGTCTCAACGCCTGCGACGTCCGCGGGAATCCTGCACGGCATAACCCGTTCACGCATCATCAGGCTCTGCTCGGACCTGGGTCTGGATGTATCCGAGCGGGACATCACGCCTTTCGAGCTTCTCACGGCCGACGAAGCCTTCCTCGTCGGCACCAAGGCGGAGATTCTCGCGGTGGGGACCGTCAACGGCACGAAGATCGGCACGGGCACGGTCGGGCCCGTGGTCCGGAAGCTGGTGTCGGAGTTTGCGAAGGTCGTCGCCCGGAGACAAGAGGGGACGCCGGCCTACGAGTCGGAGTACATCGACCTCTGAGAAAGACGCAGGAGCCGTGCCCGAGCCCAGATTCAGAAAAAAACCTAAATACACGACGATTGCCGAGAATTCTTGGGCCCTGCGTATTGTGCATAGTAGGTAACCTAGGGTTAGTTATGAATGGGGGTGCGAGCAGATAG
>CAZENV010000052.1:0-27623 GCA_964513805.1 uncultured Nitrosopumilales archaeon
CCTTCTTCGCCATGATGAAGTTTTCCGGGGCGCGGACCCCGCCCTCGGTTCCCACCCTCGCAAGCGCTTCGTCGGGTGTCGCTCCCAGTACTGCCTGGAGAGTCGATCGGGATATCGCCATGATCCCAACCTTCCTGCCGACGATTCCGAATTCGGTGTGGAACCTGGGCACCTGATTGGCCAGAGTGTTGAAGCTCACGTTCCGGTCTTTGGCGTCCTTCTGGAGCTTCAGGTACACATCTTCGCTAATTCTGATCGAGGTAGTCACGGTCTTTTCAGCCAAGGTGAATCCCCCCTGTGTTCCACAGGCGTGCGCAGCCTTTCACGGGACGAATCTTCGCCCACCGTTTAAAGCCGTTTGGGCTATGTTATACTCCCGCTCAAGATCAGCCGTTTCACCGCCGCCCGCGGGACCACGAAAATCCGTAGTGTTCTTGACGCGCTTGTCCAATCGAGTCCGAGCGGTCTCCTCCTACGGCCCTCCGGAAAGAGACGACAGGCTGGACATCACGTCTAGGGTGCTCTCGAAGAGGTGGCTCTGGGTCACCCGGCCCACTATCCTTCCTGCCTCGACTACAAAGAGCCGTCTGATGTCCTTCTCGACCATCAGGCTCATCGCCTCCCGGATTGTTGCGTCCGGGCCTATGGTTATGAGGGGAGAGCTCATTATCTTCTCTACCGCCACTCTCTCAGGGACGAGCCCTTTCCCGAAGCACCTTCTGATGATGTCTCTTTCTGTCACCACGCCTTCGGGTAGCCCGCGTTTCTCGACGACGAGAGACCAGACGCCGGCTCTGAGCATTTCCTTGATGGATTCTGTCACCGTGGCACCAGAGTCGACGGTCGCAACCTCATTGTCCATTACGTCGCGCACCTTCAGCATGATTGCCATGAGAAATCGCGCTGTTCCTCTCAACGAACCATTTAACCCTGAGAGCCGATTCCCATTTTGGAGAACAAGGTTTTAGCCAGGCCGCGGGCTGTTGACGCCATTGAACCGGCCCCTCAGGGGACTCCGCGTCTTGGAGCTGGGCACCTACGTCGCTGCGCCCGCGCTCGGAAGCTTCCTCGGCATGCTGGGCGCGAGGGTCACCAAGGTCGAGCCTCCCGATGGCGATCCGACAAGGAAGCTGACCCCTTGGAGTTGGGTCAGCTACAACTGGAACAAGAGGCTTCTCACGCTCGACCTAAAGTCCGAGACCGGAAGGGAGGAGCTGGCACGGCTGCTGAAACGGACGGACATCCTGGTGGAGAGCCTCTCTCCGCGGGCCGTCAGGGAACTCGGGCTTGGGTTCGCCAAGGTCAGGGCGCTGAACAAGAAGATAATCTACTGCTCGATCAAAGGATTCGCGCGTGGCAGCTCTTCGGCCAACCGCGTCGGTTTCGACACGATAGCACAAGCGGAAGGCGGCCTGATGCACGTAGCCCGGAGAGAAAGTGGTCGGCCGTCCAGGGTCGGGAACCCGTGCGTGGACCTCTCCGCCGCCTCCTTCGGCGCGATCGGGATTCTGTCGGCGCTCCTCTCAAGGCCGAAGAAAGCCGCGTTCGTCGAAATCCCTCTCAAGGATGTGGTGGTCTACTGGAACGGCTATTGGCTGCCATACATCGACTTCAAAGGAGGCGAGCCTTCGAACCTGGGGTCTTCACACCCTGGCTTCGCCCCCTACGGCGTCTTTTCTACCCGCGACGGCTTCGTCTTCATCGGCGTCCTAGCCGATTCTCACTGGCAGAAACTAGCGGCGAAGTTGCGCATATCGTCCGGACCATCCTACCAGACAATGCAGCAGAGGATAGCCGCCCGGGAGAAAGTCGACGCCCTCGTCCAGTCTGCTGTTAGGGGACTGGGCACCGAACGGCTGCTGGCCCTGCTCGGGGACGATGTTCCCTGCGCCAGAGTGGCCACCCTGATGGACCTCCACAGCGACAGGGACCTCAGGCGGAGAGGGGTCATCAGGAGCGTCAGCGTTGGACGAAGGCGGTTCAGCGTGGCGGTCCCGCCCTTCCCCAGGTCGGCCCGCCCGATGAAGGTTAAGCTCTGACCACACGGTCTGCGTGGGAGCCGGCTCAGAGGCAGCACGGTGGCCAGCTTCTGTTCGCTTGCCTTCGGATCAGGGTAACGCCTATAAGTCCAGCCTAACACAGTAGGCGTGTTGGGCTTTTCCGGATCGCGGGCGAGAAGCGCCATAAGCCGGACGGCATCCATCGGTGTAGTCGTCATCCTCGTCGTTGTAGCGCTGGGAGGCGCGTATTACTTCACGCTCGGGCCCCCGGCCACGTCTTCCACGACCACCGCGCCCTATACAGGGCCAGCCACGATAAAGATCGGCATGACCATGCCCCTTTCGGGTTCGTTCGCAGCGGACGGAGTGATGAGCCTCGATGGCTTGAAGATGTGGGCCCAGAACGTCAACGCATCGGGCGGAATCTACGTCTCCAGCCTCAACCACAAGCTGCCCGTTCAGTTGATCTATTACGACGATACCTCGACTGCTTCGGTGGTCGCCACGGACTACCAGACATTGGTGACGCAGGGCGTCAACTTCATGATCGCCCCGTACTCGAGCCCCCTGACCCTGGCCGCTGCGCCCATTGCCGAGACCAATCACATTCTCCTGATCAGCCACGGCGGCGCCTCCGACTCGATCTGGGCGAAAGGCTACAAGTACGTCGTGGGCGTCCTGAGTCCTGGGTCGCAGTACATGGTACCAGTGCTCCAGATGCTGGCGAACCAGAACAGCTCGGCTCCGCTCAAGGTTGCCTTCTTCTTCGGGAATGACGCCTTCTCAATAGCCGTGAGGCAGGGCGCGTCCGCCTTCATCAATTCGACCTCGGGCAAGTTCAGCGTGGTCTACAACCAACTGTACACAGAGTCCGCCACCGACTTCACAGCGCAGCTGACCGCACTCGCAGCGACCAGCCCAGACATCGTGCTGGGCGGTGCACACTTCGTTGACGGGGAGACGATAATGAAGAACGTCCAGGCGCTCGGGCTGCACTTCAAGGCGATCTCCCTCCTGGTGGCCCCCGACGACCCGCACTTCCAGTCCGACCTAGGCAGTTTGGCCAACAACGTTGCCGCTCCCTCTCAGTGGGAGGCCAACCTGGACTTCACCCACTTCTCCCCGTACTACGGGAACATCACAAGCTCACAGTTCTTCAACCAGTTCAACTCCACCTTCAAGATGGCCCCGAACTACGAAGCCGCAGAGGCGTACAACTCGGGCCTCGTGCTCGAGAGGGCAATCAGCGACAGCGGCTCCCTGAACTCGACGTCGGTGAGGAACCAGCTCAGCAGCGAGAACATCTGGACATTCTACGGCAATTTCCAGATAGGCCCGACTGGGATTCAGGCCGGTCACACCATGGTGGTGATGCAGTGGCAGAACGGGGTCAAGCAGACCGTCTGGCCCAGGGCGGTCGCCACGGCACCCTTCGTCTATCCGATGCCTTGAGGCCTGAAGAAGGCTTTAACCGCAATATCCAGCAGATGGCTTCGCAGGCTTGATACTTGCCGAACTGGTAGTCCTCGGCCTTGCATACGGGCTCCTCTTTGGGGTCCTTGCGCTTGGGCTCACTCTTGTCTGGGGGGTGATGAAGGTCGTCAACATCGCCCACGGCGACTTCGTCATCCTGGGCGCCTACTCGAGCTACTGGCTCTTTGTCCTGGGAGGCGTCCACCCCATCCTCTCGCTCATATTCACCATTCCGTTCGGATTCGGGCTCGGCGTGGTGGTCTACCTGGGGCTGGTGAGGCGCGTCACCCACGCTCCAGAGCTCATGTCGCTCTTCCTGACCTTTGGGCTCTCGACGCTCATCAGCAGCCTCCTGCTCTATATCTACTCCGCGAACCAGCGCGGCATCAATGTCACCTTCCCGGCCATCACCGGCCTTGGTCTGGTGCTCCCGGGCAACGTGGCGATAGCCGCAGCTTACGCCATAATGGTGGCTGCGTTCATGCGCGTCTTTCTCACCAGGACCTACTGGGGGAAGGCGATTAGGGCGGTCACCGAAGACAGCGCCTCCGCTCTGCTGATGGGCATCAACCCCGAGGTCGTCAGCATGCTGTCCTTCGGCATAGGGGTGGCAGTGGCGTCCTCGGTGGGCTCGATGGTGATGCTCCTTCAGGCCGTGACGCCGGTCGGGGGTGGGGACTTCACCCTGCTCTCCTTCGTGATAGTTGTGCTCGGAGGGCTAGGGAGTCCCTTCGGCGCCCTCCTCGGCGGCGTGGTGATCGGCGTGGTCAACAATGTCGCGTCCCTATTCGTCCCTGCATCGGCTACGCCTGCGATAGGGTTCATCATCCTGGTCATAGTACTTGTTGTGAGGCCCTCGGGCATAATGGGAGCTAGGACAGAGTGACGGAGACCGGGGGTAGCCGGCCTGCGGTCAAGAGGCCCGTGGGGTTGGGCATTGTCGCACTACTTCTGCTGGTCCTCGCCCTGGCGCCCACGTTCTTCGCGAGGCTCTCCGTCCTCTTCTTCATCCTCAACTGGGTGGTCCTTTCCGAGAGCTTCAACATATTCGCCGGCCTCACAGGATACGTCAACTTTGGACACGTGGTATTCTACGGCGTCGGGGGGTACGTCAGCACTCTGCTGATGGTCCACTCGGGTGCCTCTCCATACCTCGCCGTGCTGGGCGGCGGGCTCGCGTCAGGGCTGCTCGCCCTCGGCATCAGCGTTCCCACGACCAAGCTGAGGGGCGCCTATTTCGCGATAGCGACGCTGAGCATCAACGAGGCCTTCTTCGTGACCTTCAACACCTGGGGCGCCGTGGGTTCCGCGGTGGGCTTCACCCTCCCCATCTCCTACTACCAGCCGCTCGCCCAGTATTACACGATGGTCGTTGTTGCGACCGCCTGCGTCGCGGCAATGTACTCGATCTCCAGGTCTAGGTTCGGCGTCGCCCTGAAAGCCATCAAGCAGCAGGAATCCACGGCCAATTCGATCGGGATCAACGCAACATACTACAAGACGCTCACGCTCGTAGTCAGCGGCTTCTTCGCGGGGCTTGCCGGAGCGCTGGCCATCTGGCAGATAACCTTCATCGACCCGCCCTCCGCCTTCAACCTGGAGATAACGGTCACATCCATCTCGATGGCGATGCTCGGAGGCCTCGGGACCGTGGCGGGTCCGGTCATAGGAGGGGCCCTGCTGTACGAGCTCACAGACTTCCTGGGGCTCAGCTACCCATACATCCACCTGATGGTGCTCGGAGTCATCATAATCGCCGTGGTCTTGGTGGTCCCCGACGGCCTCCTCGGTGGTGGAAAGAGGCTCTTGGGCCGGTTCAGGAGCGGGCGGTAGATGGCTGAGCTCCTCAGGTTGAAGGACGTCTCCAAGCATTTCGCAGGGCTGGAGGTGCTGAAGGACGTGTCATTCGGGGTCGGTGAGGGAGAGGTCCTTGGCCTGATCGGCCCCAACGGTGCCGGCAAGACGACGCTCTTCAACATAGTCTCCGGCTCTCTCAGGCCGAACGGAGGGTCTGTGCTCTTCGAGGGCCGGGAGACGACACGGCTCCCGGCGCACAGGCTGGCCAGGCTCGGCATAGCGAGGACATTCCAGATACCACAGCCCTTCGAAGAGATGACCGTCGGCGAGAACATCAGAGCCGGCTCTCTCTTCAGCGGCCGCTCCGGCCGGGGCAAGTTGCCCGCCGACAGCCTCGAACTCTGCGACATGGTGGGTCTCCGCGACAAAGCGAACCAGAGGGCGGGCTCCCTGTCGTCGTCGGAGAAGAAGCGGCTGGAGGTGGCGCGGGCGCTCGGCACATCGCCGAGGCTCCTGCTCCTTGACGAGTTCGCTGCTGGACTGACAGTGGCTGAAGCTGCATGGGCCTCGGAGATGGTCAAGAGGCTCTCGCGCGAGTTCGGGGTCTCCGTGGTGTGGACTGAACACGTCATGAGGGTGCTCATGCGGTCGGTCGACAGGGTGCTCGTCCTTCAGCAGGGGAGCGTTATAGCTAGGGGGAGCCCGGAAGAGGTCGTGAAGGACGAGAGGGTCCTGGCTGCGTACTTCGGGGGAAAGGCTTCATGAAGGCTGACAGTCTGCTGCAGGTTTCAGGCCTCTCGGCCGCGTATGGCGCGACCCAGGTTCTCTGGGATGTCAGCTTCCATGTGAAAAGGGGCGAGCTGGTCGCGCTCCTCGGCTCCAACGGCGCCGGAAAGACCACATGCCTCCGCTGCGTCGAGGGGGTGCTCAAGCCCAAGGGCGGGGGCGTTTCCTTCGGTTCCCGAGAAATCACCGGCCTTCAGGCCAACAAGGTCGCCGCGCTGGGGCTGACGCTGGTGCCCGAGGGGAGGGGGCTCTTCAGGGGGATGACGGTCGACGAGAACCTGCAGCTCGGGGCTTACACAGCGCGGGCGCGCGGCCGGAGAGGTGAGAACGCCGAATCGGTCTACGGGCTCTTTCCTGTCTTGAAGGACAGGAGGAAGCAGAGGGCCGGCTCCCTAAGCGGGGGAGAGCAGCAGATGCTCGCTATAGGGAGGGGATTGATGGCCGAGCCGGAACTGCTGATGCTGGACGAGCCGTCTCTGGGTTTGGCGCCGATAATTGTCTCCCGACTCTTCAAGGTCCTGAGCGAGCTGAAGGCCAAGGGCCTGACGATTCTGCTGGTTGAGCAGAACGTGGAGGGGACCCTCGCCATCGCGGACAGGGCCTACCTTCTGGACAACGGAAGGATGGGCTTCGAAGGCGACCCAGCCCAGTTCAGGGCCAACAAGTCGCTGCAGGAGGCTTACCTGGGCCTATAGTCCGCGGGGATTCTTGGAACCCTCGAGGATTCGTCGCGCGATGCGGCCGTGCACTGCGTCCACCAGCTTCCCGTCGACCCTTACGGCCCCTCTAGCGCCCGAGGATGCCTTGGCCAGCTCGTCCACCACCTTCCTGGCCCACTCCAGCTGCGCTCTGGTCGGCGAGAATGCCTCGTTCGCCATCCCCACCTGCGAGGGGTGGACGACCTGCTTGCCTACGAACCCGAGCCCGCGCGCGGCTGCGGCTTCCCTCCTGAACCCGCGCCCGTCTTCCAGGTCGAAGAAGACGCTGTCTACGGCATCCAACCCGAAAGCAGCAGCAGCTGTCGCGATGAGCGTCTTCACGACAAGGTTGCCCTGGTAGGAACCCACTGAACCGCCCACGGACGCCGCGAAGTCCGCCGCTCCAAAGGTCACAGCCACCGCCCTCGCTGACGAAGCGACGGCCCGGAGGTTCACGAGACCTGAAGCTGTCTCTACTATCGGGATGAGCGCCTTCCTAGTCTTCGCAGCAACGGCTGAACAGTCGCCCTCCGCCTTTGGAACCACTATGGTCTGGACTCGCCCGCATCTTGCTGCAGCCTCGATGTCCTTAGAGAAGTCCCTCGACCCCCTCGGGTTGGTCCTGACGCAGAGCTCCCGCCTCCCCCAATCCAGCTCCCGTGACAGTCTGATGACCAGCTCGCGGGCCTGACCTTTCTGGTCCTCGGGGACCGCGTCTTCCAAGTCGAGAATCACGGAGTCGGCTTCCAGCGTCGAAGCCTTCGTGGCCATCCGCTCGTTGTTCCCTGGAACGTAGAGCTGGCTTCTCCTCAGCACACTCGTTCCGAGCCTGGGATTCAGTTTAAGTCTTGCGACAAACCGTTAATACAACTGGGCCGGGGAAGCGGCCGTGGCCGAAAAGAGGCTCTTCTTCGAGGACTTTCGGAAGGGCGTTCGGCTGAAGGGAAAGGTCGGGAGGACTGTAACTGACCCGGACAACATCTGGTTCACCCTGCTGACCAACAACGCGAACCAGATCCACTTCAACGCCGACTACGCCAGACGAGAATTCCCTGGCGAGCCGTTTCGCGGCAGGATGGTAGTCAACGGATTCCTGACGCTCGCGACCGTGGCAGGCATGCTCGTCGAACAGACCAGCGCGAACGGCTTCATGCTGGGCCTTCGCGACGTGAAGTTCCTCCATCCCGTGTTCGCCGGAGACACCATCTATGCAGAGTGCGAGGTGGTCGCCACCAGGGTCTCTGCCAGCATCCCCGGCAGCGGCATCGTCACCCTTCGGACCTGGGGGACCAACCAGCGCGGCGAGAAGGTGCTGGAGTTCCTGAGAGACTTCATGGTGAAGAGGAGAAGGCAGCCGACGTCAGGAAGGCCGAAGAGGCGGAGGAGGTCGGCTACGACGGCTTCTTCTGATGCTTCCACATCGTAGGATAGGTTCCCTTCTTCATCACGACCCTCTCCACCGTGGACGCCAGCCCCTTGCTGACCCGCTGCATCTCTTCCGCAGTCATCATCGCCTTGCCCAGGGCGACCAACTCCCCCTTGGAGGACATGATGGCGAGCGTCTCTCCCTTCGAGATCCCGTCCGAAGCCGAGAGAATGCCGGGAACGGCCAACCTGGCCCCGTGGCAGACCGCGTCCACTGCGGAGTCCCGGATGACAAGCCTTCGAGTCGACCCGACGCACCGCTCCACCGGGCTGATGGCACGTCTCATGGCCGACTCGTCCGCTTCGCGAAGCTTGAAGACCGCGTCGTTCAGCTGATGGAGGGTCACCAGCCCGTCGGCCTCGTCGAGCGGACCCACCTTCGTCCTCCGGAGCTCGACCATGGTGGCCCCGACCCCAAGGACTTCGCCCATGTCGTAGATCAGCTTCCTCAGGTAGGTGCCTGACTGGCAGAGGCACCTCAGCAGGTACAGGTTCCCCTGCGCCTCCGTGACCTCGAGTTCGTGGATCGTCCTGCTGCGCACATCGCGCTTCACCGCAGAGCGCTGGGGAGGTCTCTGGAATATCTCGCCCGTGAACTCTGAGACCACCCTGTCCAACTCCCTTCTCGGCACCGACGAATGGAGCCTCATCACGGCGCGGTACTCCTTCGGGAAGAGGAGCAGGAGGCTGAGCGCCTTGGTGGCATCCCCCAGACCGATCGGAAGGACCCCCGACACCGGAGGGTCGAGGGTTCCGCTGTGCCCGGCCCTCTCCTTTCCGAGCAGCTTCCTGACCCAGGCGACGACTTCGTGGCTGGTCGGTCCCCTCGGCTTGTCGAGAGGAACCAGCCCATAGTCCATGAGGACCTCGATGGGCCTCTTGGATGGGTCCCAGCCGTGGCTCGGGTCCGACTCCTCCTCGTCCAGGACCACGGTCCTCCGGGGCTGCAACTCAGCCTCTTCTGTTCCTGACGTAGTGGAGGATTATTTCGGCGACCTTGGACTCGTCGATGGAGTCCGTGTCGATCACCAGGTCGAAGGGAGAAAGGTCCTTGCCGAACTCTATGGAGTAGATGCTCTTGTAGAGCTTGTGGTTCTCGACGTCCCTGACGGCCAGAACGCTCCTGCACCTCTCCTCGTCGGTGTGGTCGCGCTTCGCCATCCGCTTCGCCCTGCTGTCGACGCTCCCCGAGAGCCAGACCTTCAGCCCCTTCTTCGAGAGCCAGGGGACCGGATAGCTGGTTATCACCACGTCGCCGCTGGCGGCCTTCTTGATGAGCCGCTCGTCCACCAGCTTGTCAAAGCCGTGCGTCCGCTTCCTCTCGTCGAGGAACTTGTTCCCCTCGTCGGTGTCCCACCAATCCTCGCCTCCGGGCTTGTATCCCTCCTCGACGGCCATCTCCTTCAGCACGTCTCCCCCGCCCACCACCTTCAGGCCGAGGCCCTCGGCCACGATCTTGGAGACCGTCGTCTTTCCTACCGCTGGCATCCCGGAGACGATAATGGCGTCCGTGTGGCAACACCCCTATGTCGTGGTTCCGAATATCTTGGTGAGCATCGGGCTGAAGGTGAGCGACGATATCGTGTACCACCAGAACAGGGGGATGTCCCCGTTGGTGACGATGTATGGTATCGGAATCGGCGAATGTGCGACTGTGACGCCGAAGCCGCCCAGATATCCCGCCATCAGGTAGTAGAGGACAATGAACGGGACGAAGGTTATCGCCGTGACCTTGAGGCGTGCTGTGGAGACCTTGGTGTTCATCTGCTTGATCTGAAGGTCCTTCTTCTTCAGCTTCTCCTCCCTGGCCTTGTCCTTGTTCCTTACTGCCTCCCGCAGGTCCGCCTGGTACTGGCTTATCTCCGCCTTCATCCTTCTCTCGGCTGCGAGGTTGACGAACCGCAGGGTAAGCAACTGCGTCGCGATGCCCAGGCCCAGCGCGGTGCCCGTGACTATGAATGTCGCGTCGGGAATCATCAAGGTCAGTTGGCCGCCTCCGTGAGGATTTTCGCGAGGCCCTTGGCCACCTCGCGCGACTTTCCGTGCCTGTTGGACGCGATCAGCATGGGCGCGCCGGTCAGCGTGGACGACACAGTCAGGAAGCTCCTCGCGAGCGAGAGCTCGCCCTCGAGGTCCTTGGCCGTGACTGCGTCCCTGTACCTGGTCTTGTCTTCCTGCCGCCGTGAAAGTATCTCCTTCGGCTCGGCCTCCACGAGTATGAGATGGGTCGGTTTCAGAGCCCTCACCACTTCGAAGGGGAGTCCGGGCCAGAAGCCTTCGCCCGTCCGTATGAACAGGTGGGTGTCAACGAAAAGGACCTTGGCCTTTATCCTGGCGATGCGCGTGGCCGTCAGCTTCTGGAGCTGCTTCTGCTTCTCCACGGGCAGCTTCCTCAGCTCGTCCCTGTGCCTTATCCACCGGAGTCGCTTCCCTTCCTCCAGCATCACCGTTCCGAAGGTGACAACCCTGGAACCCTTGATGGCCCGGCTGAGCTTCTCGACGATGGTGGTCTTGCCGACTCCAGGAACGCCCACGACCACGACCCTGAGGTTCATCGCCTAGGTCGCCCCCAGGACGCCCGCGAGCGCCGGCGAGAATTCCTCGACCTGCTCCTTCAGCAGCATCTGGTAGTACTGGAGTATTATGTCGACCATGAGCAGTATGCCTATGCCCGAGCCGAAGACCCCGAAGAGGTCGGAGATTCCGGCGATCAACCCGATCAATATGCCGCCGATGATGGTCAGGGTTGGGATGTAGCGGTTCAGCATCTGCTCTATGGAGAGGCCCGTCCTCCGAAAGCCGGGCACCTGGACGTCTGCGTCCATCAGGTTCTTGGCGACGGCCTTGGGGTTCAGCCCGCCTATCTCGACCCAGAGCTTGGCGAAGAGCACGGCCATGCCGACCAGGTAGAGCAGATAGATCACGGAGTGGATGGGGTCGGAGAACGTCTGCTGGATCCCCTGGGGGGCAGTCATGTAATAGACCAGACCGCCAGTCGGGTACGTGGAGGTGGCGTTGGCGCCTGTGGGGAAGGTGCCGAGGTAACCCAACCAGGTGTTGGTGCCCGACCCGTAGAAGTTGGAGAGGATTCTGGTGAAGAAGGTCACGTTGGCGGCCAGAGCCGAAACGAGTATGACCGGAATGTTTGAAACGTAGAGGAGCTTGATCGGGTAGACTCCCTGGAAGCCCCTGTACTTTGTGGAGGTTATCGGAAGCTCGACCCTGATGCCCTCGATGTAGACCAGCACGAGAATCATGACGATGGTGAGGACGAAGGTGAGGAGACTGGGGTAGCGGAAGCCCCTGACCAGTATGTCGGGGAGGGTCTTGGTGAAGAACGCGCTGATGAGGGCGGGGACGAAGCCGAATATCACCGTGGCCGTGGAGGTGGCTGACTCCCTCAGCGTCTGCGGGGAGAAGGTGTACCACAGGACCGTCTGGCAGACGCCGGCGAGGATGAAGAGGCTGACCCCGCTCCCTATCCCCCAGCCCTTCTGGATCATCTCGTCGAGCAGCAGCACCATCACGCTCGCTATGAAGAGCTGGACGAAGATTACGATCTCCTGGTTCGGCGTCAGGGACCCGAGGGCGCCTCCGAGTATGTAGGCCAGCGACTCGCCCACTATGACTATCATGGTGAGGAACTTGGTGGCCGAGCCGAAGATGGCCCTGTCGGCGGGTTCGCTCATGTTGAGCTTGATGATCTCGCTCCCGACAAGAAGCTGGAGTATCAGTCCCGCAGTCACGATGGGGCCGATGCCGAGCTCCATGAGGGTGCCCTGGGCGGATGCGAAGACGACCCTCAGGAAGGCGAGCTGGTCGGTCTGACTGGCGGCCCCTCCAAAGCCGTAGAGGGGGGTGACTGCCATCACCAGATACGCGATCAGCGCGAAGGCGGTCCAGATGAAGCGCTCGTTGAGGCCCGGCTTCTTCTCGGGCTTCGGGATCTCAGGAAGTACAGTGGCTACACTCTTGATGAAGTCGCGCATCGAGGCCATGAGGTCTGGCCCTACTCCTTGGCTGCGACCTTTCCGCCCGCCGCCTCTATTTTAGCCTGAGCCTTCTTCGTGAACGATGCGACCCTGACCTGATAGGAGCCTGTCACCGAACCCGAGCCGAGCAGCTTCCCCACACCCATGGAGGTCAAGTCGAGCACCTGCCGGCCCGAAGCGACGATGTCCAGGTCTCCGACGTTCATCCAGGTGGAGGGCTTCTCGTGGCCCGGAGGCACAAAGGGGTCTCTGCCGAAGTGGTCCGGGTCGTTCTTCAGCAGCCATGACCACTTGTGCTTGTGAAGGCCCGCCTGGCCGTGGCCGCCCTGCTGTCCCGAGTGCCTGTGCTGGTTGATCTGACCGTAGCCGTGGGTCCGCATCCCTCTGTACCGCCTAGCCTTCCTGACGCGCGTCGGCATCTAGACCATCCTCTCCACCAGCTCGGCCAGTCTCGGGTTGTTCCCCAGTATCCCCTTCTCGCTCGCCTGCCTCCTCATCGACAGCCTGAAACCTCCCTTGGGTGGGCTCAGCCGGAAGAAGGGCCTGATGCCCTTGTGGGCGGAGAGCCTCGCGCCGTCCTTCATTATCTTCTCTGCGAAGTCCTCGTACTTCTTGAAGCCCAGCGACTTTAGCGCCTCCTGGTCCAGCTTTCGGCTCTCGCTCACCATGCCCCTGCTCTTCAGCAGGCTGGTGAGGAGCTTCGGATCGGCCGGCGCCCAGGCGACGTAGTCCTTGCACGCCTTCAGCATGCCCACCGTGGGTGGGTCGTCGGTGAGAATGGTGGCCGAGAACTTCCGCTCCACCTTCAGCTCCGCCAGCGCCTTCCTCACTCCCGCCGTGGAGTCTATCTTCCCCCGCAGATTGAGTACAAGTAGGAGGCTCATCTTGTCCATCTCCTCAGACGTTGAGCCCGTGCGACATCCTGAACGCGTCGTACACCGCGTTGGCCAGCGATGACATGGTGTTGGTTGAGCCGAACGTCCTGATCCAGGCGTCCTTCACTCCCGCCAGCTGGAGCAGGTTCTTGAGCGCCGGACCAGCCACGAGTCCGAGCGACCTCGGGCCAGGTATTATCTCGACGGTGACGCTGCCCGCCTTGCCGCGAATCCTGTAGGGGACCGAGTGGGTACCGCCGCACCTGCACTCCCAGCTGCCGCAGCCCAGCTTGACCGGGATTATGTTGAGCAGTGCCGTGTTGGTCGCCTTCTCGATGGCCTCCCTGGTCTGCATGGCCTTCGCCTTTCCGACGCCGAACCATCCCGCGCCGTTGCCCACAGCCACCACCGCGGAGAACCTGGTCAGCTCGCCAGCGTCAGTCTGCTTCTGGACCACGCTGACGCCGACGACCTCGTTCCGCAGCTCCGGGAGCAGCTTCTTGACAATCTCCGCCTCACGCAGGCGCTGGCCGCTCTTGAATATCTCCTCCAGGGAGGTGACTTTGCCCTCGTTGACCAGCTTGCCCAGTCTT
This sequence comes from uncultured Nitrosopumilales archaeon, assembly GCA_964513805.1. Taxonomy (GTDB): domain Archaea; phylum Thermoproteota; class Nitrososphaeria; order Nitrososphaerales; family Gagatemarchaeaceae; genus DASPPF01. Next base: position 13,640 of record CAZENV010000052.1, read on the forward strand.
GTCTTGGGCACCCAGACCTCCTCGGCCTCCTCCCTTTCCCGCCGCGCCATCATGCTCAATTCTTGGACCCCGCTATGGCCGCCTTCGTCTTCTCGAACTGCGCCGGGTAGTCTTCGGGCTTGAAGCCGCCCTTGATCAGGGCGGAGAAGCGCGCCTTGTAGGCGTCCTTGTCGTCCTTGGCCAGCCCAGCGGCGTAGTCCGCTATGGCCTTGCCCGTGAGCCTGTCCTGAGAGGGAAGCACTTCCGCGTCCACAGACATCGTCACCCCCGAGTCGACCACTCCCTTGACGAAGGCCGAGATCCTCGAGCCTCTGATGAACGGGACCAGACCGTTGTAGAGCACGGCCTCCTTCACGCCCTTGGCCTGCGCTTTCTTGCCGGCGAGCAGCCCGAGGAGGTAGCACGCGGGCGTCGACTTCCCGGACCCCGACCATCCCAGCTTGCGGAGCTGCCCCGAATGGCAAGAGGAGACCACTTCGTCGCCCTTGACCTTGGGCATCACGAACTGCGACGAGACGTTCTTGTTGGAGATCCTCACCACTAGCAGCGGGGCGTGGGCGGACACGGCCTTCTTCCGGGCGTGGAAGTCGGTGACCCCTTCGCGCCTGCGTCTAGGAACCGCCAGGTGGACAGACAACTATCTCTTTGCCTCCTTCATCAGCTCGAGCAGGTGCTTGACTCCCCTGACCTGTCCGCCCTTGGTCTGCTTGTACAGCCGCCTGTAGGCCTCCTTGGTTATCGTGCCCCTGTCTCTGGCCACCTTGAGCCTCCAGCGGAGCGCCCTCACCTTGGTGGCCCACCTGTCCTTCCTCGGGTTCCTGGCGTACTTCGGCCCCTCTGTGGAGCCCGGACCGCGCCCTCGCTTCAGCTTCTGCGACCTCTCCCTCTTCCTCCCCTGGGAGGTCCCCTTCTTCGGCGCCGCCCTGATCGCTCCGAAGCCCACCAGACCCCTGATGGTGCTCCTGGTGATTGCGTCCTGGATCAGGTCCGAGTACTCCTCGTCGAAGATGACCCTGTCTAGGCCGACGTGCATGACCGAAGCGGCCAGCCTCCTCTTACTTCTTAGATTCAATGATCCTCAACCCCGTCGGATTCACGACCCTGAGCCCCAGCTCGTTGGCCCTGGCGAGTATCTTCTCTCTCTTCTTTGCGCCCACGGTGGAGCCGACCCTGACCACGTCCCTCCCGGGAACCAGCCCCTCGATGTCCTGCGGTCTGTGCGCCAGGACCTCGAAGTGGCCGCTCGGATGGAGGCCGCGCGACGCAGCCGGGCCTCGGTAGCCCACCCTCACCAGCGCCGGCCAGCCCTTGTCCTGCCTCCGCACCTTGTTGTCGACGCCCTTCGGCTTCCTCCATGGAACCTTGATCCTCACGAAGCGCCAGCTCTCCTGGCGCACGAAGGCGGGCCTGTGCTTGCGGAGCTCGGCCCTCTTCTGCACAAGCGCCTTCAGCCTGTTCTCCTCTGACTCCTTCTTCTTGGGCATTCTTCACATCCCCTCCATTTTTTCGTATATGTAGAGTCCGTCGAGGAAGACCCGCTGGTCCTTCCGCCTGATCTTGGTCGCCAGCTCCAGGTTGGCCGCAGTCTGGCCTACGTCCTCCACGGAGACGCCCTTCACCACCACGTCGTCGCCTTCTATGGCGACCTTGCAGGAGCCGATTATCTTGGCGACCCTGGGGGACCTCTCGCCCACGAAGTTCTCGACGAGGATCTCGTCCCCCTTCGTCTTCACCGAGATGGGGAAGTGGGCGTAGACCACCTTGACCTTGTAGGTGAAGCCCCTGGTCACCCCCGTGACCATGTTCCCGATTATGCTTAGGACGGTGTTCACCACGACGTTGTCCTTCTTCTTCTTGGAGAACGGGGTGAGCACGATCTTGTCCCCCTGCACCGAGAGATTGATGTTGATCTTCTGGAAGTCCTTCCTGTTCTCTCCCAGCTTGCCCTTCACGACCAGGGACCTGCCCTCGAGTGTGGCCTTCACGCCGGCGGGGACCTGGACCGCCTTTTCTTCGACTGCGCTAGTAGACATAGCCGATCAGTCTCCCGCCCAGCTTCTTCTCCTGGGCTTCCGCATGCGGCATGACGCCCTGGGGCGTCGAGACTATGAGCGTGCCGACTCCGACAGCGGGAAGGTACCGGTGCTCCCAGTCGACGAGCTTCCCCGACTTCACTGGGAACCGCGGCGAGATGGCGCCGCACTTGTTTATCTTTCCGAGCAGCTCGATCCTCAGCTTGCCGCCCACTCCGTCGTCGATGAACTCGAACACTCCCACGTACTTCCTCTTCTGGAGGACCCTGAGCACCTCGCTGGCGAGCTTGGAGGCGGGGATCACCATGCACTCCTTCTTGTTCCGCATCTCCGCGTTCTGGAGGCTCGCGAAGAGATTCGCTATCACGTTGGTGGCTGCCATGTCAATCTACTCCTAGTCGTACTTCCTGAAGCCAAGCTTCCCTGCGACCTCCCTGAAGCACTGCCTGCAGAGCACGAGGTCGTAGGCCCTGATGACCGCGCCGTACTGTCCGCACCTGCGGCAGTAGCGTGTGGACTTGCCGTAGCTCCTCTTCTTTGGATGCCTCTCTTTCATGAAACTGTCGCCCCGAAGCTGGTCCTGAAGAATTCCATTGCCTCTTCCTTGGAGATGAAGTGCTCCTTGCCCACCCTAGAGGTACGGCGCCTCCGCCTGGTGACCCTGTAGCCGGGCCTCTCGAGTAGGACGGACACGTTCATGCCGAGGATGCCTATTGCCGGGTCGTACTTTATGCCGGGGATCTCGATGTGCTCCTTTATTCCGAACGACACGGAGCCCCTCGGGTCGAAGCAGGACTCTGACAGCTTGCCGTCCCTGGGAACCAGGAGCCTCTTGATCAGCTCGGCGGTCTCCTTCCCCCTGACTGTGACCAGGACGCCTATGGGCTCGCCCTTGTGGATGCCGAAATCCCTGACGCTCTTCTTTGCGCGCCGCTGGGCGGGCTTGTGCCCCGTGATCTCTTCGAGCACCTTCTTGCCTCTCTCTATGGCCTCGCCCGACTTCCCGAGGCCTATGTTCACCACTACCTTCCCCACTCGTATCGCACGCATCGGATTCTCCTGGACTGTTTTGAGGCTCATGGTGACGCAGCTCCCACGTTGATCACTGGCTTGGCAGTCCCGACAGGGAAGACAAGCCTCGACGGGATCTCTGCCTCGCCGCCTGGCAGCGACAACTTAACCATTCTCTCCCTGGTGACGGTTCCCTGCTTCACCTCGAGTATCTTGCCTGCCTGACCGGCCCTGTCGCCGGAGAGGACAAGACCCAGGGAGCCCTTGGCCAGCTTCACCTGGTCGATTACCTTCTGGGCGGGCACCTCCAGGAGCACCGCGTCTCCCGGCGATAGGTTGAGCTTGTCGTCCACCAGCGACCTGCCGTCGTGGAGGCCGTACTGCACGTGCCCTCCCTTGGTCTTTGACTTCGACTTTATGCTGCAGAGCTTCTTCCCTGCCTCGGCAGGGTTGACCTTGGAGAGCAGGAAGCCCTTGGCCGACGGAACAAGCCTGAACGAGACTCCCTCGGAGGCGATGCTGACCACATCGAAGAGCCCGACCGGGAAGCTGGGCGAGTGCCTGACCCTTCCGTCGACGACGACCTTCCCCGTCTTCGTTGCGATCTTGACCTCCTTGGAAGTTCCGGCCATTCCGGCCAGGTCCCGGATGACCACTCCGAGGGGGTAGGACGCCGACGTCGAGTGAGGCCCCGGAAGGGGCTTGAAGACGAAGCGGTCGCCCTTGCGGGAGATGTCCCAGCTGCGTGGGGCCGCGATCCTCTTCAGCCTGTTGACTCCGCCTTTCTTGCCCATCTATCCCTCGCCCTCCAGCTTGGCCTTCCTGATCTTGTCCTCCAGGTTCAGGGAGGTCAGGATGACCTTGGATGCTTCGATCGGCACCGGCGCGGTCCCTCCCTTCATCTTCTCCCTGGAGACTCCTTCCACGTTGAGCCTGCCGTCCTTGTCGATGACCTTGGTGACCTTGCCCTCCACCCCCAGGAACTCGCCCCTGACTATCCTGACGGAGTCTCCGGGCCTCGGTCTTACGGACTTGCGCCTGTATTTCTCGCGGAGTTCGGCCGAGAGCATCGAGGAGAATTTCATCCAAGCCACCTCATACGATTATGGAAGCCAGATTGGCTATCCTGGGCCACTTCTCTGCGGCCTCGCTGGCGACCGGGCCCTTGATGTCGGTGCCCTTCAGGTCGCCCTCAGGTGTAACGATGACGGCCGCGTTGTCCTCGAAGACCAGCCTCTGGCCGCTGACCCTCCTGACGGGATACTTCTGCCTGATTATCACGCCGCCGAATACCTGCTTCCGCAGCTCCGGGGGACCCCTCTTCACCACACAGATGATGCTGTCGCCCACCGATGCGGCCGGATACCTGCTGAGCCTCGTCTTCGCCTTCGTCACCATGACGACGCGGAGTGTCTTCGCCCCTGTGTTGTCCGCGCATGTGATGACCGCGTTGAGCGGGATGGCTCGGGTGATGTAGTTCTTGAACTCCTCGACTCCCTTGGCCGAGACCGCACGAGACTTTGTTGACACTAGCTGCCCCTCCCGGCTGCGACAACGACGAAGGAGATGGTCTTCGACAGCGGCCGGCACTCACCTAGGGTGACCCTGTCGCCCTCCTTCACTTCGATGCAGGGCGGAAGGTGGGCGCTGACCCTGCTCTTCCTTCTTTCGCCTCTGCCATACTTGCTCACCTTGTGCAGGAACTCCATCTGGACGACAACGAAACTCTTGCCGGCCGTGGAGACCGCCTTGCCCGACAGCAGCTTGCCCCTCACCTTCAGGTGGCCGTGGAAGGGGCATCTATCGTCGCTGCAGGGCTTCTTGGGGGCCGCGACGAGCAGGCCTGCGGTGCTCAAGCGCTCCTCCCCCTTATCCTGTCCTCGAGCCTGCCGAGCATGTCGTCGCCCACGAGAGGCTCGCCGTCGCCCTCGACTTCGAGAACGGTGCCTGCCTTCTCCACAGTTATCGTTCCGTCTGCGGTCTTCATGAGCAGCGTGTTCGCTGTCTCCAGCACTATCTCTCCCTTCCTTCCCCGCTTGGTTGCGTCCTTGGCGTCAACTATCACTGCCCTAGTCCCTATCACGCTCATTCGATCACTCCCTTCTCTCTCATGATGGTCAGCACCCTGGCGATGTCGCGCCGCACCCTCCTGACCTTGCCTACGTCCTTCTGGACCAGGCCGCGTTCCTTGTTGCCCGCAAGCTTGGAGAGCTCCGCCCTGAGGTCGAAGAGCGTCTGCCTGAGCTTGTCAGGTTCCTGTTGCCTCAATTCCCTCGGTTTGAGTTGTGCCATTCTCTTTCTTCTCCTGCTCTATGTCAGACCTTAGCTGGAAGTCCGGCGGCAGCGCGTCCTTCAGCGCTATCTTGACCTTGATGCCGTAGAGTCCGAGCTTCAGTAGGACGTCGGTGGTCGCTTCGCTGACGGTCCGCTCTGCTGTGTCTCCGCTCTTGGGGACCACACCCGCTCTGTATTTTTCGCCGTGCGACCTGTCGCTCCTCAGCTTGCCCCTTACGGAGACCTCGACCCCGGCGGCCCCGGCGTTCATGATGTTGTTGACCGTCCACATCGCCGCCCTCCTGAAGGCGGTGCCCCTGGAGACTATCTGCGCGATCCTTCCAGCCATTATCCGGGCGTTCAGCTCCGGATTGACGACTTCGGAGACTGCAATCTGCGGGTTTGGGAGTCCGAACTGGGCGGCGACCTTGTCCGTCAGCTCTTTGATCCCCGTTCCCCGCCTTCCGATCGCGAGCCCGGGCCTTGCCACGTAGACCTTCAGCGTGGTCCCCACGGATGACTTTTGCACCTCGAGGCCGCCGTAGCCGGCGTCGCGCAGTTGCTTCTCGAGGAATTCGTCCAGCGCAGCGAAGGACCTTGTCGTGAGGAGAATCGCCTTTACCGAACTTCGCTGCTGGACCGACAAGCTAGACCTCTTTCCCTACGAGCTCGATGTGGACCAGCTGGTGGAAGTTGGGGGAGGAGCGGCCGTAAGCCCGGGGGACGTAGTCCTTGATGGTCCGCCCTGCGTAAGCCGACGCGTGGATGATCATCACGCGCTCGGGGTCGAGCCCCTTGAACTCGGAGTTGCCCTGGAGGTTCTTCAGGACGTCGACGAAGACGCCCGCAGTCTTCACCGGGTAGGAGCCCGATGGGAAACCTTGGAGCTCGCTCCTGTGGCCCACCTTGAGCTTGTGCCTCCTGAACGCGATCGCCATCTTCTTCTCCTCCACCAGCTCGAGCAGGTCTATGGCCTTCGTAACCGACATCCCCTTGATCGATAACGCGACCTCCCTGGCCGCCTTTGGGGAGATGTTCACCTCTCTTCCGCTAGCCCGCACATGCACCGCTGGGTCGAAACCCTCGAAACTGTAACCGTAGTGAGGCAATACTTACCTCTCGTAGCCTACTGGCGATTTTCAATGCTGTTAAAAGGTTATCCATGATGAAACGACCCGAAACCCGAAAACGGGGATTTCCAATCGCCGGGCGATCGGTTTCAGCTTTCGGATTCTCGAAGCAAAGCCTAAGTTGAGTTGACATCAGGCTGCTGACTGCTGAGCTCGATGGTTGAGACCCTCAAGCACGACATCGTGATAGTCGGCTCCGGCATCGCCGGACTCAGGGCGGCCATCGAGGCCGCGAGGGTGAGCGGCGGGAAGGCGGACATCGCGGTCCTCACCAAGGTCCAGGCCATGCGTTCCCACTCGGTCAGCGCCGAGGGCGGCACGGCAGCGGTGCTGTATCCCGACACCGGGGACTCGCTGGAGTCGCACGCCTTCGACACTGTGAAGGGCTCGGACTACCTGGCGGACCAGGACGCTGTCGAGAGGTTCGTGCAGATGATGCCCCAGGAGATCCACCAGCTTGAGCATTGGGGTCTGCCCTGGTCGAGGCGCGAGGACGGGAGGATTGCCCAGCGCTGGTTCGGGGGCTACAGCCATCCAAGGGCGACCTACGCCGAGGACAAGGTGGGCTTCTTCGAGATGCAGACGCTCTACGACACCGCGACCAAGTACGACAACATAACGTTCTATCAGGAGTGGTTCGCGACTTCGCTTCTGACCGAGGCCGGCGAGTTCAGGGGCCTGACTGCCATAGAGATGAAGACCGGCGACTTCGCCGCGGTCCTCGCCAAGGCTGGCATAATGGCCACCGGAGGCTCGGGCAGGCTCTACAGCTTCGCCACCTACGGCCACAGCTCGACCCCTGACGGCATGAGCATCGCATACAGGGCGGGGGTCCCGCTGAAGGACATGGAGTTCGTCCAGTTCCATCCTTCGGGCCTGGTGCCGTCCGGGATTCTGATCACCGAGGCTGCGAGGGGCGAGGGAGGCGTGCTCCTGAACAAGGACGGGGAGCGCTTCATGAAGAAGTACGCCCCCGAGAGACTCGAGCTGGCTTCGAGGGACGTGGTCTCCAGGGCGATCATGACGGAGATAGAGGAGGGAAGGGGGTTCAAGGACGAGCACAGCGGTTACTCCTACGTCAACCTGGACCTCACGCCCATAGGGGCGGAGAAGATCAAGCAGAGGCTTTCGGGCATCCGCGAGATAGTCATCAAGTTCAGGGGGATCGACATAGTGGAGAAGCCAGCGCCCATCAGGCCCGTCTGCCACTACATGATGGGCGGCATCGACACCAACATCGACGGAGCGACCGGGCTCAAGGGCCTCTGGGCCGCCGGGGAGGCCGCCTGCGTCAGCATAAACGGAGCCAACAGGCTGGGAGCCAACTCCACGGCAGAGTGCCTGGTCTGGGGGAGGATCACGGGGACAGAGGCGGCGAAGTATGCGGCTGCCAAAACCCAGGGCGGCTCGGCTACCGAGCAGACGATGCTCGAGGAGCGCAGGATATTCGACGGCATCTTCCACGGCACCGGGGGGACCAACCCCTACGAGGTGAGGGACAAGGTGCAGAAGGCCATGGAGGCGGACGTGTTCGTCTACAGGTCGGGGGACGGGCTGGCCCGGGCGCTGAAGACGATCCGGGAGCTGAAGAGCACAGACTTCCGGCATTGCGACGACAGGTCGAGGACGTTCAACACCAACCTAAGCCAGGTGCTGGAGGTGGAGTCCATGCTGGACGTCGCAGAGGTGACGGTCGCGAGCGCTCTCGCGAGGACCGAGTCCAGGGGCGCCCACTCCAGGAGGGACTTCCCGAAGCGGGACGACGAGAACTGGCTGAAGCACACCCTGGCTTTGTGGACGCCCGAAGGACCCAGGCTGGAGTACTCGCCCGTAGCCATAACCAAATACCAGCCGACGGAGAGGCACTACTGATGCCCATCCTTCCGGCGGAGGAGAGCCGAGAGGCATGAAGTCCGATGGTCGCGCCCTCAACAGGAGGGGGATTCGCGGTTGGCTCAACCCGTACCGCTACAACTTGGAGCGCTGGGCCTACGTGTTCCAGAGGCTGACTGGAGTCCTGATACTGCTCTACGTCCTCGGCCACATCGGGGACACCAGCTTCTTCGTCGGAGGGCCGCTGGGCGCCGGACCCAGCCAGTCCAGTTGGGCCTTGGACCTCAGCGTTACGGAGAACGTGGTCGGTCACCTCATACTCGCGCTGACGGCCACCATAGTGGTTTTCCACGGGATCAACGGCGTCAGGCTCATCCTGGCCGAGTACGGCATAATCTTCCAGAAGCCCTCGGCAATCGAGTATCCGTACAAGGCCAAGGGGCTCAGGGCTCTCCAGAGGCATCTGATCTGGGCGGCCATAGTGCTGGCCATAGTGGCAGCTCTGTGGTCGGGGACGATTCTATTCGGGTGAGATGATGAGGGAGTCGAGACTGATGCAGCTCCAGTACGCGACGGCCGTTGTGGCGCTGGTGCTGGTGGGCCTGCACCTGCTGATGCAGGGCGTGATAGTCCCCTACGGCGTGGCTCTGTCGTTCCAGCAGGTTCTCTCCATCTACAGGAGCTGGGTCGACGGGAGCCTCCTGGAGCTGCTCCTGGTCGTCGTGCTGCTCCACGGATTCAACGGGCTGCGGATGATCCTGCTGGAGTGGAAGCAGACGGCGCGCTGGTCTTCCTGGGTCAACGGCGGCACAGTGATAGCCGCTGTGGTCGCAATCGCCTACGGGACGCGGACGATTATCTTCGCCGTCGTCGGAGGGGTGAGCTAGGAGGGTGGCAGAGCTGAAGCTCAGGGTGCAGAGGTTCAATCCCGAATCTGACAGGAGGCCGAGGTTCGAGGATTTCGTGCTGCAGACCAGGGACGGCATGACGGTCCTCGAAGCGCTGCTGCAGGTGAGGGACTACAGGGACCACTCGCTCGGCGTAAGATTCTCCTGCAGGATGGCGTCCTGCGGCTCCTGCGGGATGAAGATCAACGGCAAGCCCAGGCTGGCCTGCTATACGCCGCTGGATGAGCTGAAGTCGGACACCGTGGTGGTCCAGCCGATGGACAACTTCCCGATCGTGAAGGACCTGGTCACGGACCTGTCCGGTTTCTTCGAGAAGCACAAGTCGCTGATCCCGCGCATCGTCAGGGCTGACGGCACCGAGATGGAGAGCCCGACGGCGGAGTACGCCATGAGCCAGAACGAGCTCGAGTCGATACTCCAGTTCACCTACTGCATAAAGTGCGGCCTCTGCACTTCTTCGTGCCCGACGGTGGGGACCGATTCGCTCTTCCCCGGCCCGCAGGCCCTGGCCCAGGCCTACAGGTACACCATGGACGTCAGGGACGAGGGAGGCAAGGAGAGGTTCAAGCTCCTGGACACGGAGCACGGCGTGTTCCGCTGCCACTACGCCGGGTCCTGCTCGGCGGTCTGCCCCAAGGGGGTCGACCCGGCCCTCGGAATACAGCTCCTGAAGAGGCACGTGATGTCCGCGAAGCCCCCGCGCAGGAAGGGCGAGGGCGCCAAGCTATGGACTGACCAGAAGAAGGAATAGGCTAGCCTTCGTTCTTGTCGAGCGTCGTACCCAGATAGCCGTAGACTCCGGTCTTGAGCGCCTTCATGCCGAGGAGCGCGCACTTGATCCTTGCGGGACCGAGGTCGGGGTTGCCGAGCATCTTCACAACGTCATCCTTCGAAAGCTGCTTCACCCAGTCCAGAGGCTTGTCCTTGGCCAGTTCCGTCAGCATCGACGTGGACGCCTGGCTTATTGCGCAACCCTTCCCGGTGTACATCACCTTCTCCATGGTCCCTCCGCTGCCCACCTTGACTTGGACGTCGACCTCGTCGCCGCAGAGCGGGTTGGTGTCGTGGGCCTCGATGTCGTGGTCCTCCATCTTGCCGTAGTTCCTGGGCCTGCGATAATAGTCGAGGATTATCTCCTTGTATATGTCGGCTGCACTCAAAGGCGGAAGACCTCCCTCACCTTCCCGAGGCCGGCAGTCAGCGCGTCTATGTCGTCGGTGTCGTTGTAGACGTAGAAGCTGGCCCTGCTGGTCGCTGGGACGTCCAGCCATCCCATCAGCGGCTGGGCGCAGTGGTGCCCCGAACGGATCGCGACGCCTTCTTCGTCCAGTATGGTTGCCACGTCGTGGGAGTGGACGTCGCCCAGGTTGAATGCGATGACGCCGCCGCGCTTCTCGGCGTCCCGAGGGCCGTAGGCCGTGAACCCCTTCACCTTGGACAGGGCCTCCATGGCGTACTTTAGCAGTCTGACTTCGTGGTCCCTCACCCTCTCCATGCCCAGCGAGCTGAGGTAGTCGACGGCGGCTCCGAGGCCTATGGCGTCAGCTATGTTGACTGTCCCGGCCTCGAACTTGTAGGGGACGTCGTTCCAGGTGGCGTGGTCGGCGAAGACTTCGCGTATCATCTCGCCCCCGGCCTGGAACGGGTCTGCCTTCTCGAGCAGCTCGCTCCTGCCGTAGAGCACGCCGATCCCGGTGGGTCCGAGCATCTTGTGCCCGGAGAACGCGTAGAAGTCGCAGTCCAGCTTCCGGACGTCGACCGGCATGTGGGGGACGGCCTGGGCCCCGTCGACCACGGATACCGCGCCCGCCTTCCTTGCCATGGCGCAGACCTTCGCGACGTCGTTTATCGTGCCGAGGACGTTGGAGCAGTGGGTTATCGCCACGAGCTTGGGCGAGTCGGCGAGAAGCTTCTCTAGGTCGCCCATCTTCAGGGTGCCGTCCGGGTTCAGGCCGACCAACTTCAGGTTGGCGCCCGCCTTCCTTGCCAAGAGCTGCCACGGAACCAAGTTGCTGTGGTGCTCCATCAGGGTCGCGACCAAGGTGTCACCCTTCCGGACTTCCTTCTCCCCCCACGCGAACCTGACCAGGTTTATCGATTCGGTGGTGCCCCGCGTGAAGACCGCCTCTTCAGGTCTGGAGCCGATCATCCCCGCCACCTTCCCGCGCGATGCTTCGAAGGCTTCCGTGGCCTCTTCTCCCAGTCTGTGGACCGACCTGTGGACGTTGGCGTTGTGATTCGAGTAGTAGTCGACGAGGGCGTCGATCACCTGCCTGGGCTTTTGGGTGGTGGCAGCGTTGTCCAGGTAGACGAGCCTCTTTCCGTTGACCTTTCGTCCGAGGATCGGGAAGTCGGCCTGAATCTTTCTCGTGTCCAGTGCCTGGGGTTTCAGCATAGCTATGACCTGCCCTGGGGAACCTCCACGAAAATCGTCCCGCCCTCTATTTTAACATTGAAGGTCTGAAGCGGCTCCGTCGCAGGCGGGTTGTCGACCGCGCCAGTCTTGACGTCGAAGGAGGAGAGGTGGAGCGGACATGTCACCCTGCCTTCGTTCAGGAAACCGAGACCGAGGTCGGCCTCCTCGTGGGTGCAGGTCCCGGAGACAGCGAACACTTCTCCGCCGATCTTCGCGAGCAGCAGGTGCTGCCCCGCAACGTCCACCGAAGCCATGGAGCCGTCGGGCAGGTCGGCGTCGTTCATTGCGGGTTGCATCAACTCGACTTACCGGTACTTGTAGTGGCGCTCGAAGATGTCTTCGGTCGGCCTGGCCTCCGGCTCCACTTCGCCTGTCATTGCAATCAGCGTCTCCCTGTCGACCAGCCTCCTCTTGATGCCCTCCCACTTGCCGTCGATCATGAACCTCGCTCCCTCCCTGGTCTGCTCGACCGGTACCCGAGACAGCACCGGTTCGAAGAAGCCCAGCACTATCATCTTCTTCGCCTCGTCGGTGGACAGTCCGCGGGCGGTGAGATAGAAGAGCTGCTCGTCGTCCAGCTGGGCCACCGACGCCGAGTGGGTCGCCTTCACTTCGTTGGTGAGTATCTCCAGGCCCGGGATCCCGTCGGACTTCGCGGTCCTCTCGAGCAGCATGGCGTGGTGGGCCAGGTAAGCCCGGGAGTTCTTGGCTGTCGGCCCTATCCTGATCATGCCCTTGAAGATGGACTGGGATTCGCCCTTCAACACGCCCCTGGCCTGGGTGGAGCCCGTCGAGTCAGGCGCGTTGTGGACGAGGTTGGACTCGAAGTCGTATCGCTGTTTCTCGTTGGTGAAGAATATCTCGAAGCCTTCGGCCACCGAGCCCCTCCCGTTGAGCAGGAAGTTCATCCTGGACCTGACCACGCCTGCGCCAAGCGAGAGCGCGCTCACTGTGGCCGACGCGTCGGCCTGTATGTCTACGGCCCTGTTGGAGATGTGGACGGCCGAGCCGTCGAGGAGCTGGATCGAGCTGTAGTCCACCTTGCTGCCGGCGCCCGCGAACACCTCCACTGTGGAGCCGACCAGCGACGGCCCCCGGGACGCGCCCGAGTAGAACTCGTCCAGGAAGACCAGCCGCGAGCCCCGGTCCGCGATGAGGAAGGTGAGGTCGAGGATGCCCGTGGTCGGCTCGGAGGTGACGAGCATCCGGCGGAGCGGCAAGGCCACGCTGACCTCCTTGGGGACGTGGGCTACTGTGCCCGAGTTGAAGAAGGCGTTGACCAGGGCGGCGTACTTGTCGTCCTCGGATTTGACGAGCCTCCTCTCGAAGAGCCTCCTCACCATCGGCTCGTCGCTCTTGAGCGCCTCGTGGAGCGGGAGGAGACGGACCCCTGCCGATGAAACGGAGTCCTCGAGTTCGGAGTGAACCTCCGTCTCGTTTCCCTGGAGTATGATGTTGTTCTCTCTTCCCGTGAGGTAGTCCTTGAAGAAGGTCCTCAGGTCCACCTCGGACTTTTGCGGGAGGACCGCGAACTTCGAGCCGTCGAAGCTAGAAAGGTGGGCGTACTTGGTGTAGAGCGGGTTCTTCTCCTGGGGGAGGGAAGCGAAGGCGCGGAAGGACTCCAGTCTGAAGTCCCGGAGCCAGCCGGGCTCCTTCAGGAACCCGGAAAGCGCCCTGACCGCGTCCTCGTTGAACGAACCCATCAGTTGCTGAGCCAAGCCTCGCGCCGACCTATCCTGGGTTGCGGCATCAACCTACTGTGTTGGTCATTTCCAGGGACATAAGTCTGTTGAATTCCACTGCGTAGACCATCGGCAGCTCCCTGGTGAAGGGTTCCATGAAGCCGTTGACCACCATGCTGAGGGCGTCGTTGTCTGTGATGCCTCGGCTGGTCAGGTAGAACAGCTGCTCCTCGCCCACCTTGCCGACGCTTGCTTCGTGGGTCACGGTGGCGTCGTCTTCCTGGATCTCCATGTAAGGGTAGGTGGCGGTGGTGCTCTTCGCGTCGATCAGCAGCGCGTCGCAGCGCACAGAGCTCTTCACGTTTGTCGCGCCCTTGGCGATGTGCAGCAGCCCGCGGTAGGCCGTGTGGCCGCCGTCCTTTGAGACCGACCTGGAGATGATCTTCGAAGTCGTGTCCCTGGCGAGATGGATCGCCTTCCCGCCCGTATCCTGGACCTGGCCTGCGCCCGCATAGGCAACCGAGATTATGTCCGCCTTGGCTCTCGGTCCGAGGAGGTAGATGGAGGGATACTTGCGCGTCAGCCTGGAACCGCCGTTGAAGTCGACCCAGGAGACGGTCGCCTCCTCGTAGGCGTGGGCCCGCTTGGTGACTAGGTTGAGCACGTCCCTCGACCAGTTCTGGAGGGTGGTGTACTT
>CAZENV010000053.1:0-33733 GCA_964513805.1 uncultured Nitrosopumilales archaeon
TCTCCGCGAGCCCGGGAAGCGAAGCGGCTCGGCCCATCAGAACCACTTCTCCAGGGTCTCGGACTTTGGCCTCGTTGTGGCGGCGACCCTGGCGAGCGCGGCCTGGACCCTGTCGCTGGAGAACGAGTGCTCGTCCACGAGGTAGGCCAGAAGGGCCTGGGGGTCGGGCTGCTTCCATTCCGGTCTGATGCCGGGGGTGGCGGGAGGGCGCATGTAGAGCTCCCTGATGGCTGGGTAGTTGACCTTGGAGACCTGCTCTTTGAGCTCGGTCACCTTCTCCAGACTTCCGTATCTCTTGAGATACTTCAGAGCCCTCACCGGTCCCACGCCTTCGAAGCCGTCGGGGTTGAAGTCGGTCCCGAGGAGTATCGCGAAGTCTACGAGCTGCTCCCTCGTCAGGCCAGTGGCCGCCATGACGGACTGAAGGGTGATCCTCTCCGGCCGGACGTTGATCACTATGCCCTTGCTGGGCAGCCTTCTCTTTCCCGAAATCGTGACGTTCCTGACCAGCACCGGCGCGCCGAAGATGATGGAGTCGTGGTCCTGGGAAGCCACCGCGTTGACGCTACCCTCGGCAGCCATGACGGAAGCCTGGGCCTCTCCCTCGGACGGCGCGTCGACGTATGGTATCCCCATGGCGTCGAGCAGCTGCTTGGAGTCGGCAACCATGTCCCGGCGGAGGACGGTGGAAGCTTCGGCGTACTTCCTCGCCTGCGCCGTCTCGCCGGCTTGCAGCGCCTTCAGGTACTGGTCCTTCGCCTCCCGCCGCTGCGCCGAACGCCTTTCGATCTCCTCGGCCTTCAGCTCCGGGGGCTTGCCGTCGAAGACGTAGACGAGCTTGATGCCGAGCTCCATGAGGTTGATGTTGCGATAGAAGAGGCCGCTGATGTGGGAGGTCACCCTCCCGCGCGAGTCCTTCAAGTGCTCCCCAGATGGCCCCCTGATTATCGCGAGGAACTGGTAGAGGGTGTTGTAGGCGTCGACGGCGAGCGTCCAGCCTCCGATGTCCTGGAGCTCTATCTTCTCCCTGGGGATGGCGTCTCCGAGGTCAACGCCCATTTCTGGTCGAAGTGGAGCGGTGCACCATTTATCGCTTTGGTGGGAAGAGGACGAGGGATGGAAGAACCGTGAAGCCTACTCGTTGATGCGCGGGATGCGGGTCTCTTCCTCTGCCTTCTCGACGACTTCGAGCCTCCGCTTGTCCTTGGCGACCCAGCGGACCGTCAGCAGACCCATGATCTCAAGCTGCATCAGGACCTTGTTCAGGTCGTCGGGGGAACACTTGCTCCCGTTCTTGTTGAGGGCTTCGAACATGTCGCCGTCGGTGGCGCTCTTCTTCTCCTTCAGCCACTCGAACGCTGCATATCTCAGTGGGTATTTCATCGAATCACTACGCGGAGAAACGGCAGGTTTTGTTTGTGCCTCGGGGGTATAAATCTTCTCTCGAATCCGTGGTCATTGAGGAGGGAGCCTGCTCGACATCCGGCTCACTCCCATGGTCTCGGCCTGGCCCACGAGAGGTGCGGTTGAGACCGCCTGCTCCACCTTGTCGATCGTGCCCTCCTCTTCCGGCGCGACCACGTCTATGATTATCGCGGAAAGGCCGAAGGCGATGGGCTCGATCTTCTGCCCTCGAAGCTGGGCGAAGCTGGGAAGCTTGCCCTTTATGGAATCGACGATTCGCTGGTGCTCGGTCGTCGTGTCCTCAGGGAGGACCTTGATCCTTATCACGTACGAGCCCAAGCTCGGCACCTACGGGCCTTCGAAGCCGCAGTTGGAGCATTTGTACCTGCGCGAGAACTTCCTGCACTTTTCGCATCTCCATATCAGGACCTGATGGCAGTTGGGGCAGTAGAATTTGGTTGCCCTCTCCCCCGGTTTCACCGGCCTGTTGCACGAGCTGCACAGGGGCAGAGATATGGTCGACTGCGACATTTCTCGAAAAACCCCCTCGGAGAGCTGCTGATATACGTTGCTGAACGGCGGACGTGTCAGAAGCCGGTCAGCAAAGACTTCGCCTCCGCAGACGCCACCACTCTGGCGACCTTCAGGAGGCCGCCCACGCCCAGCGTCCCAAGGAGGGCGGTCGCGTGGAAGTCGAAGTCGGACTGCAAAAGCTTGGACACCAGCTTGGGCGTAGCCACAGCGGACACCATCGAGTCCAGGTCACGGTTGGAGAGTCTCTCGTAGATTCCTCTCAGTCTCAGCATGGTCTTCATTTCCTTCAGAAACCTCTTCTCCCAGTCTGACTGATAGCTGGCGAGCAGCGAGCCGTCCTTCGATTGTATGGAATCGCTCATCCACTTCGCAGCCAGCACCGCTCCCGCTATCGAGGTCATTATGCCGCCCGCGGTCGTGGGTTTCACCTGTCCGGCGGACTCGCCCACTAAGACGCTTCGTCCCGAGACGAACGATGGTGCTGGGCCGCCGACATAGATTGGCGCCGAGACCTTCCGAAGCAGCCTGTGCGGTCTTGATTGAAGGAAGGCGTCGAGGGCCTTGAACCCGTGCAGCCCGCGGCCCGCCGCCCCCACCTTCGCCAATCCCGGGCCCGACGGAATGACCCAAGCGAAGAAGCCGGGGTACTTCTCCACGTCCAGAAAGACTTCCACCACTCTTTCCCTGATCCAGTCGGCTTCGACCTCGTACTTGGCTGCGGGCAGGATTCCGCGCCTTGGCGACGACGCGGGCCCGGTGGCATCCACGAAGTACCTGGCTTCGAGCGATTCGCGGCCAACCCTGACGGCCACACCGCTCTCTGTCTCCCGGAACCCGTCAACCCGGGCCCCTGTCTTCACGGTCGCTCCCCAGGACTCGGCCTTCTCGCTGACCTGCTTGTCGTAGGCGCTCCTGTCGAGGACGACCACGTCCAGGGCGGTGGCGTTGACCACCAGGTCTCGTCCCCCGGGTGAGTGGATGGCCCCCGATGCAATCTGGTTCTGAATCACGTCCTTCCTAGGCGCGAAGCCGTAGCGTCTCAGACCCCGGAGGCTGACCAGGCCGTCGCACTTCTCCGGCTCCCCTATTTCCTCGTGCTCTTCCGCCACAAGCACCGACAGTCCACGCCTGGATGCCTCGGCGGCGAAGGCGAGCCCGGCGATGCTGCCGCCTGCGACGATCACGTCATACGGCCTGCCCAAGAAACGGAAACCTTCTGCGCAAGGCTTAACCCCACTGGTAATAACCGTTGAAGAGACTCGTGTTGAAACAGGTCATAGTGGCCAGGGCAGACATCGGCATGGGCAAGGGAAAGCTGGCAGCCCAGGCTGCCCATGCGTCACTGGCGGCCGCCGAACAGGCAATGAAGCGGAAGGAGGGATGGTATGATGAATGGAAGGAGTCCGGGCAGATGAAAGTGGTCGTGAAGGTTCATTCAGAAGAGGAATTGCAGGAGCTGTACAGGAAGGCGAAGAGCGCCAAACTGCCAGCCGCCCTCATTCAGGACAGGGGACTGACCCAGGTCGAGCCAGGGACCATCACCTGCCTCGGCATAGGCCCCGGCCCCGACGAGCAGATCGACTCGCTAACGGGGAAGCTCAAGCTTCTTTGATTCAGCCGCCATCCTCCGAAAGGGCGGTGGGCATGGAGGTCTACGCCACGGACTCGCCGCCGTGCCACGGCAGGCTCCGGGTCGTTCCCGAGGACTTTGGCGTCGAGGAGTCGTTCGGAAAGGACGCCGCAAGCGACCGGCCTTCCGTAGGGTACGTGCCGCTCTACCGTGTGGAGAAGCGCTCGGTGGACACGCTGCACGTTGCCCGGGCGATGGCCGAGGTCCTGAAGAGCAGGATGGCCTACGCGGGCATGAAGGACAAGAGAGCGTCGGCTGTCCAGTACATGACCCCGACCAGCTCGAGGTCGGAGAGCCCTCCCGTGGTGGAGGAGGAGAACTTCAGGGCGACGCTGGTGGGCTATCTTCCCCGCCCGATTTCGCGCACGATGGTGGCCGGGAACAGGTTCAGGATCACACTGAGAGAATGCTGCCCTGAGATGGCCAGGTCCATCGCACACGTTCTGGGAGCCGCAGCCTCGCTCATGCTGCCGAACTTCTTCGGGCTTCAGAGGTTCGGCGCAAGGGACCCCATCACCCACCGGGTGGGTCGGGCAATCGTCGCCCGGGCTTTTGACGAAGCAGTCACTGTGCTGCTTTGCGAGCCCAGGAGCGCGGACGACGAGCGGACGCTGGAGGCAAGACGGCTCATGAGGGATGGCAAGTTCGAGGGCGGCTGGAGGCTGCTGCCGGAGCGGCAGGACGTGGAACGGCTGGTCGCGCGGAGGATGGCGCGCGAGCCCGGCGACAGCGTGGGTGCAATCCGCGCGGCCCCCATCGCCGTCAGGAGGCTCTACGTCCAGGCGTTCCAGTCCTTCCTGTTCAACCGGACGCTCAGCGCGGCGATTGGGAAGGGGCTCGACATCTCCTCTCCGCAGCCCGGCGACAACTGGGGGGAGCTGGCCCGCGACGGGCTCAACCTAGCGAAGGTCCACGGAGTCCGGGAGCCGATGGCCCCCGGCGCGGTGCCCTTGGTGCAGCTCGCGGGCTACGCCCACAGGAACTACGGGTCCCGCTTCGACGAATGCCTTCAGAAGGTCATGGAAGAAGAGAGCGTCGAGCCGCGCGACTTCTTCGTGAGCGAAATGCAGGAGGTGAGCGTCGAGGGAGGATTCAGGAGGCCGCACTTGGCTGTCAGCCAGCCTGACAGCGATGTCTCTGGCGAAAGAGCAACAATCGGCTTCGCCCTCCCCAGGGGCGGCTACGCGACGGTGCTGCTCAGAGAAATCGTCAAGCCGGCCGACCCTTTCGCCAGCGGATTCGCGTGAACCTCGGCAAGGCTTATACACCCAACGGCGTGGCCGAAACCGAACTCCCCATGGCGGAGGATGTCTACGACATCACGATCATCGGTGCCGGGCCCACGGGGCTGTTCGCTTCATTCTACGCCGGCTTGAGGCAGATGAAGACCAAGGTGATCGACGCCTTGGAGGAGCCGGGCGGCCAGGTCGCTGTCCTCTACCCCGAGAAATACATATTCGACGTGCCCGGGTTCACGAAGATCCTTGCCAAGGACCTGGTGAAGAACCTGGTCGAACAGGCCTTCCAGTCGAAGCCCACCGTGGTGCTGGGGGAGCGCGTGTCCAGCTTCGCCAAGAACAACGGGACATTCGAGCTGGTGACCGACAAGGGGACCAAGCACATCAGCAAGACGATTCTGATAGCTGCCGGCGTCGGTGCCTTCTCGCCGAACAAGCTCGACGCGGAAGGTGTGACCCAGTACGAGGGGAAGGGAGTCTACTATTTCGTCAAGGACAAGTCGGCCTTCAAGGACAAGCAGATTCTGATAGTGGGGGGAGGAGACTCGGCAGTGGACTGGGCCCTGAACATGAAGGACAGCGCCAAGAAGATCACGCTGGTGCACAGAAGGGACGTCTTCCGGGCGCACGAGCAGAGCGTGGCCGACCTGATGCACTCCAACGTCGACGTGCGGCTGTTCTACGAGGTGAAACAGGTCATAGGCGACGGGCAGAGCATCAAGCAGGCCGTCATCTTCGAGAACAGGACCAAGCAGGAGACGACCCTGGATGTGGACGCGATCCTGGTGAACATAGGCTTCAGGGCGGACCTGGGTCCCATAAAGAACTGGGGTCTCCAGATCAACGGCCGGGAGCTCGTCTGCAACGGAAGGATGGAGACGAACGTCCCGGGCATTTACGTGGCCGGGGACATAGCGGGGCCGGAGAACGCGGTGAAGCTGAACCTGATCGCCACCGGATACGCGCAGGCCGCCATGGCAGTGAACGTCGCAAAGTCATATGTCGACCCAAACTCGAAGATCTTTCCGGGACACAGCAGCGAGATGAAGCCGGCCTAGCTGACGAGGCCGAAAGCCCTTCTGTAGTTGTAGTCCTTCCTAATCGAGGGGTTGAGCGGGTCGGCGAGCACGCATTCGTACCAGGAGAACCTCCCGTCCCTCCACAATATGTACGAGCCCAGGACCTTCATGTTCGGATACCTCTCGGAGACCCTCCTCTCGGCCACAGTCTGGGACGAGACTGCGGATTTTATCTTGAGCACGCCCATGTGCTTCGGCCTCCTGCCGGAGACCGGCCTCTTGTGCCGCATGCCGCCGCGGGAGACCCTGATCCTGACCACCACTATCCCCTCCTTGGCCTTGTAGCCCAAGGCCCTAGCCCTGTCGAGCCTCGAAGGCCTCTCGAGCCTCAGGAGCGCCGGCTCCTTCCTCAGCTGGACGGCCCTTTCGCGTATGTTGCCCGCCTTTTCGTGGAAGATGCCCTGCCATGTCTTGGAAATCTGAACGTACATGGTCAACTGGCGCCTCGTTTCTTTTCGGCAGATAAAGGTTCTGAGGCGCGTCAGTCACTTGAAGAAGGCCCTCATCTTCTCGCCGACCACCGCGATGGCGTCGGACTGGGCTTCGGCTGTCTGGCCTCCGATGTGGGGCGTGAGTATCGAGTTCGGCGCGGCCAGTATCTCGCCGGCCGGCGGCTCCTTCTCGAAGACGTCGAGGGCGGCCCCCGCCAGCCTGCCCTGCCTCAATGCGTCGGTCAGCGCGTGCTCGTCTATTACGCCTCCCCGCGAGGTGTTGACCAGAAACGCCGACCGCTTCATCATCGAGAGGCGCCTGCCGTCGAGCATGTGCCTGGTCTGGTCTGTCATGGGAACGTGGAGCGTGACGTAGTCCGCGCCGGAGAGCAGCTCTTCGAGGCCCACCACCTTGCAACCAGACAGGGCGACCAGATCCGGAGGAATCGGGACGACGTCGTAGACGAGGAGGCTCATCCCGACGACCCGGGCGACCTCGCCTATCCTTCTCCCGATCCTCCCGAACCCCACGATGCCCAGGACCTTCCCTCGGAGCTCAACCCCCATCAGCGCCTCCTTCTCCCACTTGCCGGCCGAGGTGGTAGCGGCAGCCACGGGCAGCTTCCTGCTGAGGGCAAGCATCAGCAACAGCACCTGCTCGGCCACGGCTTCGACGAGCGACTCCGGGCTGTTGACGACCTGGATTCCCTTGCTTCTCGCGTATTCCACGTCCACGTTGTCCAGGCCCGTGCCGGGCCGGGCGACGACCTTCAGCCGCCGGGCCCTGTCGAGCAACTCCCTGTCGACCTTGGTCCTGCTTCTCACCACCAGCGCGTCGCAGTCTTCGATCAGTTTCATGAGTTCGTCCCTGGCGATGCCCGGCCTGTAATCCACTTCGAAGCCGGGCCCCAGCGCGAGCCTCCCGATGTCCACATGGTCGCTGACGAGAACCTTCGTCATTGTCTCATGCTGCCCTCTCTGGCGGTCTCGGTGATGGGCGATATATCGCTTGAAAGAGTCTCCTGGTAGGCGAGCTGGTCGATCGTCATCCTCGCCGCGACTATGATTGGGAGCAATTCTGCGAACCTGGCCACGCCCTTTCCGGCCATCTGTACGCCGACGACGGTCCTGGTGCCCCTGACGTAGACGATGGAACAGGCCAGCTCTCCCTTCCATGACTTGGACGACTCGGCAGCGTCCAGTCCCAGCCCCGCAGCCTCGGCCAGCCCGAAGCCCGTCGACGCGACTCCCACCCCCGTCAGGTCCATGAAGAACGACCCGGCCACGCTCGCGGTCGCGACTCTCCCCGATGCGTTGGCGCCCGCCACTGCGCCCATCAGCTTCGCTGACGATTCGAACATCACCGAGATGGTTGTGCCCGCCAGGCTCACCTCAGCGCAATCCCCGGCGCCGTAGACCGACTTCAGGCTCGACCGCGTCCTCCCGTCCACCAACAGCCCTCCCGACCGGCCCAGGTCGGCGTGGACCTCTGGGATGCACGGGACCAGCCTCGGGACCACGACGAAGCAGTCGCCCGGGATGACTTCGCCGGAGGCCACCACGGCCTCGACCCTTTCCACGCCCGCAACCTTCTCGGGCTTGGCGTCGATGACCTGGACCCCCAGCGAGGAGAGCGCCTCCGCAACCATCTTCCTCGGCGAGCTGTTGAGCGTCGGGAGGATACCTCCGGGAGCAACCATCGACACTGCAAGGCGTCTCGAACGCAGCTTCTCAGCCACCTCGACCGCAACCGGGCCAGCGCCACTGACTATCGCCTTGCCGTACCCGTCCAGCTTCTGACCCAATTCGGCGAAGGCTGCCTCCGAGTTCAAGATGTGGACGCCCGGCTTGCGGTTCCCTTCGAGCCTCTCCGGAAGCGCTGTGCTGCCGCTGGAGATGACGACCGCATCGAACTTGACCGCGCGCGCCCCCGCAGTGAGCATGAGGTCGTCGCGGACCCTGGAGACATGCTGGTTGAGCTCCAGTTCCACCCCGGCTGAAGCCAAGGATGATTCCGCCCGCTTGGCCCGACGACGATCCTGGGCGTCCAGAAGGGACGGCCATGAGCTCTTGGGAGCAGGAATCCTGCCGCCCTCTTCGAAGATGACGACGCGCGCCCCGTTGCGTGCGGCGACCTCGGCTGCCTCGATGCCGGCCGCGCCCGCGCCGATCACTGCCACCTTGGGCATGCCCTGGGACTCTGCTCTGATGGTTATAACGTCCCGCGTCGGTGCGGCTGCCATGCTTGCAGGGGTGATTGGAAAGCCGAACGTGGGGAAGTCGACGTTCTTCGCCGCGGCGACCATGAAGGAGGTGGCCATCGCGGACTACCCCTTCACCACCATAAAGCCCAACATCGGCGTCGCCCACCTGAGGACGCAGTGCGTGTGCAAGGAAATGGGAGTGACGGACAACCCGAGGAACTCGGCCTGCATCGACGGTATCAGGCTGATACCTGTGGAACTGGTCGATGTCGCCGGACTGGTGGAAGGCGCGTCCCAGGGGAAGGGGCTGGGGAACCAGTTCCTGGACGACCTCAGGCAGGCGGACGCCCTGATACATGTGGTGGACGCCTCGGGCGCCACAGACGCGGAGGGGAGGAAGGTGCAGGCGGGCACCCACGACCCGAACCGGGACGTGGGCATGGTGGAACGCGAGTTCGACCTCTGGGTCTTCGGGCTGCTGAAGAAGGACTGGGCCAAGGTCGCAAAGTTGACGGAGCAGACGGGAGGGAAGATCATGGAGCACCTGGCCAACAGGCTGAGCGGCCTGTCAATCTCAGAGGGCGAGGTGGAGCAGGTGCTGCTCCGCATGCATCTGATGGGAGAGAAGCCCACCCTGTGGACCGACGACCAGCTGATGCAGTTCGTGACGCAGCTGAGGGAGCTGGCCAAGCCGAGCCTGATTGCAGCCAACAAGGCCGACCTTCCTTCGTCGCTGCCCAACATGGTGAAGCTGAAGGGGAAGGGGAGGACCGTGGTCCCATGCGCATCGGAGGCGGAGCTACTGCTCCGCAAGGCGGCCGAACACGGCCTGGTCAAGTATGTGCCCGGCGACAGGGAGTTCCAGGTGCTCGCTCCCGAGAAGCTCAGCCCAGCTCAGGCTGCAGCCATAAGGATGGTGGAGGAGCGCGTGATGAAACCGTTCGGAGGGACCGGGGTGCAGGAAGCGATCAACGAAGCCTACTTCACGCTGCTGAAGGCCGTGGTCGTCTTCCCAGTCGAAGACGAAAAGAGGCTGACGGACAAGGACGGCAGGGTGCTGCCGGACGCCTTCGTGATGAAGGGAGGCTCGACGGCGCTGGACCTGGCGAGGCGCGTCCATTCGGACCTGGCCGAAGGATTCCTCTACGCCATAGACGCGCGGACAGGGATGCGACTGGCTGCAGACCACAAGCTGGGAAACAGGGACATCGTGAAGATAGTGTCAGGCAGCAAGCGGGGCTAGAGGCTCGCTCTGCTTCTGCTCGGGCCTAGAGACGAGTTTGCTCTTCCTGATACCGACGTGCCTCAAGTGCGTCACCCTCTTGGCCTCGTTGTAGACGTCGGATGCGACCTTCTGGAGGACCATCTCCTGGGCGAACTGGTCGTAGGTCAGGTTGGCCGCCCTCTCTCCGATCACCCTGTCCATTATGAGGCGCAGGTCGTGCTTCTTGGAGCTGTTCATCTTGCCCTGAGAAAGGGCCATGCAGTAGACCCTCACCTTGTAGCCGTCCTTGGTCTTGTACTCCTTGATGAAGTCCGACATGGAAGAGCCCCTCCTTATCAGGCTCCTCAGGAATTCCCTGGAGTACTCGTGCCCCTTGAAGACCGAGCGGGCATCCTCGCCGTCGACCTTGTCGACCTGGAAGAACAGCTTGTAGTTGTAGTGCTGCGGATCCTGCTTCAGTATGTCGTAGAGGGTGGTCTCCACGACCCTCCCCCCGGGCCGCTCGACGTCGGTCAAAGGGATCCTAGCCACCGGGGCGTCGCCGAACGAAGGTGAGGCGTGCACTGTCACCCATGACTTTAGCTTCCACTTGTCACGGACTTTGGCGACTTTCTTCGGCAAACTCGAGGCCCCGCCCTGGACGCGCTTATAACCTCACTGAGCTTCCAGTCGCTTGACGCCCCCCATGTAGGGGACTAGGACCTTCGGAATCTCGACCGTCCCGTCTTTCTGCTGGAAGTTCTCGACCATGGCCACCAGGGTCCTTGTCACCACGGCGGTGGCGTTGAGGGTGTGGACGAGCCTCGTCGGCTCGCCCTGCTTCTCCCTGTAGCGTATCAGCAGCCTCCTGGCCTGGAAGTCGGTCACGTTGCTGGCCGAAGCCATCTCTCTGTACTTCTGCTGGGAGGGAAGCCACGCCTCCACGTCGAAGGTCTTGGCCGACATGAACCCGGTGTCCGCGCTGCAGAGGAGGACGACGCGGCAGGGGATGCCAAAGTCCTGGTAGAGTCTCTCGACGTTGGCGACCAGCTCGCCGTGCAGCCTCCAGCTGTCTTCCGGCCTGCTGAAGACTATCTGCTCGACCTTGTAGAACTGATGGGCCCTGAAGATTCCCTTGCTGTCCTTTCCGTGGGTGCCAGCCTCGACCCTGAAGCAAGGGCTGATTCCGCAGTACTTGATCGGCAGCTTCGATGCGTCGAGTATCTCGTCCCTGTGCATTGACACGAGAGGGTGCTCGGACGTGGCTATGAGGTGCAGGTCCTCGCCCTCTATCTTGTAGATGACAGGACCGAAGTCTTCGATGTTGACCACCCCTTCGTAGGCGGCCCTGTTCAGCATGAAGGGCGGCTCGACCGCGGTGAATCCCTTCTGCTTCAGGAAGTCCAGAGCGTACTGGAGGATGGCGTGCTCCAGCTTGACCGCGTCGCCTTTCAGGAAGGAGAACCTAGCGGCCGACACCTTGGCAGCGCGCTCCATGTCGACCATCCCCAGGTCGGAGAGGATGTCGATGTGGTGCCTCGGTTCGAAGGAGAAATGGGGGGGCGCCCCCCAGGTCTTCACGATGACGTTCTGCTCTTCGCTGGCGCCCATGGGCACCGAGTCGTGAAGCAGGTTGGGGATGCTCATCAGGATCTGGCTGAGCCTGCCCTGCTTCTGGCCCGCTTCGGAGTCGAGCTCCTTTATCCTGCCGGGGATCTCCTTGACCTCCATCAGCTTCTCGTCCGCGGACTTTCCCTGCTTCTTCAGCGCTGCCACCTCCGCTGTCACCTGGTTCTGCCTGTGCCTGAGCTCCTCCACCTGGGTGGTCAGCTTCCTCCACTGCACGTCGCACTCTATCGCCTCGTCCACAAGCGCCTTCTTCTGGGCAGCCCCTCTCCTCTCCAAGCCGAGCCTCACGGCGTCGGGGTTCTCCCTCAGCAGCTTCACGTCGAGCAATTCCGAAGTTCTCCCTCCTATTCCCCCTTCCCGCGTGATATTAGCCATATCTCCCGAAAGAGGGCCACGTCTCGCAGCACGCCGCGGACTGTGTTGAACCCGGAGCTCGTCCTCTCCGACTCGACCCTGAATCCGAGCGTGTCCGAGCGGACAGACATGGCGAAGCGCTGGTCACCCGGGACTCCCCTGTTGTCCGGCGCGAGCACAGCGGCGAGCTTCTTTGCCGTGGCTGCGTTCCTGCACCTGACCCTGAGCACGAACTTCAAGCTCATGCCGCTATCTTCTCCAGCACCAGCTTCGAGAAGGCGTCCACCTTCGACGAAGGGATCTTCGCCCCGGCCGCCATGCTGTGCCCTCCGCCCACGCCCTCCACCGCCTCGGCCGCCTCCCGCATCACGACGCCCATGTTGACCGACTTTGCGTATGCATCCCCGACCCTAGATGAGACCTTCAGCTCCGACTCCCCCGACCTCGCAGTGGCGACCACCACCTTGTCCTTGAACTGCTGGGCAGTGATGATGGAGATCACAGGGCCCAGCAGCTTCTCGTCCACCAGGTCATCTCCACGGACCAGGACGACGCTGCCGTGCAGGACCGACCGGGCGTTGTCGCCCGTCAGACCCTGGACCGCCCTGTTGATGCTCATCCTGTAGTCGGCGAGCGTCTTCATCGCGTCCCTGAGGGCAGCCCCTCTGTCTCCAAGGCAGAGGGCCATCCCGACCCCAGCCATTCCCATCCTGCCGCAGGCGTTGAGGAGCGTCGCAAACTCCCTGGCGTCCCTGAGGGGTGTGAAGGCGTCCTCGGAGACCAGGGTGTATACTTCGCCGAACAGGCCGGACACCGCCTCGGTGGCGCCGCCGCTGGCGCCGAACGAGCCGGCAATCATTTCAGTGAGCTTCATCTTCTCGTCCCCAGAGAGTTCGGCCGCCGTGCGCCACCTCGAGCCATCCTTGATCGCTATCCCGGACTGGAGCAAAGAGGCGAGCACCGCGTCCTTGCTCCCAGAGAGGCCGGGCAGAAATGGCGTCGAAGTGAAGGCGATGGACTCGTGGATGGGCCTCGTCTCTCTTCCCATGAGCAGCAGGTCCTTGGCCACCCGGACCAGCCCTGCGGATTGCGCCTGCTCCAGCGCCTTCCTGTTGAGCCCGGTCAGAGCCCTTCCCGGGCCCGCGTCCTGCCTGTCGGCGACTGCGCCGACCACGGCGAGGTGAGAGAGTCCAACGTTTGCGGGGTCCATGGTCGATGCGAAGAAGTAGGCCATGGTCGACGAGCACGCCTCCCTGCCGCCGTCGTAGCCATACTGCCAGGCGTTCAGGAAGTAGGGTCTGGCCGCGTACTCCTCCGGGATCTGGTGGTGGTCGATGGCGAGGAACCTGCCGTCGAGAGAATCCTCGAGCTCACTGCCCAGCGTGGCCGCGAGGTCGGTGAACACCACAAAGTCGTTGCCCTGCCCCTGGAGGTCCCTGATCCTCTTCCTGTCGAGGTCCGGGATGGAGCGCACAGTGACGTCGGCCCCCTTCCTCGCGAGGCATGAGAACATGATGGATCCGCTGGCTAGGCCGTCTGCGTCTATGTGTGTCAGGACGAGGATCTTCTTTCCCTGGGCTGCGAGCCGTTCGATGTCCTGGGCCAGGGTCTTGACTCTGGCCAGAAGGCCTTCGAGGTCGGGCGTTTGTCGGCGCCTCCCCTTCTCTAGGCTAGCTGGGCAACTATCGCGGTGTACTTGAAGTCCTTGGGAAGAAGCCCTCTTCCCTTGTAGTACTTTGAGAGCCGATAGATCTTGGCTTCCACCAGCTCGAGAGAGTGGACGTTCTTCCTGTCGCCCTTGTGCACGACGAGATGCTTCTGAACCCTCTCCGCCCGGTCTATGAGGTCCCTGAGGTCCTGGGGCAAGGAAGGAGCGACCTTCCCTTCGGTCAGGACCTCTCCGATGGACTGTCCCAGCAGAGGCTTGGCTAATGGGACGCCGTAATCGTCGCGGAGGGCCATGCCTATCTGACCGGGAGTGAGCCCGTCCTTTGCGAGCTTGAGAATCGCGGCCTTCGCCTCGTCGGCGCCGTAGGTCACCCAGGAAGGCGTGGACTTGCTGGTCGGCCTGGTCTGGTGCGACTTGCCGTGCCTGTGAGAATGTATCCTAGCCATGTCCCAAACAGCTTTACCGACTCCTGGGAGTTGTGCTCATAAAGATTCCCTGCTTTTTGTCGAAACCAGCCACCTGCCCATGGCTCTCAGCGCCATCGCCCTGTGGGAGACCTCGCATTTCTCAAGGAGCGTGAGTTCGGCCAGGGTCCTCTTCGAACCGTCCGGGATGAAGATGGGGTCGTAGCCGAAGCCGTGCCTCCCCCGGAGTGACGGAGAGATGGTCCCGCTGAGACGGCCGAGGAAGACCCGCGGCCTCCGAGAGCGCCCGACGAACGCCACAGCGCTTACGAACTCCGCCGACCTGTCGGAATGTCCGGACAGGAGCTTGAGGACGCCCTTCAGCCCGATGGTCTTGTACACGAAGGCAGCGTAGGCGCCCGGGAAGCCGCCGAGGGAGTCTACGAAAATCCCCGTGTCCTCCACGAAGAAGGGAGGGTCGCGCCGGGCTGCCAACTCCGACGCTGCACTGGACGCGACGATCCCGACATCGTTGGACTGCAACTCGTTGCCTTTGGTCCCGAGCCGGGTCAGCTGCAGCCCGTAGTCTCTCAGCACGAATTTCGCCTCCGCGAATTTCGAGTTGTTGGACGTGGCGAAGTAGAGCCTAGTCGACGCGCGCGTACCTCCCTCTCCTCTCGATCTCCCTCAGCTGCCTCAACGCACTCTTGGCTGCGCGCTCCCCGACAGCTCCCCGATAACCCTCGAAGAGCGCCTCGGTGGCGACCTCGGCGACTGGCGCGTGAGCGCCTGTTATCGTCTCCTTGATCAGCCTGAGGTCCACTGCGAAGTCCTCCACCCTGGTCGAATGGAGGGAGAGACCGAAGTCTATGAACACCAGCCTCCCGTCCCTGATGATGACGTTCGCAGTCGTGAGGTCGCCGTGCATTATGCCTGCCCTGTGGAGCCTCGCCACGCAGCCGCCCAGATTCCTGAAGAGCTCGGCTGCCTCGGCGGGCTGCCTCTCCGATATCGCGTCCTTCATCCTTGTGCCTGCCACCAGCTCCATGACTATGGTCGCCCTCGGTGGGCTGAGGAAGTAGACGAACGGCGCCCCCACTCCCGCCGCCTTGGCTGCGGCGATCATCCCGCCTTCGTGGACCGTGCGCTGCATCCTGAGCATGCTGTCGAGGGCCTCGAGCCTGTACTCCATCCGCCTGCGGACCTTGTAGACCGCGGGGACGCCGGACCAAGCCCCAAGGAAGACGTCGGCTTCTGCTCCCTTGTAGAGCAGGCGCCCCGGCGCTGCCTCAGCCTCTCCAAGGGATGTCGACTGAATCCAGCCTCCACGATTGCAGAACGGTCGATTCGGCCAAGGGCACCCTGACCCCAGACTTGAAAGCGAGGTAGCCCGTCCACGCTATCTGCGCGCCGCAGTCTCCGCTGTATTCCAGAGGGACCGACCCGAATCTGGCCGAGTGCCTGGCGGCCATGGCGGTCAGCATCTGCGACAGCCTGCGGTTAGCGGCGACGCCGCCGACTATCATCAGCTCGCCCCTGCCTGTGAACGCGAGGGCCCGTTCGGTCACCTCGACTATCATTGCGAACGCGGTCTCCTGCATCGAGAAGCAGACGTCTTCGAAGCTGGAGCCCCCGTCCAGGAGCCTCTTCGCCTCGGTCAGCATGCCTGACAGGGAGACGTCGTTTCCCTTGACGCTGTAGGGAAGAGGGAGGTAGTTGGAGGACTTGGACGCCGCTTGCTCGATCGACCTCCCACAGGGAGACGACAGTCCGGAGTGTCTGCCGAACTGATCCAGGAGCTGGCCCAGGGTCAGGTCGAGTGTCTCGCCGAGCACGCGCCAGCGTCCGGTAGAATATGCCAGCACCATGGAGTGGCCTCCTGAAACGAGGAGGACCACCGGATCCCTTGTCTGGGTCAGCAGGCATCCCAGCTCGACGTGTCCGACCGCGTGGTTGACCGGGACCAGAGGCTTCGCCAACGACGCCGCGAGTGTGCGCGCGACGACCGCCCCCACCCTGAGGCAGGGGCCCAGCCCGGGGCCCATGGAGTAGCAGACTGCACTGATCTCCTTCTGGCGCACGCCAGCTGCTTCTAGGGCGCTCTTGACGACGGCCGGGGCTGCCCCCAGGTGGCTCTTGGAGGCCTCGAAGGGATGAATGCCGCTCCCTTCCGGAGGGACGTAGACGTGCTTCGTGTTCGAAAGTATCTCTCCGTCGGAGGAGACGACCGATGCCGAGAAAGTGTGGGCTGTGCTCTCGATGCCGACTACGTACTGTCTCATTCGCCGTCCTACATCTTCCTGGACTGCCTGTAGAGGTCGCCGAGCAGGTTGATGTACGGCTTGACCTCAGCAAGGAAGTCATCGAACTTCGCCCTCTCGAAGGTGGAGGAGTACTTGCCGTTCTCCTCTACTATCTTGGCGCCTATGACCACTCCGGAGCTCCTTTCGGGCTTTGACTTCAGCCTGGGGAAGTGAATCAGAGCGCCGTAGCCCACCTTCCTCTTCCCCTTCGTCAGGACGAAGTTGTAGTACATGCTCATGGTCTTGGTGAACTGGGCCAGCTGCTTCTTCCTGCTCTCGCTCCGCTTGACGCTGTCAAAGTCTGAAGAGGCGAGGGCGTTTATCATCTCCTTCAGCAGCTTCAGGTCGCCGACCTTCTTCGTGTAACCCGCCGACTCGAGCGGCATCTTGTAGACGCTCTGCATCACTGTGTCCCAGTCGTCCAGGACGACGAAGGTCTTCGTGTCAAGGTTCATCTCGCGCTTCAGCTCGTCGGAGAGCACGTCGTCCATGGTGAGTCTGCGGGCCATGCGAAAGGTGCGCGAAGGGCATATAGTTATGACTTGCGGACGCCGAGTTGTGCCGAGGAGTCAGATCCAGTCGCTCGAGGTGTCCTATCTGGTCCACGCAACCGAGGACGCCGAGAAGATCGGTTCGGCGGTGACTTCCATTCTGGGAGCTGTCGGCGAGCCCGAGGTGGATGAGATGGAAGGGCACTTCGGGAACACGATAGTTCGGGTCAGCCACCACCTTACAGGTGAGGATGCAGTGCGCGCGTTCACCACGTTGGCCTCGCGAATGGAGCCGGGCCTGAAGAGGCGGCTTAGGGATGAGCTCGGACTGCACCTCGACGAGCACTACGCGCTCTATCTCAGGCTCGACAAGCAGCGAATGATGGCCGGGAAGTTGGAGCTGACCGACGCCGACCCGGTCCGCCTCCGAGTCAAACCCAGGCTCTACGCGGCCAGGGCGGGGGCACCGTCGCTCTTCTTGGGGCTCCTCTCTTGAGGCAGAGGAAGCCGAAGCGCTACGTCCTCATCCAAGCCGAGGGCGCGCTCGCCCAGGAGGACCTGAGCACGTTGACCAGGATGCTGGAGCAGCGGCACGGGAGGCTCGGTTTCACCCTTGTCGATGCCCCGGTCACTTCGCTCATAGTGAAGACGGACAGGGCCGTCGCCGAGGAGATCAGGGCATCGTTGGACGGGGCTGCCTTCGGAGGGGTACTGGTGAAGACCGTCCTCATGTCGGGGAACATCGGTAAGCTCAAAAGGCGAGTTGAGGGGAGTTCTGCGAGAGAGGATGTCAAAGTTCCTGAGCGATGAATTCTTCGGCGAACTCCAGGGAGCTCTCGCTTCCGACCCCAAGTGGACGGAGAGCACCGGGGGCGTGAAGACCAGCATCCTCCTGGGCGTCACCGACACCGGGGAGAACCACATGATCACGGTCGACGGAGGCGCGACGACCATCCAGAAGACAGAGAAAGGGGCGGCAGCCGAGTTCACCTTCGAGGGGAGCTACGACGCCTGGACCAAGGTCGCGAAGGGCGAGCTGGACCTGCAGTCGGCCGTGCTGAAGGGACAGCTGAAGTTCAAGGGGTCCATCACCAAGATCCTGATGTACAGGGACAGGTTCATGCGGATTGCCGACGTGCTGAAGGGCCTTCCCAAGGAATACTAGGCAGCTACGAAGACGTAGTAGGGGTTCCCTTCCTTGCTCGTCCTTGCTTCGACGCGCATCTTCATGCCCGGCTTCGCCTTTTCTGGGGCCACCCCCTCCAGCCAGGCGAGAACCTTGAGCCCCTCCGCAAGCTCGCCTATGGCTATGATGTAGGGGTCCGAGTCTGCGAAGCTCGCGGGTGTGATCTGGACGTATGTGTAGGTGACGAGCGTGGCCTCCCTGCCCGGGTCGACCCAGGTGAACTGGTTGCTCATGCACTTCGGACAGTCGGACTGGGGCGGGAAGGTGACGTTGCCGCACTTTGAGCACTTGGTGGTGATGAATCGGCCCTGCTTGAGGGCGTCCCAGAACTCGTGGGTCCTCGAGATTGGTATGTCGAACCTCAGCGTCAGCGACCTCCTCGAATGAAGGGCCCGCTCCGGTTCCACTTTCTCAGTTCCTCGAGAGCACGGTGACGTAGGCATAGTGGCCGGTGCCGCCCACGTTGTGGACAAGTCCAAGGCCGTTGCGTATGTTGGCCTGATGTTTCCCAGCCTCCTGCCTGAGCTGCTTCGTTATCTCCACAGCCATCGAGACGCCGGTGGCTCCTATGGGATGGCCCTTGGCCTTCAGACCGCCGTCCAGGTTGACCGGTATCCTCCCGCCGACTTCGGTCTCTCCATTGCGGATCATGCTTGCGCCCTCTCCCTTCTTGCAGAATCCCAGGTCCTCATAGGCCATCAGCTCGGCGATCGTGAAGCAGTCGTGACACGTGGCCACGTCAATCTTGTCCGGGGACGTCTTCGCTGCGGCATAGGCGCGCCTCGCCGCCTCGACGGATGCCTGCAGTCCGACATAGTCCGACCTCTTGCTGAGGTTGGCGGAGTCCGAAGAGTAGCCCACACCCTTGATCCAGATGGGCGTGTCTGTCAGCTTCTTCGCGACCTTCTCCTCGGCAAGGACGACCGCCGCGGAACCGTCAGTCAGCGGGCATGCATCGTAGAGCTTGAGCGGCCAGGAGACGACCTGGGAACCGAGCGCCTTCTCCAGTGTTATCTCCTTCTGGAACTGCGCGAGCGGGTTCATGGCGCCGTAGTGATGGGCCTTGACGGCTACCCTCGACATGTCCTCCTCTGTCGTTCCGAACTTGTTCATGTGGGCGACGGCGTACAGGGCGTAGTATGCGGGAAAGGTCATCCCGTAGTTCTCGAACTCCCACATGTAAGAGCCCGCCCTCCCGATCAGCTCCACGGAGGTTAGCGTGTCCACTTCGGTCATCTTCTCGACTCCGACGGCCATGGCGACCTCGCCCTCGCCGCTGATTATGCTGTTGTAGGCAGACTTCAGCGCCGCGCTCCCGCTTGCGCAGGCTGCTTCCACTCTCATCGTTCCCACAGAGTCGAGGCCGGCGTATTCGTTGACTATCACAGCGGGGAGGGACTCCTCATACCATCCTCCGGCGCTCCCGACCACCACGTTCTTGACGTCCTTCTTGTCGACGCCCGCGTCGTCCACAGCCTGCTTGATCGACTCGAATGCCAGCTCGGCGACGTTGACGTCAGTCCTCTTGCCGAACCTGGAATGGCCTACGCCGACGACCGCTACCCTGGTCAAGCTTGAATCGAGGACGGGCCGAGCCTGTATTTGAATCCCGTGCGCGCCACCTATCCGATTACCCCCATCTCTTTGGCTACCTCTTTCATTATGGTGAGGCGCTGAATGTCGTTGGTTCCCTCGTAGGTCTTGATGATCTGCGAGTCCCTCAGTATGCGCTCCACGTCCATGTCCACCGAGACGCCGGCCGCCCCCATTATCAGCATGGCCATGTGGGCGTTCTTCTCCGCCGCCTCGGTCGCCGTGATCTTGGCGATGGACGACGCTATGACGAAGTCCTTGCCCTTCATGCTGCGCGTCGCTGCCCAGTAGGTCAAGAGGCGCGCCGTGTGGACTGCGGCTGCCATTTCCGCTATCTTGAACTGCACCTGCTGGTAGGTGAGGAGCGGGTTCCCGAAGGTCTGCCTCTGGGTGGAGTAGCTCAGGGCCGCCTCGAGGGCTGCCTGGGCCAGGCCTGTCCCCTGGGCCGAGACGCCTATCCTGCCGTGGTCGTAGGTGCTGAGCGCGATCTTCGCCCCGCCTCCCATCTCTCCGACGATGTTCTCTTCCGGCACTTCGAGGTTGTCGAAGGTCAGCTCCATGGGCTGGTCGCCCCTGAGGCCTATCACGTCGATCCTCTGCCCCACGTTGAGGCCGGGCATCCCCTTCTCCGCGATGAACGCCGTGATTCCCCTGTGACGCTTCTCGGAAGGCATCGGGCTTGTCCTGGCGAAGATGAGGAAGACCTCGGCTTTGTCTCCGTTTGTGATGAACATCTTCCTGCCGTTGATCACATACTTGTTGCCCTTCTTGGTGGCTGTGGTAGTAATCGCGGCAACGTCGGAGCCTGTCCCGGGCTCGGTCATGGCGTGGGCCCCGATTTTCTCTCCCTTCACCAGCGGGACGAGATAGCGCCTCTTCTGCTCTTCCGTCCCGAACACGAAGATAGGCGTCGAGACGAGGTAAGATGCGCCAATCACCGCGGAAAATGCGGCCGAGAATCTGGCGATCTCCTCCGTGGCGACTGTGAGCGACAGCTCGTCGCCGCCCGCACCTCCGAATTCGGCGGGGAAGGAGACGCCGAAGAGCCCGAGGGCAGCGGCCTTCTTGACAAGCGTCATGTCCATCTTGTTCTCCTTGTCGATCCTCCTCGCGACCGGTGCAAGCTCCTTTTCGGCGAACTCTCTGACTGCCTTCCTGAGGGACTCGTGTTCCTCGGTGAGGAAAATGTTGTAATCGGAAGGGGACATTGACAGTGTGCCCATTCAGGCACCACCCGCCGGTTTCGCAGATATCAGTGTTCTCTATTCTCCCTTGAACTCGGGCTCGCGCTTCTCGAGCAAGGCCGAGATGCCCTCGGATGCGTCCTTCGTCGAAAGGAGGAGCCCGAAAGCTCCGGCCTCGAAGAGCTGGCCCAGGTCCGTGGGTACTTGGGTCGACATGTTCAGGGCGTGCTTCGCGAACTTCAGCGAAAGGGGCGGCTGCTTGGCGAGTCTGGACGCGAATTCGGTGACGCCCGCCTCGAAGTCTGCCTTCTTGAAGACGCGGTTGACCAGCCCCGCTTTCAGAGCCTCTTCGGCGGAGAGCCTCTGGGCCAGGAAGACCATCTCCTTTGCCTTTCCCATCCCGACGATGCGCGCCAGCCTCTGCGTGCCTCCGGCTCCGGGGATGAGGCCGAGCTTGGTTTCCGTGAGCCCTATCTGGGCGTCCTCCGATGCGAGCCGAAAGTCGCAGGCCAGCGCGAGTTCGCAGCCGCCGCCAAATGCCATGCCGTTGATCGCGGCTATCACCGGCTTGTTCACCCTCTCGACGGTGCGAAACGCCTCGAACCATCCACGCGCGAGGTCGAAGATGGCCGCCGGAGAGGAGACGTCGAAGCTCGTGAGGTCAGCTCCGGCGCTGAAAGAGCGGTCGCCCTCTCCCCTGATCACTATCACCCGCACCGAGGGGTCCGCGTCGAGTTCCCTCAGTGCTGTCTCCAGCTCGCCGACGAGCTTCTGTGTTATCATGTTCAGCCTGTGTGGCCTGTTCAGCACAATCCAGGCGAGGCGGTCCTGCTTCCTGACCGCGATCTCTTCCATCCTCCGCTCGCTGGCCGCGTATTCGTAAAACCCTTTGCCAGACTTGGTTCCCAGCCTTCCCTCTCCGACCATCTGCTCGAGAAGCGGGTCGGGTTTGTAAAAGGCACCGTACTTCTTCTCCTTCGCCTTCAAGGCGGAGACGACGCCGTCGATTCCCCATCCGTCAGCAAGGCGGAGTATGCCGTCGGGAAACCCCAACCCGAGCTTGACAGACTTGTCGAGGTCCTCGGCGCTGCAAACCCGGTTCCTCAGGAGCCAGGCGGCCGCGTTGACCGCGGGAGCGAAGACGAGCAGAGGCTCCGTGCCCTCGCCTGCCTGCTTGGAGACGTTCGGCCTCTCCCACTTCCCTCCACCGTACTTGTAGAAGCCCTCTCCCGACTTGCGTCCGAACTTCCCCTGCTCGAACTTCTCCTTGAAGAGAGGGGCGACGAGCACGTTGGACTGGTCCCTGGACCTCACGGCCTCGCCCGCCTTGTAGATGGTGTCTATTCCGCTGTAGTCCGCGAGCTCGAACAGACCCATGGGGAGGCCCACTCGAGAGAGTGCCATCGAATCGATTTGTTCGACCGTCGCCTCGCCCCGTGACAGGCTCCAAGCGGCTTCGTTCAGAAGCGGGCCGAGTATCCTGTTGACGATGAAGCCGGGAACGTCCTTCTCGCAGAGGACGACTTCCTTGCCGAATCTCCTGCCAAGTTCTGCCGCCAGAGCGAATGACTCTGGGCTTGTCCCGTTTCCCCTGATCACCTCGACGAGCGGCATCAACGGAGGAGGGTTGAAGAAGTGGATCCCTACGAAAGAGGACTCCCTCCCGCTGGACGGGGCGATCTCGCTTATAGGGAGCGTGCTCGTGTTCGAAGCGAGCAGGGCGCCCTTGGGAGCCGCGCTGCCGACCTTGGCAAAGAGGTCTCGTTTGATCTTTAGGTCCTCCGGTGCCGCCTCAATGACGACGTCCGCGTTCTTGACCGCGTCCTCGATATTCAAGGTGCCCTTGATCCGCGAAATGGCAGCCGCTGCCTTCTCTTCTGTTATCGTCTTCTTTTCTGCGAACTTCGAAACGCTCCACTTTATCTTGTCCAGAGCGGAGTTGACGAACTCCTGCTTGACGTCGTAGAGGGAGACCTCGCAGCCGGACAGGGCTGCCACCTCGGCTATCCCGTGGCCCATCACTCCTGCACCGAGTACGGCGACCTTCCTGACTTCGGCGGCGTTCATGCCAGTTGGTCTGCTGCGGGCCGGGAGCCGATAAAAGCGTTAGCGGGTCAGGCGACAGCCCGGGACTTCCTGAGCCTCGATACCTCGGCCCTCGTGTAGCCGAGGGACTTCATCACCCGGTCCGTGTGCTCGCCCAGCGATGGCGCTGGAGTGAAGGGTCGAGACCGCATGGGCACCGAGGTCTTGAGCGGGTTGTTCAAGACGGTCCCGTCTCCCCTTGCCCTGGTCAGCATTCGGGCCGCCTTCGACCAGTCGCCTTCCAGCGCCTCGGCAACTGTGAGGACGGGGGTGGCGCAGGTCTCCTTCCACATCAGGAGGTCCGCCCATTCGTCCCTGGTCTTCGTTGCGAAGGCGGCCCTGAGCCTTCGGGTGACCTCGGCCCTTTCCGCGCGGGTCCCGAACCTCTTCTCCTCGATTTCCGGGATGCCCAGCTCCGTGACAAGGTTGTGCCAGAAGCGGTCCTCTATCGCCGCCACGGCCATGCGCTTTCCGTCCGAAGTCTCGAAGATGTTGTAGTATGGGTCCGACCCGAAGACGAGGCTGTCGCCTTCGCCGGGAGCCTTGCCCGTCGCCATGTAGGAGGACGCCGGGATCACCATCCACGACTCTAGGGATTGGACTATGGGGACGTCGATGTAGACCGCCCCCTTCGGGCGGGCGAGCGCAGCGAGGATCGCCACCGCTGCGTACATCCCGGACACCATGTCCCCGAGCTGCACCAGCGGGACCGCGGGGCGCTTCGAGTAGCCGAGGGAGCCCCCCATGGCCTGGAAGTTGATGTCGTGGCCCGGCATCGAGCTGTGCCTGCTCCGCTGCCCGAAGGCGGAGATGGAGCAATAGATGATCTTCGGATTGACCCTTCGGACGTCCGCGAAAGAGAAGCCCAGCCGCCTCATCGCCCCAGGCCTGAAGCCCTCGATGAAGACGTCGGAGCGCCTCACCAGCCTGCGGAGGACCTCCTTGCCCGAATCTCTCTTCAGGTCTATCCCTATGCTCAGCTTGTTCCTGTTGGCTGTCTCATGGACCGGGCTCTTTCCTGCCTTTGTGGGCGGGGTGGCGCGCATGTAGTCACCTAGCCCAGGCTGCTCGACCTTGAACACCTCCGCGCCCATGTCGGAAAGGAGCATGGTGCAGAAGCCCCCGGGCAGGAGCCTGGTGACATCGACAACCTTCACTCCGTCGAGCCAGCCCATGGACAGGCGCCGACGAAAGGTTGCACAAAAACCTAAATGACGCGTGGGTTCCCGACAACCCGACGATGAGGTGAACGCCGTCCCAGTCATAGCCCGGAGTAAGCTCCCGGGCAGATGATGAACTCGCGACGATACCGAGTCATCCTTCGGGAATGAAACGGATGGACAGCTTCGAAGAACAGGTCTACAATGCGGAGAGACAGCCGTTCCAGGGGTGGGATTTCTCATATCTTCACGGTCGGTACGATGAGGGAAAACCGGGGTGGGACTTCCACGAGATCGTACTGGAGAGATCCCGCAACGTGATGTCGCTCCTCGACTTGGGGACGGGGGGAGGAGAGTTCCTCTCGTCGCTCGGGCGACTGCCAGAGACTGCCTGCGCGACCGAAGGCTACCGGCCAAACACCAAGGTCGCGCTCGCCAACCTCAGGTCATCCGGGGTGGCCGTGGTCGAAACCTGGTGCGAGGACAACGGGACGGAAGCGCAAGCGGGAGCCCTGCCCTTCAGGAATGAAACCTTCGAC
This sequence comes from uncultured Nitrosopumilales archaeon, assembly GCA_964513805.1. GTDB lineage: Archaea > Thermoproteota > Nitrososphaeria > Nitrososphaerales > Gagatemarchaeaceae > DASPPF01. Next base: position 24,322 of record CAZENV010000053.1, read on the forward strand.
ATCGTCATCGACAGACACGAGTCGTACGTACCAGGAGAGGTGCTGCGGGTCCTGAAGCGGAGGGGCAGGTTCATCACCCAACAAGTGGGGAGCGGGAACAACTCGGAACTCCGTTTGCTCTTCAAATCGGCCGAGAGGCACACATACCGGAATCTGTCTGAAGCGAAGGACGAGCTGGAGGCGGCAGGGTTCGTTGTGCTCGAGTGCGGAGAGTCATCCGTCAAGTCGCGCTTCCTCGACGTCGGAGCGCTCGTATACTATCTGAAGGCGATACCCTGGGAGGTCCCGGGCTTCTCGGTTTCGAGGTTCGGGAGAGAGCTGCGCGAGGCCCATTCCATGATCCTCCGGCACGGAAGCGTCGACGTAACGACCGCCAGGTTCTACGTCGTCGTGTCCAAGGTCTAGCTGCGCCCTCGGCTCCACCCATGCTTATTAGGACAAATCGGCGTCCAGGCATAGATGGCGAAGAGCGTCAAGGTTCACGACGACACTCACCGGGTTCTGAAGCAGCTGAAGGCCCAGAGGCGCAGCAAGAGCGTGGACGAGGTCATAAGGGAGCTAATCAAGCAGTCGACGGGCCGCGCGGTCGAAAAGACTTCGACGAAGAAGGGCGCCGAGCTGACCGCCTTCCTCTCCGAATGACTGGGAAGACAAAAATACGGATTCCTAGCCAGCCCGATTATCAACATGGCCAAGTTCGACGGCATTGTGGGAAAGGCGCTCCTGACTGTCGAGGAGAAGGAGAACGAGCTGACCCTCGTCTTCGCAGACAACAGGTTCCTCTTTGTCAAGCTGGATGGCGGGAAGCTGAAGTCTGAGAGCGTCCCCGAGTAGAGACTATTCCTTCTCCAGGATCTCTACCGTACGCGAGCCTTCGAGCAGTTTCTTGAAGGTCTCCGCGTCCGCCCTGCCGCCAACTATTGCGCCCCAGTGCATGGGCACTGCCACCTTGACCTTCATCGCCCTCGCGGCATCCACTGCCTCTGCGGCCGTCATCACGTAGGTCCCAGACACAGGAAGGAACGCCACGTCGACGTCAAGGGCCTTCATCTCTGGGGTGGCGTCGCTGTCGCCCGCATGATAAAACCGCACGCCGTCGAGGGTCACCACAAAGCCCACACGGCCGTCCTGCTTCGGATGGAATACCTTTCCAGGCTCTCTGAACTTGTTGAGGTTGTAGGCCGGCACTGTCTCCACGACCACGCCCCCTAGCTCCGTCTTCGTTCCAGGAGCGACGAACCTCTTCTCGTTGGGGAATTTCTTCAGCCCGTCCTCGCAGACCTTCGGCGCCAGTATCGTTGTGCTAGAGGTCGTGAAGCGCTTGATGTCGTCCTCGCTGAGGTGGTCGGAGTGCTCGTGGGAAATGAGAAGGATGTCAGCCTTGAAGTTGCCCTGGGCCTTGAACGGGTCGATGACGACGGTCTTGGAGCCAGCGAGCACAAACGAATCGTGTCCCAGCCAGTGGACGTTGACGTTCTTGTAGGTCCACAAGGTGGGATGGCCTCTTACAGAGGAATGGACTCCTCTTTCGCGCCCGAGCGGTCGAGCGTCAGCACGTCGATGCCGTTTCCGCTCATGGCGTCCCTTGCGATCGCGGCCTTGATGGACGAGATGAGGAGGTCCTTGGCCTCCTTCTGGGAGAGGCTCTGGGTGTAGCCCGCCTCGACCACGCCTATGGCTGTCTCCTCCCCTGTCCCCACGGTCGCGTAGACGTCCGGGATCACGCTGCCGAGGGGGTCGAGCACGTAGACCACGGGTTTGTCCGCCACGCCTCCAAGGATGACCTGGGTCAGAAGAGGCGCGAAACGGTTTTCGAACATCAGCGTCGACATGAGCTTGGCCACGGAATTCGGCTTCATGGGTTTGCGGGACTCGAGCTCCTTCAGCTTGGCGTACACTGACACCTGCTTCGAAAGGTTCTGCATGTCCGCCACCATGCCCGCGCAGACTGCGCCGACGTTCTCTGTGATCTTGAAGACCTTCTTTCCGGACTTGCTCCTCACGAACCCTCCCATGGTGATTCTCTTCTCTGCGCCCAGCACGACGCCGTCCTTGTATGCGATTCCTACGGCCGTGGCGCCGGGCAGAAACTGCTCGTAGGCCAAATCTACCTTGCCGAGCGCGAAGGCGCGCCTTTTTAGACGTTGTGTTCGGAAACCCGACATTCGCGGCCTCAATCACGCGATGCCGGAGTTATCGTGAGGACCGACGAAGAGCCCTGCGGCTCGACGGAGTAGCTGCACGAAGTGAAGAGTCTGGCGACGTGGAGACTCGTCTCGAGGTGCGTCGTCGGACCGGGTATCCTCACTCTCGATTCATGGCCGGCCAGTGACAGGACGGGCGCCATCATGTCGGCGAGGTTGGTGTCGACGCACGCTTTGGAGGCGATGATGCCCGCGAATCTTTCCCCGGCTTCGGTGCCGACGCTCTCGGCGCTCTTCCCCCTGGCTCCTATGCCGTCGGACCCGATGGACCGGCTCGAGGTCAGGCTGCAGATCAGGATGGAAGAGCCAGGCGAGGCTGACTTTTCCGTGCTGAAGGTCGTCCTTCCGACTGAGATTCCGTTCGAAGCGAGAACCTTTGCCGCCGAATCCGCCTGCCGCCGCGCCACGTGGTCGGGCAGAGAGCCGCACCTGCTGACTATGGAAGCCTCAGGAGGGTCCCGAGAGTCCATGAGCACCAACTCCTTCGGGGGGGCGCACCTGCCGATCGAGAAGTCCACTCGCCCGCCGCCCCTCGGATAGTATCCCCGGGACCAAGCTTCCACGGAGAATCCGATCCCGATCATAGAGAATGCGTGGCGCACCACGGTGGCGAAGTAGTCGAAGGTCGGACTCCAGGGGACGTCAGTTCCGCCCGTCAGCTCGAGCGAAAGCTCGCCCCCCGAGAGCGCTGTCGCGGGCAACACAGCCTGGAGGACAAGGGTGATGCTCGCCGCCGTCTTCAGGTCGAAGGAGAGAGAGGCACCGGCACCGTCGCCGGGATTGAAGGTGACCTCCGGAGAACCCACCCGGCAGCCTTCGAGCCTGCCGCCCGAGATGGCCCGCAAGATCTCCAGCGCGGAGACGTGCTGCTGGCGGAGGCCCGAGACCTCACGTCCAGCCCTGATGTTGGTCACGTGAATCGGTCTACGGAGAGCTATGGAAAACGCAGCCGCTGTTCTTAGGATCTGGCCTCCGCCTTCACCGAACGAGCCGTCAACCTCTACGGGCTCCACGCCCGGGGCTGGCTCGGGTCTGCGGATAAGAAATCGCCCCATTCTCTTAAATACGGCACGCGGCGTCGGCCAAATTTGAAGCGCCATGCATGTAGGGCTCTTTGTTGGCCGCTTCCAACCGTTCCATTACGGCCACCTCGCAGCTGTGAAGTTCGCGTTGAGGAGGGTCGACTATCTCTACGTGGTCGTCGGGAGCGCTGAGAAGAGCCATGAGAGGGACAACCCATTCACCGCGGGCGAGAGGATTTCGATGATAAAGAGCGCCCTTGACGGCAATGGGGTGGACCCGTCGAAGTGGATGGCGATACCGATCGCCGATGCCGACTCCCACTCCTTGTGGGTCTCGTCAATCGAATCGATGGTTCCGAGATTCGATATGGTGTTCACGAACGACGCACTGACATTCCTCCTCTTCAAAGAGCAGGGGATAGATGTGAAATCCGTCCCCTTCCTCGACAGGAAGCGGTACTCGGCAACCAATGTGCGTGACAGGATCCTGGAGAGAAAGGACTGGCAGCATCTCGTTCCTCGGCAAGTCGCGAGACTCGTGATAAGATTCGGAGGCGTGGAGCGCGTCAGGGAGCTCCGGAGGAAGGACCTGGGTGGGAAGAATGGCTGACAAGCAGCAGCTGATCATGCTTCCGGGACCGACCAACGTCTCGGACAGGGTGATGAAGGCCATGCTCCGGCCGGTGATCAACCACCGTGGCGACTCGTTCAGGGAGCTGTACAAGGGGCTGCTGGGGAAGACCGGGCGCCTCTTCCAGACAGAGCAGGGCTCGGTGATATTCTCCTCTTCGGGCACCGGCGGAGTCGAGGCCGCGGTCTGGAACCTGATCAGGCCCGGAGACGTGGCTGTCGTGCCCGTGTTCGGCGAGTTCAGCGCGAGGCTGGCCGAGACCGTAGAGCTTGCCGGAGGCAAGGCCGTCCAGGTGAAGTCGGAGCAGGGGTCTGTCCCCTCGCTCGCAGACATCGAGGACGCCATGAACAGGCTCGGCAAGTTCAAGGCCGTCTTTGCGGTCCACAACGAGACCAGCACCGGCGCGGCCATCCCGTATGCGCAGGAGCTGTCAAAGCTGGCGACCGACCACGGCGCCTTCGCGGTGATCGACGCGATTTCGAGCCTGGGGGGCTACGCCATCCCGGTCGACAAGTGGGGAGTCGACATCTGCATCACTGGGAGCCAGAAGTGCGTAGCCGCTCCGCCGGGGCTCGCGTTGGTATCGGTGAGCGACAGGGTCAAGGAGTTCCTGAAGGTCTCGCCGCCAAAGACCAGATACTTCGACATGGCGCGCTACCTGGAATACGGCAGCAGGGGGGAGACTCCCTTCACGCCGGCCCTCCCACTGCTCTACGCGCTGGACGAAGCGCTCAGCGAACTTCTGGAGGAGGGCCTGTCGAAGCGGGTCGAAAGGCATGACCGGATGTCGGCGGCAATCTACGACGGACTCGCAAAGATGGGATTGAAAGCTGTGGCGGCCAGAGAGGTGCGGTCCAAGACGGTGGTGGCGACCTACTACCCGCCGGGCGTGGACGATTCGCAGTTCAGGAGGTCGATGGCGCATGACGAAGGAGTAGTCATCGCTGGAGGCTTTGGGGCCTTCGCGGGCAAGGTGTTCAGAATCGGCTGCATGGGTCAGATCAAGGAGGAGTACGTCAACAGGACGCTCGCAGCTGTGACGAAGACGATGAGCAAGTTTCAGAAGCGCTGAAAGGCTATAAACCCAAGGAGAAGGTCTGCTGAAAGTTCATGGCGCTAGAGAAGGGCTCTCTGATATTCGCGAACTACACGGCGAAGGTGAAGGACACAGGAGAGGCGATAGAGACAACGCTTGAAGAGCAGGCCAAGAAGCTGAACATCTACGACGCCACCAGGAAGTACGAGCCGAGGCTGATCGCGGTTGGCGAGGGATGGGTGCTCACCGGGCTGGACGAGGAGATCAAGAAGATGGACGTGGGCCAGAAGAGGGAGGTGGAGCTGGCGCCGGAGAAGGCCTTCGGACAGAGGGATCCGACGCAGACGAGGATGATACCACTCAGGAAGTTCGGGGACAAGGCTGCCGAAATGACGACCGGCGACACGGTGGAGGTCGACAACAGGGTGGGAGTCGTGAGGTTCATCGGCTCCGGAAGGGCCCAGGTTGACTTCAACCACAGGCTCGCGGGCAAGAACATAGTCTACGATGTCGAGATTGTGAAGAAGGTCGAGTCGGACTCCGACAAGGTCAGGGCGCTAATCGACAGGCGGTTCGGGGGCGAGGGGTCCAAGGTGAACTACAAGCTTGCGGAGAACGCTCTGGAGGTCGAGATACCGGAGGACGCGTTCCTGCTCGAAGGGCTCCAGATAATCAAGCGGGGCGTCTCCGCCGACGTGTTCAAGTTCATTCCCATGGTCAGGGAACTGACCTTCACCGAGAAATTCGTGAACAAGAAGCCGGAGGAGAAGAAGGAGGAGACGAAGGCTCCCGCCTCAGAGGAGAGGCCTCCCGCTGCCGCGGAGAAGCCCGAACCCGCGCCGAAGAGGAAGAAGCAGGCCCCTGCCGCGAAGAGCGCCTAGATCGCGCCGGTGGACTCGGCCAATTCCCGAGCCTTCCTCTTGCTGAGCTTGTAGCGGGAGAGTATCGTGTACCGCTCCGGCCTGATGGAGCTCGCCATCATGAGGGCCTCCACCACCTTGTCGTCCTCCACCCCGAACTCGGAGGCTCTCGTGGGTGCGTGGACGTTCTTCAGGGCGGAGCGCACCAGCCTCCAGTCGCCCCCCTGTAGCTTGGCCATCATCACCGTGCCCAGGCCGCACTTCTCGCCGTGCAGCCCGGCCCCCGGCGCCACCATGTCGAGGTAGTGGCTGAAGAGGTGCTCGGAGCCGCTGCATGGCCTCGAGCTTCCCGCTATGCCGGCAGCCACTCCGGTGCTGATCAGCCCTTCGACCAGGTCCCTGACTCCATCCTTGGTGAACCTGCCGATCCTCCGCGACCCCTCGGTCACCACCTGTGCGCTCATCAGCGCGAGGTTGGCCGCATAGCTTCCATAGTACTCGCCGTTCTTCTTGTGAGCAAGCTGCCAGTCCTTGACGGCCGTTAGCTTCGCTACCAGGTCCCCGCAACCGGCCGCGAGGAGCCTCCTGGGCGCTTTGTGGATCACGTCGACGTCGGCGAGAATCCCCAGGGGCGGCTTGGCCTTCACCGAGTAGGGCCTGTCGAGGCCTTTCAGCGATGCGAAGGGCGATGAGATCCCGTCGTGAGATGCGCTCGTCGGTACGGAGTAGAAGGGAAGGACCTTTCGAAACGCCGCGAGCTTTCCGACGTCGACGCTCTTCCCACCTCCGATGCCCACAATGCAGCTCGCTCCTGCTGCCGCCGTCATTACCTTCTCGACGTTCTCCAGGTCTGCGGCCGTGACGTCGACCCATTGTCCCCTGCCGTGGATGGCGTCGTCCACTGACTCCTTCACCCTGGCCTGAACGTTGGAGCCCGAGGCAATCACAATCCCGCCGCCCCTGGCGGATTCCTCGATGAAATCTCCGAGCTGAGACAGGACGCCGTCTCCGATCAGGACCTTAGTGGGGAGCTCCATCAGGTGAGAGGCAGGAGCCACGAGAGTTGACGACTTCCCACATGATTTAAGCTCGCCGCGCTAATCCTAGTCTGTCAGCCTCGCGTGCTGCTGGTGTTCGCGACACTAGAACTTTGCACCGCGGGACGGTCGAGGTGACCTGAGACGGATAGTGGAGGTAACGGTTGCGGGAGCGCTGGTTGTCATTGTGCTTGCCTTCTTCTTCGCCCCCATTGTTCCCGTGACAAGCCTGACCCCCGATGGCGCCCGTTCGGCTTGGATGTCACCGTCGTTCGGATTGTTCCAGTGCGGCGCTTTCGTGGGTGGCGTTGTAATCGAGGTGCCAAACGGGTCGATGGTCGGTCAAGCGCCGTCCTGGGTGGCATCACCAAACTGGAACTGTCAGTTCCCCCACGTGGTGAGGTAGGGAGCCATGCCCCGACCGCCGAGAGCAACCGCAATGGGTGGCGTCATTCAACGTACTGAGGCCGGCCCCACGAGTCGTCAGGGGGAACCACGCCAGCAGAAAGCGCTGGGATAGCAGTCGAGGGAAAGAACCGATGGCAGACGATCATCCGGAACGCGGCGCATCAACAGGGGGAGAAGCTTCGACGGACTTGGGCTTCCAAACCCAAGCGATGAGGAAATACACTACCATGAACGCGAGCCCGAGTGTCGTCAGCGCACCCACGAGCCAATCGTTGGCGGAAAGGACATACAATCGAATCGGAACGAGGGCCAAGACGATGAGGCCACAAGCGCCAAACCAAGCCAGCACAAGCGTCCTTAGTTCTCTCAGGTCGGTCAGTAGCGGAGTCCGGAGGCCACTTAAGCTTCACCTTCGGAACGGCCAGCACCGGAGACGCAACAGGGAGGATTCCAAGCGCCAATGAACGCACCAGAACAGAAACTCGGCGTCGAAAGATTAAATAGGATACGCGGGACAGATTAGAATCGTCTCTTCAAAGGAGGCATGTTTTTTCTGATGTCACGAGAAACCAATGGGATGAATGGGAAGCCTCTGGGCGCCGCTGTGTATCACGGCACCACCACGGTGGGCCTGGTCTGCAGCGACGGCGTGGTCCTGGCTACTGACACCAGGGTGACCGCTGGCGGCTTCATAGCCCACAAGCGGGGGAAGAAGCTCCTCAAGATCGACGAGAATATTGCGATGACCATCTCGGGCGGGGTCGCTGACGCCCAGAACGTCGTTGACATCCTGAAGTACTACACCAACATCTACAGGGTCGAAAGGGGAAGGCGGCTCCCGATAAAATCGGCGGCGCAGATACTTTCAAACGTGCTATTCTCCTCAAGGCTGTACCCATACATCGCTGACGTCCTCGTCGGCGGAATGGACAAGACAGGCGGCTCGCTCTACAACGTGGACTTCTTCGGGTCCGTGAACCAGGAGAAGATGGTGGCAACGGGCAGCGGCTCCCCCGTCGCCTACGGCGTCCTCGAAGGGGAGTTCAAGGAAGGGATGCCCGTCGCCAAGGCCTACCCCCTGGCAGCCAAGGCAATCATAGCGGCCACCAAGAGGAACGTGGCGACCGGGGACCACTTCGACGTGGCCATCATCGACAGGGACGGTTTCAGGGAGCTCAGCGAGCAGGAGAAGGACAAGCTGCTCGCCCAGTTCACGAGTCGCAATTAGAGTTTGGAACAGAAAACGAACGGTGCAGGCATGATGAGCACCATTCTGAACAATATCCCAGCGGACGCTCAGATCACCAGGATCGAGTACGAAGGTCCCAGGATAGCGCTGTACACGAGGAACCCGGCCTTCCTCCACAAGAACAGCTACGTGATATCCGACATCGTCAACAATCTGAAGAAGAGGGTGGTCACCAGGACTGAGAAGTCCATACGCAAGCCCGAGAGCGACGCGCGGAAGATACTGGAACAGCTGGTGCCCGTCGAAGCGGGAGCGAACGGCTACTACTTCGACGACGCCCTAGGCGAGATAATCGTTGAGGCGGTCATGCCCAGGCTGCTCTCGCAGGAGGCGGGCTTCGACCTCGGCAACGCCATGGAGCAGACCGGTTGGAAGGTGAGGGTGAGGAAGGCACCCCACATACAGTCCACAGCCATCCAGAACGTCTACTACACCATGAAGGCGGAGAGCGACAGCAGGGAGAAGTTCTACAAGGACCTGGGGGAGTCGATATTCCGACCGAGGCTCACGTCCACCGAGCACGTCACCATCAAGACGCTCGGCGCCTTCCAGGAGGTAGGCAGGTCGTGCCTCCTGGTCGAGACGGCCGAGAGCAAGGTGATGCTCGACTGCGGGGTCCACCCTGGCTCGCGGTACACCTGGGATGCGTACCCGCGGCTCGACTGGGCGGACGTCTCCCCGGGAGAGATCGACGCCATAATCATCAGCCACGCCCACCTGGACCACATGGGCTTCCTGCCGGCCATGTTCAAGTACGGCTACGACGGGCCGGTCTACTGCACCGAGCCGACCCTTCCCCTGATGACGCTGCTCCAGAACGACTTCGTCAAGATCGCCCAGATAGAGGGCGGCAGGCTGATCTACGAGCAGAAGGACATCCGGGACGAAATCTCGCACACAATAACGCTGCCCTACGGCATGGTCACCGACGTCTCCCCGGACATCAAGCTCGTCTTCAACAACGC
>CAZENV010000054.1:0-33513 GCA_964513805.1 uncultured Nitrosopumilales archaeon
GCGTGGGTGCCCTTGCCGTCCTTCCAATATCTCGAAAACTTGCTGTACATCTTGTATGAGCCGAAGTAGAGCTCCTCGGTCTCGCCGTGCTCGGGGCACGTCTTCGTCATCCAGACCTTGTTGTCGCGCTCAAAAACCAGCGCAGGGAGGATCCGGTTGCAGTCAGGGCAGATGGACTGCGTCTGCCGGATGAAATTGCCCTTCGTTACTTCCTTCTTCAGCTCCAGACTGACGTCTACTACTTGGGTCAAAAGAGGACTGACCGAATCCGGTATGGACCAGTTGTCCATTTAAGCCTTTTAACACTTCAGAGGGTGAAAAGTTAATCGCTGAGCTCAGGTGCGCCCCTTGATGCCGAAGGTCTTGCGCTCCGGGGTCACTACCACGACCTCGTTACACGCCCTGCAGCGGAAGTATCCGTTGACGCCCCCCTCCGTCTTCTGCTCCCCCACGAACTCCAGTTCCGGGTGCTTGCAGCCGGGCAATCCCTGGCTGGCGCGCTGAGGTTCATATTTACGTTGCGCCCGAGGAAGGAGGAGGGAAGGGCGCTCAGGGACTCCCCTTCCGGGGGCGGGCGCTTCGGCCCCGCGACGTCGAGCCGCCGCCGTCCTGCAGCTCCAGTCTGCCTGCCTTCCAGGGCTTCATGACCAGGTCCCACCTCGAGACCACCTTCCCGTCGTCTGTGACGAGGCAGTCGTCGGGCTGGTTCCCTATGACCTTGCAGGCGTCGTAGATCGTGTCGCCCGGCGATAATCGGCCCGCCTTCTGGGCCTGGAGGTCGGAGACCTTCGCGTCGATCCACTTCTGCGGGCTGTCCCTCGCCAGGAAGAGGCGGTCGCTCCTGAACATGAAGCGGACCACCGACCTGTCCGAGACGAACTCCCGTGGGCGCCCGTCGAGCATCAGCCTCCTCACGTTGTGGGACAGCATCTTCCGGATGGCTTCGCTGACAGGTCTGTCGCTAGGAATCGAGACCGGCTTCGAGCCGACCGAGGCTGCAGCCATGTCGGAAGCCAGGGAGCGATTCCGGATGAGCGCCACGACGTCGCCGAGGGTCGCGAGCGTGTGCTGCTGGAGGTGGTCCACCCGCACGTTCCCGAACCTGGTCATCTCTACCAGCCGGAGCAGGTCGTCGATGGAGTCGCTGGACAGGCAGGACGCGACCCACATCACGGTCTCCCTGCACGGAGTCCAGAGCATCCTGTAATAGTCCGGCGGGCTGGTCTCGGCGACCCGCTTCAGGAGCGAGTAGCCTCCGACGGCCCCGTACATCATGACCCGGGAGTTCGCCGCCCAGCGAGGGTGGAGGCCGGCGATGATCGGGAGCATGAAGATGTCGTTGAGGGTGAACATGCTCCCCGCGGTTATCAGCGGGGAATTCCCGTCGAAGACGGGCCGGGGGCTGCGAAAGAGCTCGGGCATGAGGGCGATGATCGAACGCGTTGACGCCGCAGCCGTCTCCTCGCCTTCTGACATTGTCAGGGGCCCGAGACACTGGTTATTATCCTAAACGGGAACCTTGTGACACTTTGTTCATGGGAATACTCAATATCATCGGTGTCAGGTCGACCCTGCCCTCCTGCCACCGAGATGGAGGCACGCTGGAGCGGAGAGACAGAAGGCAATTGGACAAGGGAAGTCCGCCGCGGGTCGAAGGACGACGCACCCGGGACCACGCGCCGTGGCGGGAACCGCTCTTTCGGAAAGGCAGGCGCGGACTGCCTGGCCGGCCCCCAGTCACGCTTTTAACGGACTGGCCGGAAGAAACCGTCGATGCCTTCCACCTCGCGCAAGTACACCGGAAGGAACTGCAACCTGGAGCTGCTGGCGGACGGCATCGAGGAGTACTTCCAGACGCACGGCTATACCACCCAGAGCGACAGGCACGGGTCCACTTTCGCCGTCCAGGCCAGGAAGGAGGGTACCCTGAGGACGGTCGTCGCTGCTGACAGGTCGTTCACGCTCACTGTGCAGGGGGAGCCGAACAGCTTCACGGTGTCGTTCGGGATCGGGAAGTGGCTCCAGAACCTCAGCGTGGCTGTGCTGGAGGGCTTCGCCATAGGCCCGGCGGTCTTCGTGGCTGAGGTGCCGATCTCGATGTGGGACTATGAGATCGAGCGGGAGTTCTGGAACTACGTCGAGCAGCAGGTAGAGCTGAAGGTCTGAGCCCATGAGCCTGAGCGAGAGGGCGGGGTCGGCCCTGGAGCAGCTGGGGCTCACCGGGAGCGAGGTCAAGGCCTACGTGGCCCTTCTCAGGGGAGGGACCATGACAGCCAACGACGTCAGTCGGGCTGCGAGGATCCCCTATTCGAAGGTCTACGACTCGCTGAAGTCGCTTCACGCTAAGGGCTGGGTGGAGGAGCAGAAGAGCAGGCCGGTGGTGTTCACAGCGCGGCCGCCGGACACGGCGATCGAGGAGCTGCGAGCGAGGCAGCAGACGGAGAGGAAGGAGAAGGAGCAACTGGTGCTGGACGAGCTGATGGGCATCTACGCCAAGACCGGGGAGCAGGAGAGGCCGGACCTGTGGATAATGCGGGGGACCAACGAAATCCGCTCGCGCGTGAAGAACCTCCTCCTCAACTGCAGGGCGGAGCTCCTGATCGTGCTGCCGCCGCAGGTGATTCCGTTCATGGACCAGATGGAGCCGCTGATGGGGACGCTGAAGGAGAAGGGGGTCAAGAGCCAGATACTGACGTCGCCGGAAGCCCCCGAGAAGTCGCTCCAGCAGCTCGGAAAGTACGCCGAGGTGAGGACCAGGAAGACGATGTATGGAGGCGGACTGGTTTCTGACTCGAGGGAGGTCGTCCTGCTGCTTGCGGGAGGCGAGCAGTCCACGCTTCCGCTCGCGATCTGGGCGTCCCACCACGGCCTGGCGAGCTTCGCGAAGGACTATTTCGAGTTCCTCTGGAGCTCCCCGGGGACAACGAAGGTCTGACGCGGAAGGCCAGCTTCGGGAACCCTTCACCGCAGAATCTATAGCAGGGGACGGGCTGACTCGCGGGCGCATGAGCGAGGTCAGGACGCTCCTCCGTTTCTGTCCGGCGTGCGGAAAGAGGTTCCACATCAAGCTGGTGGGCAAGAAGCTGACGGACGAGAGGACGGAGCAGACAGAAACGAAGCGGGCCGTTGGATTCATCGGTTCCAGCATGGGCTCCGGCAGCTACGGGGCAGCCCAGCCGGTCGTGGTCGAGGAGAACGTGCCCCTCACGATCGACGTGGAGGAGTTCCGGTACACCTACAAGTGCAAGCACTGCGGGCACGTCTGGTCCGAGCTGCACGACGAAGAACGGAACCTGGAGCCTTCGGGCGGACCTTCGCGATAGTAGCAGCCTTTCTCGGCATTGGCTTTTTAGCCAGACCCGGAAGGGAAGCCCCGTGCTCAGGGACGAGGAGGACGTCCTAAGGAGACTCGAGGAGGAGGTCGAGCTTACGAAGAAGGAGGCCAGGGCGTACCTCGGACTTCTGAAGACTGGGTCCCTCCCGGCCAGGCAGAGGTCCCCTGAAATCGCGAAGCTCTTGGAGCTCGGGATGGTCATACTTTCGGGCGACAACAGCAGGTTTATCCCCGTCCATCCGCGGTTGGCGGTCGCGAACCACTTCAGGACCTGGAGGGAGAAGCTTGTCAAGGAGATCAATGATAGGAGGATGCGGGTGGACAGGTTGATACTGGAGCTCATACCGCTGTATGATGCGATGAACGAGAAGAGGCTCGAGGGGAGCAGGAGGAGAGACTGATGGCCGACCATCAGCATGAGATAGTCTTCGTGGGCATGATCAACGTCAACAGGGACAACTACCTGCAGGGCGTCGTCGATGTGTGGCGGTGCAGGAAGTGCCACGAGCTCTACTGCGACGACAAGCGGTACGGAGAGCCGCTAAAGGCGAGCGTCGGATTCGAGGTGATCCCGCCTGACGAGCAGTGGGCTGTGCTGACGTGCACAACAGCCAAGGAGGTCTTCATGAACAGCCTCGGGGCCAAGCCGGGCAAGAAGATCGCGCACACCTGCAAGAGCGGGGAGGCGCGAGAGCTGACGGTGACGAAAGACTACTCCGTCGAGCCGTCGGGCGGGATGCCCATCCACAGGCTCTACCTCGTGAAGGACAACATCAACAAGAACATCGAAGCGGGCTACTACAAGCTGACGATGCCGAGATGAGCACCCTCAAGGCGGCCGCGGGCGTCCTCGCCCTCGCCGACTCGGTTCTCGGATTGTATCTCTATTCGAGCACGTCGTTCTCGAGCACGCTCGGCGTCTTCGGGACGCTCCTGTTGTGGGCGAGCGCATTCCTGCTGGTCGACTCCCTGCTGTGCATCTACGGCGTATACTATGCGTTCCCGGTCGCTGCTGTGCTTTCCGTGGTCCTGGCGGCCGATGCTCCTCTGCTCTTCTCTGGGTACAGCTACCAGGAGTTGACGCTCTTGGTTCTCTCGCTGGCGGGGTTGGCTCTGAACCTGCTGGCCTACAGGTCTAGGTCGCAACTGTCCGAACAGGCGAACCCGATGAACCTGCCGGTGTTCGGCTAGACCCCGAAGGCCTCGAACCTGCCGGCCGCGAGAATGCCGTCCACGTTCTTCTTCAAAGCGTCGACCCTGATCCCGAAGTAGTGGTTCGCGCAGTAAGAAAGCTGCCTCGAAGCCCGCCGGAGGACGCCAAGCGCAACCGCTTCCTCCCGCTTCTGATGGTGGACGAAGGCGGCGCACACGAGAATCAGGCCCTGGAGGTAGCTCTTCTCGTCGCCGGCAGCGGTTCTCCAGACTGATTCGAGCGTTTCGTGGGCCTCCCAGTACCTCTCCGAGTTGAAGTAGCCGCGCGCCTCGTCGATCAGGGCTTCCTTCGACTTGTAAGGCGGGGCTTCGCTGAGGTTCTCGGAGAACTCAATCTCCGCCATCGGCTCCACCGCGACCAGGAAGAGCTCAAAGTCCTTGGCCGTGGGAGCGAAGATGTCAAGCTCAAGCCCGCCGTACGAGGTCCACTTCGGGTTCCTCGCTTCCGCCATGACCGACTCGGCGAGAGACCTGGCCAGCGCAAGGAAGACGGCGCCTCCCTCTCCTTTCGATTTCAGCCTGACCAGGAAGCGCAAACCGCCATGGACCTCGCGAGCCTCCTATTGAACAGTGAAGGCGCGCTACGCTTTAATCGGACGACGGGCCCGATTCTGTGCGTGGGTGATGACCGAATAAGCCCATTCGATATGGTGAGAATGATCTTGAGTTGGGAACCCACGCTTCAAAAGCAGAGCCGCCAATTCCGACCGATTTCGGTTATGAGTTTATATCCCGAAGGGATTTTCGGTCGGCGAGTGGTCGGCGATGGTGGCAATAGACCTCACTTGCAACTTGGAGGGATTCAGGAGGTTCCTTGTCAACAGCACCTGCCGCAGTTTCATCCCAGAGTCCTACCTGCACGACCCTGAGGTCTTCCCGGAGAAGGAGGGAGACCAGGGCTCAATCTACGTGGAAGCCGTGGACAAGGTGGACCTGAAGAAGATTCGGGACGTCATGTTCATCAACGCCAGGGACGTACTCGGAATAATCTACACCTCGAAGAGCGGAAACACCAAGCTGAAGTGGAGGCAGCTGCGCGGCAGGATCGGCAGAATCTCGGGGGAAGCGTCGGGCAACAGCCTCGTCAACCTCTCCATGGCGAGGATCATCTCGCCGGAGGACGTGGAGGCGATAATGGCTAACCAGCAGGGCGAGGCACCGGAAGAGGAGTCTCCAGCGCCGCAGGAGGAATCGGAAGTTCCCGAAGAGCGAGTCACGGAGCCGGTGGAACCCGCCCCCGCGCCCGAGGAGAACAGCTCCGAGAGCTCGAACGTCGCGCAGGAACAATCCTAGTTTTCGTTTCTGGAAACGGAGTGCAAATTCAGAACCCGTTTATATCGGCTGAGAAGAGAGCGGACAGAGTTGGCCAGGGTAAAGGTCAATCGCATCAGCAGCATCACCGACCCCATGACAGGTCTGCCGGCGAAGCAAATCGAGCTCGTCGAGGTCCGCGATTCGAGGCGGATGGAGCAGTTTCCCGCTTCGGACGAGGGGAGGGTCATACAGGGTATGCTGTCCCAACTGCAGTCGATGGGGCTCGTCCCCCAGGTCCGCGACATCGGGTTCTCGAAGGTCACAATGAACCTCACCGAGACGGAGTACGACATGCTCGGGATGCGGCTGGACGTCAACGAGGTGTACGACCTGGACATCAGGAACGGCACCATCTCACTGCGCAAGATCACCGAAGGAACCTGAACGGAGGCGAAGGAAGATGGCCAGAGCTGGCGTAGGCGAGAAGGCCCCCGACTTTACGCTCCAAGACCAGAGTGGCAAGACGGTCGCGCTGCACGACTTCGCCGGCTCGAAGAACGTGGTGGTCTACTTCTACCCAAAGGACTTCACGCCGGGATGCACAGCAGAGACGAAGGGGTTCAGCACAGTGTACGACCAACTGCGCGAGATGGGGGCGGAAGTGCTGGGAATCAGCAGCGGCACGGTCGGAACGCACAGGGAGTTCGCAGAAGCGTGCGGGGCGAGCTTCAGCCTCCTGGCAGACGAAGGCGGGAAGGTGAGGAAGCTCTACGACGTACAGCCGTCCATGTGGCTGATCCCCGGCAGGACCACGTTCGTCGTCGACAAGCAGGGGGTCATCCGCCACGTCTTCACGTCGCAGACGAATGCGTCCGGGCACGTCGCAGAGGCCATCAAGGCCCTGAAGGCCCTCTCAGGCTAGGCAGAGACGTTGAGAACGGCGGTCATTTCCGACGTCCATGGGAACCTGGTTGCGCTGGAAGCCGTCCTGCGCAGTCTCGGGAAGGAGCCGTACGAGAGGTTGGTCTTTCTGGGCGACGCCGCAGCCACTGGACCTGAACCTCACAACGTCATTGCCAGGTTGAAGGCGAGGGACCCTGTCTGCGTCATGGGGAACACGGACGAATGGCTGCTGAACCCCGTGCCTCGCGTGAACCCCGACCCCGAGGTCAAGGTAATCGAGGAGATTGATTATTGGGGCGCAAAGCAACTGACGGACACTGACAGGGACTTCCTGCGTAGCTTCAAGCCGACGGCGAGGGTCGGAATCGGCGGCGATGCGACGCTGTTCGCCCACCACGGGTCCCCAAAGTCGAATCGAGAGGGGGTTCCCCCGAATGGAACGCCAGAGGATCTGGAGGCGGTCCTTCTCGGCGAGAGAGCGACGGTGATGGCAGGCGGGCACCTGCACGTGCAGATGCTCCGACGCTATCGGGAATCGCTTCTGATCAACCCGGGCAGCGTGGGGCTTCCCATCGAGCCTATTCCTTCCACCGAGAAGGTCCGCATCCCCCCCTGGTGCGAATATGCTGCCGTGTGCTTTGAAGGAGGGAAGCTCGACGTATCAATGAAGCGCGTGCCCGTCGACCCTGACGACGTCAACAGGTCAATCCTGGGCAGCGGCATGCCGCACAAGGAGGAATTCCTTGCGACCTGGACTTCGGTGGTCGGGAAGATGGTCAGCAAGAACAAGTACGCATGAGTCCAGTGTGAGCCACGGATTCGGGTCGGCAGACACGAAGCAAGACTTGGGACTCGATGCGTTCGGACTGGACGGTCAGGCTTGCAGTTCTCGACCAAGGAGCTGTCATCCAAGACATGGCCTGACTTTGTTCTTCAAGATGCCAGCCGGCAACGCACAGGGGAGCGCTCGCCCTTTGGTTCGGTACTGTCTCGATGTTCAAGAAAGAGGGTTTCAGCGTTGCTGCGCCCTTCGGCAGGAGCAACGTCCTGATGACCGGGACCATCTAGTCCAGCCGGCAGTGCTGTTCAGAGGTCGAAGATGTGGTGCGGCCTCCGGGATTCGGACCCGGGCAAATGGCTCTCTCCTCGGAAGAATGGGAAGCCACTATCCTAACCGCTAGATCAAGGCCGCACTGCGCAAGGAGGACCCCGTCAGCCCGTATAAACCACATTCGTTTCTTTCGGCCGCGGCGGCTTCGGACGCGGCCCCCGAAATACTATAAGCGGAGCCCCTTCCACCGCCATCGCATGCAGAACTCCCTTGTCGAGAGGGTCGCGCCCAAGCTGAGAGAGATGAGCGCGGGCGGATACGACAGGGTCTACACCAGGAGAGGGCTGACCTATGAGAGCAACCTCCAGGTTGCCGTAGCCGAAATCCTCGACTCCCTCAGGATCAAGCACGCCAGGATGGTCAGAGTCCCAGGCACGCCGCTCAAGGCTGACTTCGAAGCGAACGGCGTCTTCATGTTCGTGGACCGCGGCCTGACCGGGCGCGAGCTGAGGCAGCTGGAAAGGTCGAAGAGGGAATGCGTGCTGATAACGCGCGATTCGCTCCGCAGCGACAGGTCGGACTCTGGGATAAGGGTGATCGAGTTCGGCTCGGGCCGCACAGGCAGGCAGCAGTCGATTTTTCTCGACGACCCCTCGTTCAACTTCGACTATGCGCACATCCTGCCCCACACCCAGAAGTGCTCGGTGATGCACGGGCACACTTCATCCGCGCTGGTGGAGATCATCGGCGAGCCAGTCGACGGGATGGTTATCGACTTCGGGGACGCCAAGGACTCGATAAGGGAGGCGATCCGCGGGCTCGACCACAAGCTCTTCATCAACTCGAAGTACATCAAGGCCGAGGACAGGAAGAGCGTGACCCTCGAGTTCACGACTGTGCACGGCGATTTCTCCATCAAGGCGCCGAAGGCCACGACCGTGTTGCTCGACGGAGAGGCGACGGTCGAGAACCTGGCTAAGGTGGTGCTGGAGCGGATAGCGCCAGCCATGCCGGAGAACGTGACCGCGGTTGGGGTCTACGTATACGAAGGGCTGAACAAGGGGAGCCATCTGCTGGCCGAGCTGCACAACGGCGGGGCGGGACGCGCACGGAAGAAGCGATAGTCCTCCTCTCGGGCGGAATCGACTCGGCGACGAGCCTGTATCTGGTCCAGAGGAAAGGGTACCACGTCCGCGCGCTCACCTTCCAATTCGGCGGAATCGCGACGGGCGAGCTGAGGGCGGCCAGGACCGTGGCAGATGCCGCGGGCGTGGGACAGCGAGTCGTGCGGCTTCCGGACCTCAGGGAGGCGGGCGACATCGGGGGCTCGGGCTTCCCCGGGCTCCCTCCGACCTACATACCGATGCGGAACGCGGTGTTCTATTCGCTCGCTGCGTCGTACGCCGAGGAGGTCAGGGCTGACTGCATCGTCGGAGGCCACAACAGGGATGACCTGAAGGTCTTCCGCGACGTCTCGCCGGCGTTCTTCTCAGGCCTGGAGAGGGCGATCTGGACGGGCTCCAAGATCCTGGAAAGGAAGAGGACCCGGATTCTCAGACCGCTTCGCTCGAAGAGCAAACCCCAGGTGATACGGCTGGCATCGTCCCTCGGGGTGCCGCTGGAGCTCACCTGGAGCTGCCACCGGGACGGGGGCAGACACTGCTGGCGCTGCGACGGTTGCAGGGCCAGGGCCGGGGCCTTTGAAAGGGCGGGCGTCGCCGACCCGCTGAAGCAGAGGTCATGAGGCGGGAAAATTCATTAACTGGGAATCGGGCCCGAGGGTCGTTTGACTGAAGCAGAGGAATCTCTGCCGCAACGAGCCTCATTCATCGACACGTCTGCCGACGTTCAGCTGGAGCCGGCCCACATCGCGGTGAGCGCGGGGGTCGCCAACCTGAGGGTGCTGTACAGGGACGGTTCGATCAGCATGCCGGTCAACCTGTCCATCCAGACCTCCACCGGGCTCCACCGGGGAGTTCACATGAGCAGGCTGGTGAAGGCGGCCAACGGCAGGAAGGCGGAGGGGATGGAGGAGTGGCTGCGCTGGATCTGCGGCGAAGTCAACAGGACGCAGCCGGGGTCTGAGGTCACGTGCGCCTACGAGCTTCCCTTCGGGGACCAGTTCGCGAAGGTAATGATGCGCTCAACGGAAAGGGGGGCCATCACCTACCAGTTCGCAGTCGGAGGGATAACCGCCTGCCCGTGCAGCAAGAAGATGATAGGTGTCGGCCACATGCAGCGGGCGGAGATAACCTTGGTCACGAAGAGCAGGAAGCCTCTGGACGCGCCAGCCACTGTGAAGAAAGTCGCAGAGTGCTTCTCGGCTTCGCCCAAGGAGATGATGAAGAGGGTGGATGAAGCGGAGAAGATCCTCGAAGCGCAGGACAACCCGAGGTTCGCCGAGGACCTCGTCCGGGAGTGCGTGAGGCGCTTCCCGAACGCCCTCTTCGTTCGCGGCCAGTGCTTCGAGTCCATCCATGCCCACGACGCCGTGGCCACCTGGTCTGCGAAACCGGGCTGGATGCCAGCCATCTGACCGACTCGCTTACATAGACAGCAGCGCTCCGCGTGATGGTTGTCGAGCTTCGACAGAGTCGCAGAGATCTACGACGCCACCAGGTCGTTGCCGCCCCCTGCGATGGAGAGCATCATAGACGGCATCGAGGCGTTTGTCGGGAGCTCCAGCGTCGTCGACATCGGGGTGGGGACCGGGAGGTTCGCTGCGCCGCTCACGGAGCGCGGAGTGGACGTCGTCGGATTCGACATATCGCTTCCGATGCTGAGGCAGGCGAGGGCCAAGGGGGTCCCGGGTCTGGTTATCGCGGCGGCGGAGTTCGCGCCGTTCCGGCAGCAGACCTTCGACTACGCGATGGTTGTCCACTTCATGCACCTGCTCAAGGACTGGAGGTCGGCGGTCGGGGAGATTTCACGGGTCGCGAGGCGGGGATTGATCGCCGTCGTCGGCGACTCCGAGGGCTCGCACCCCAGGGACCTCTACGTTCGGCTCAGGGAGAGCAGGGGCTTCAAGATGGCCGGGCTCAGGATGGGGGAGAGGGAGATGGTCGGCATGGTGGAGCCAGCCGTAACCCGAAGGCTGGTGAGCTACAGAGAGGAATTCGACCCCTCGGCGCTTCTGGACGAGTATTCGGCCAAGCTCCATTCCATCACGTGGGACATCCCGGACGACGTCAATTCCCAGATTGTCGCCGAGATGAGGCTGCTGCTGGGGGAGAAGCGCGAGGTGGAGCGGAGCGCCACGCTCGTGGTCTGGGAGCGCGACCAAATGCGCGGACTCCACCCATCTCCTTAAATCGGAACGGGGGCTTCGGCCGCTGAAACTTGTCTGTTCCTCTGATAGGGACCTCGGGCTGGTCATACAAGGAGTGGGAGGGGGTGTTCTATCCGAACTCGAAGACAAGCAAGCTCTCGTTCTACTCCAAGGTCTTCGACACCGTCGAGATCGACTCGACGTTCTACGCGTTCCCGTCCAGGGGCCTTCCGATAGGGTGGACGAAGTTCACGCCCGAAAGCTTCGTCTTCGCCGCGAAGCTGCCGCAGGCCATCACCCACGAGAAGAAGCTGGAGGTCAAGAAGGGGGCGAGGGAAGACCTCTTCCGGTTCCTCGAGCTGATGGGGCCGCTGATCGCAAGCAAGAAGCTGGGTCCGGTGCTGGTGCAGCTGCCGCCAAGCTTCTCCTTCGGGACCGACTTCGACAGGCTGAAGGGCTTCCTGGCGGTCATCCCCGAGGACGTCAGGTTCGCCGTGGAGTTCCGCAACAGGTCCTGGCTGAGGGAGGAGGTCTGGTCTGCGCTGAGGAAGCGGAACGTGGCCAACGTGATAGTGGACGAGCCGCTGCTCCCTCCGGACACGATGGTCACGGCGGATTTCGCGTTCATCAGATGGCACGGCCAGGGGAGAAGGCCGTGGTACAACTACAGGTACACCGACGGTGAGCTCTCGGGCTGGGCGCCCAAGGTCAAGGATGTGGCCAGCAGGGTGAAGAAGACCTACGGCTACTTCAACAACCACTTCAGAGGCTTCGCCGTGGACAACTCCCTCAAGATGATGGGGATGCTCGGCATAGCCCGCCCCGAGCAGGAGGAGGCACAGGCAAAGGCCAGACGGTTCCTCGACAAGGGCGGAAAGGCGAGCGACGAGGGCTCCTTGCTCGAATACATCGGCGGCAGGGCGGGCGCAGCGTGAAGGCGAAGATCCTCCTCGACGACGAGCTGCCGAAGGTGCCAAGGGGCGGCGTGGAGAAGGTCGTCCGCGACGCTGGCATCGAAGTGACCTCCAGGAACCCCGACGTAGGCATCGTTGTGGGCGGCGACGGCGTGTTCAGCAGGTTCGGCAGGACGGAGTCGGTGCCGCTTCTTTTCGTCGGCGTCAGGTCTGGGTCGGCGACGGGCTCCAAGGCGTACCTCTCGACGGTCTCCTTCGACGAGCTTCCGAGGGCCCTCACGAGCCTGGCGGCGGGCAAGTACAAGGTGAAGGAGAGCAGGAGACTCGAGGTGAAGAAGCAAGGTCGGAGCCTCGGCACCGTGTACACCGACGTCTATCTGCAGAGGGGAGCGGAGAGCAACGCCATCAGGTACGGCGTGAAGGTGTCGGGGCCGCAGAGCTTCGATGAAGCGGCAATCGGCGACGGAATCGTTGTGACAACGGCGGCTGGCTCAACGGGGTACTACTCCTACGTGGAGAAGATGCGCGGCGACACGCTGGAGCCATCTGCTCACAGCATGCTGAGGGACGACCAGATGGGAGTCTGCCACATCGTCCCCGCGTATTCCGTGCGGGTCGGCACCGGGGAGCATCCGCTCAGGTACGCGCTGCCCTGGGGGAGCACGGTGGAAATCTCGATGACGAGACCGGCGGACGCGAGGCTCTATGGCGTCGGTCCTGACAGGGGCGGGGTCAAGGTGACGACGGGCGAGATAATCTCCGTCCTGCCCAGCGACGCGACCACCAAGACCCTGGTCCTCTAGCTGGCTGGTTCGACGCCGGTGACGATGTAGACCACGGACTCGCCTATGTAGGTGGCGTGGTCGGCTATCCTCTCCAGGTACCTCAGAATGAGCGTGGACGAGAGGGAGCATTTCATGTCGCCCGTTCCCCCCAGCATGTTCCGCAGGTTCCTTCTGTATCGCTCGTCGACGATGTCGTCCATTGCAGGTATCTTCCTGGCGAGCTCGACGTCCTTGCGGGTGAACGCGTCGATGCTCATCTTGATCATCTCCTGCGTCTTCTTGGCGGTCTCGGTCACCTGGGTGCGGTCGCACCCGCTCAGGTCCCCGAACATCTCGAGCACTTCGGCTATGTCGTGGGCGTACCTCCCGTACCTGAAGAAGCCGTAGGAGATTTCGAAACAGGCCTTGATGTACCTGAGGTCGGATGCGACCGGCTGGTACCTGGCTATCAGCTCCATGGACAGCTCGCTCACCTGCCGGTGGAGAGAGCGGAGCTTGCTCGCCCACTCGGTCACCTTGTGCGACTTCACGCCGCTCTGGTAGGCGTCGATGGCCTCGGCGACCGCGTCCTCGGAGAGGGTCGCCATCTCGAGCATCAGGGCGTTGAGCTGTTCGAGTCCCATGTCCATCAGTCTTGGCATTCTCCCACCCTCACCCGAACTTCCCTGTGATGTACCTCTCGGTCAGCTCTTCCTTGGGCTTCTCGAAGAGGTCCGCGGTGGGCCCGAACTCCACCAGCTCTCCGAGGTAGAAGAATGCGGTCTGGTCCGCAACCCGCACAGCCTGCTGCATGTTGTGGG
The DNA here is from genome assembly GCA_964513805.1 of uncultured Nitrosopumilales archaeon. Taxonomy (GTDB): domain Archaea; phylum Thermoproteota; class Nitrososphaeria; order Nitrososphaerales; family Gagatemarchaeaceae; genus DASPPF01. Next base: position 13,522 of record CAZENV010000054.1, read on the forward strand.
TCACGATGACTATGGTGTAGCTCTTCTTGAGTCGCGCCATTGCCTCTTCTATCTTCGCGGTGGCCGTGGGGTCCAGGGCCGACGCCGGTTCGTCCATGAGTATGACTTCGGGCTCCACCGCGAGCGCTCTGGCTATGCAGAGCCTCTGCTGCTGGCCGCCCGAAAGGGCCGCCCCTGACTTTTTCAGCTCGTCCTTGACCTCGTCCCACAGGAATGCCATCCTGAGGCTCCGTTCGACCGTCTCGTCGAGGAGCTTCTTGTCCCTCACACCCGCGAGCTTCAATCCGGCTGCGACATTGTCATAGACGGACATGGTGGGGAACGGGTTTGGCTTTTGGAAGACCATCCCTATCTTTCTCCGTATGGCGACGGGGTCCATCTTGGGAGAGTAGATGTCCGTGCCGTCGAGCAGTACCCCGCCCTCAACTCTGGCCCCGGGTGTGAGCTCGTGCAGCCTGTTCAGGCACCTGATGAAGGTCGTCTTGCCGCATCCAGAGGGCCCCATTATCGCTGTGATGCTCTTCTCGGGGATCTTGAGGTCGATGCCCTTCAGCACCTGGGTCGCGCCGAAGCTCGCCTTCAGCGACTTCGTCTCGAGCTTGGTCAGAGTTCTGGCCGTAGGCTGGTAGGACGGTTCAGCATCCACGCGCTGCTCCTCCCTCTCAACCTCTTTTTGGGTTCCTATTTCCATGGCCGTCTAGATCTCCGCCCTGATTTCAGAGAACTTCCTCCCTATGACGAACTTGACCGTGAGGTTCAGCGCGAGCATGAAGGCGACCAGTACCAGGGCCGCTCCCCAGGCCTGAACCTGCAGGCTCGCGTAGGGTGACTCGGCATAGTCGAAGATGAGGAGCGGGAGGGCAGGAGCCGGCTGGGTGAGGCTGCCGAGATAGAAGTAGCTTCCAAGGGCCGTCAGCAACAAGGGCGCGGTTTCGCCCGCCGCCCTCGCCACGGCGAGGAGGATGCCTGTCGCAAGCCCGTTCTTGCCCGTGCTGACCACGATCCTGATCACAGTCTTCCATCGTGAGATTCCGAGGGCCATGGAGGCCTCCCTCAACGTGGTCGGCACGATCTTGAGCGACTCTTCCGTGGTCCTGGCTACTATGGGCACCATGATGACCGCCAAGGCCACGGCACCCGCGATCGCCGAGAAGGTGTGGGTCGGAACCACGATGAGGACGTAGACGAAGACCCCGGTGACGATCGTTGGGAACTCCGCCAGGACATCGTTGGTGAAGCTTGAGACTGTGGACAGCATGGACTCGGGCCATTCAGAGAAGAAGATGCCGGCCCCCACTCCTATCGGCACCGAGATCAGCACCGCGATGGCCACCAGGACCGCTGTCCCCTGGATGGCCGGACCTATCCCTCCGCCAGTGACTCCGACTGGGGTCGGCGGGTTGATCAGAAAGGAGAGGCTGAGAGCTGGCGCCCCTTGGACCACGACGTCCGCCACTATGAGCACCAGGGGAACCAGGGCAAGCACTACCGCGAGGCCCACGAGCCCGGTCATCAGATGATCGAAGAGTCTTCTGCCGCGAGGCGTCGAATTGGAACTCGGGTTCGATGTCATCTCTGCGTCACCCTAGACCCTCATCCTCGTGCCCCTCGTGATTCTCCAGACCAGGAAACGCGCGAAGAAGTTGATCGCCAAGGCGACGAAGAAGAGGACCAGCCCCATCTCCACCAGAGCCGACAGGTAGAGGGGGGTGCTCGCTTCAGTGAATTCGTTGACGATCACCGCTGCCAGGGTGTAGCCCCCCGAAAACAGGGACGGTGTGATCCTGGGGGCGTTCCCTATCACCATCGTCACTGCCATCGTCTCTCCCACTGCGCGCCCGAGGCCGAGGATGGTGGCACCGAATATCCCTGACCTGGCGTACGGAAGGACGGTCTTTCGGATCACCTCCCAGTTGGTTGCCCCGAGGGAGTACATTGCCTCCCTCTGGCTGTTGGGCACTGCGTTCAGAATGTCCCTGGACACGGCAGAGATCGTGGGGATTACCATTATGGCAAGAATCACGCCGGCAGTGAAGAAGTCGAGGCCGAACGGGGTCCCGCTGAAGAGCGGGACGAACCCGAGATAGGCGTGCAGGGGAGTCTCGACATATTGCCTGAGCATCGGGCTGAGGAAGAAAAGGCCCCAGAACCCGTAGATCACGCTGGGAACGGCAGCGAGGAGCTCCACGAGGGTCCCGACCGCGTACTTCACCGTCTTCATTCCTTTCGCCTTCTCCGAAAGAAAGATCGCAACGCCGAGGCTGATGGGCAGCCCGAAGAGGAGCGCAAGGAGGGACGTCAGGACCGTCCCGTAGAGAAACGGGAGAGCGCCGAAGATCTCGTGGACGGGGTCCCAGACGCTTCCTGAGAGGAAGGGGAAGCCGAAATGGTAGATCGAGAGGGTTGAGCCAGAATATACCTCGTAGCCCAGGGCGAGGATCAGCAGGACGATCACAAGGGCTGCCGCCCCCACAATCGCCTTGAGCAGCGCGTCTCCCTTGGGCTTGAAACTCACGAGGCCACCCTGCGGTCCGTTCATCTTGAATGGCCTATTTACACGTCGCTTGCAAAACAAAAAGGTGATGGACCCAGCCGCGAGGCTAGGGTCCGGTGTAGAGAGGGGTTCCGTTGTAGGTGACAGTCTTGAGTGTGGCGAGGTCCAGCTGCGCCACGTTCGAAGGAAGGGGCGGATATCCCAGGGAGCTACCCGCCGGCTGTCCAGAGTTCACGATCCACCATATGAAGTTCACAACAGCGGAGCCTTTCTGCTGGTCCGACTGCGCCTGGTAGACCAGGGCATAGGTGAAGGTCGTGATTGGGTAGATGCCCGAGTCCTTGGTATCGTTGAAGATGTTGTCTATGATGGACACGGTGGTCCATTGTGCGCTTCCGGCTGGGAGGCCTGCGGCTCCTCCCGCCTGGACTGCCGACGCGATGTTGGTCAGGTTCGCGAGGACGAAGGTGCCCGCTCCATTCCTTACCGCACCGTAGGAGATGGCCCCGGGGTTCTGGATCTGATAGGCGATCTCCAGGGGTCCCAGTGAGTATTGGGTGTTCTGGATGCAGCCCGCGACGCCTGCGTTACCCTTGCATCCTAGGCCAGTCGGCCAGTTCACCGAAGTTCCCTTGCCCACCTGAGTCTTCCATTGCGAGTTCGAATCCGAGAGGTAGTTGGTGAAGGCGAACATGGTCCCGCTTCCGTCGGACCTGTGGATGACTTGGATGGCATGAGCTGGCAGGGTGACGCCTGGGTTGAGGGCCGTCAGGGCCGGGTCGTTCCACTGGGTTATGCTGCCGAGGAAGATCCTGGCAAGCACATCGCCGGTGAACTTGACGCTGTTGGCGACTCCCGGAAGATTGTAGGCCGGGACCACCGCGCTGTCTGAAATGGGTATGGTTAGCAGGGTCGAGCCGCTAGGCAGGCCAACGTACTGTGCGGCGGTCAGCGGCGCGTCGCTCTCGCCGAAGTCCACCGTCTTGGCGGTGATCTGGGCGATTCCTGCTCCGCTGCCGACAGGGCTGTAGTTGACCTGGCCGCCCGTGACCTGACCGTATGTGTAGGTCCATTCCTGCATCAGGGGAGCGACGAGAGTTCCGCCCGCCCCGTTGATCTGGACCGGGATTGAGGTTGTGTGGCTGGTCGTGGCGGTGCTAGTGGTTGTAGTCGTGCTGACAATCGTGGTCGTCGTCCCGGGGTTGTTCCCGAAGGCGAAGTATGCGCCTGCCGCGACTATCACCGCGACAATGACCACAGCGACTGCAGCAACAGCTGTGCTGACACCATTTCTGCGTATTTGCATATTCGGCCTTGGGCGCGTTCATGACAGTTATGTGCATCATCGAATGACACTATTGGGTATCCTTTGAAGTATAGAGTCTACATTGCGTGCAGTCAACTAGGAGGAGCGCTCCCTGAAGCGGTGCCCGGGAACCCCATATTCTCGTGCGCTCTCCGGGGTTCCGGCTCAATCCTGCAGGAAAAGTATATGTTTCTGGGATGACTTTATAGTGGGTATATACTAGGTCTGCCCTGGCATGGAGTTCAGAAGAGTGCAGGTGACTGGCGGGAACAGTTTCGTCGTGTCCCTTCCCAAGACGTGGGTGAAGGACATCGGGCTGAAACCGAAGGACGCTGTAGCCGTGATCCCCCAGCCTGACTCGTCGCTTCTCATCGTTCCCCGCAGGGACCTGAGGGAGACTTCGAAATCCGAGACGGCCATAGAGGCGTTGGCCGCCACCGGCGAAGACAAGCTTCTCCGGCAGTTCATCTCTTGCTATCTGGCTGGTTACGACATAATCAGAATAAGCGCTGGTCGCGCCGACCCTTCGCTCCGGAACGCAATCAAGGAGGGGATCAGGAGGAAGCTGGTCGGAGTCGAGATAATCGAGGAGTCGTCCGCAGGCATGCTGACGCAATGTCTCTCGGGGTACGTGGACTTCCCTCTGAAGAAGGCTCTCGAGCGGATGTCGATAATCGCCGGGAGCATGTTGACCGACGCCGTCAGCGTGCTCCACAGCAAAGGAGTCGAACTTGGACAGGAGGTGGTGCTCAGGGACGACGAGGTTGACAGGTTCTACCACTTCATACTCAGGCAGCTGAACATAGCGGTAAGGGACAGGTCGGTGATCCAGGAAATCGGGCTCAGCTCTCCCAGGGACTGCCTGGGTTACAGGCTCGCAGCCAAGAGCGCGGAGAGGGTTGCAGACCACGCCACGTCGATTGCGCTGCAGGCGGAAAACCTCCAAGCCATACCGGAGAGCGCCTTCAAGAAGGTCCAGGACATGGCGGAGGCAGCGAAGAAGGTCTTCGACAGCTCGGTCAACTCCCTCCTCAGGCTCGACGCGAGGCTCGCTGAGGAGGCGATAAACAAGGCGAGGGAGGTCGTCCGCGCGGAGGACAAGCTGAGCGGCGAAGTGCTGGCACCCAAGATGACCAGCGCCCAGGTCGCGTCCGCAAGGTTGATGCTCGAGAGCATCGGCAGGGTGGCCGAGTACGGCTCTGACATCTCCGAGATCGCGATAGATCTGACGGTGAAGGAGCCGCAAACATAGACGTGCAGGAGAGAATCTCAGTCGAGCTCTGGAAGCTCGCACATCCTCTCCATCATCTGCTGCAGGGCGGAGGTCCCTTCGTCGGTGAGGCGGAAGTACTCCACGACCGATTCTCCCCTGAGCTCGGACACGGCGTCCACGAGGTACATCCTCTGAAGCCTGTCGAGCAGGGAGATGAAGTCGTCGTCTGACAGCCCGAGCTGCTTCCTCAACGTTCCGGGGCTGACTCCCTTCGAGCCCGAAAGAACAAACAAGGCGCGGAAGGAGGATGCCAGCCGCCTAGCGTCGTCTTTTTGCGCCAGGTAGCCAATGCCGCTTGTCATTGCGAGTTGCATTCCCTTTTTCACGGAAGTGGCGGGGGCAGGGCGGGTTAAGTTGGTTGCCGACTTGGATGCAGACTGGAACAATAGGATATAGAGACACCATAGACCGGGACGATACGGCTTCCGAGGGCTAGTGGACGCCGCCGTATGCCGACGGGTAAGCCTGGACCAGAGCCAAGTTCAGGTCTAGGACGTTGACGTACGGGTCGCCGAACATGGCGGATATCCCGTCGGTCCTGCTCTCCACCAGACTCCTTAGCGCGTCTGGAGGGATGTTGGTCGCTCCGCTGATGCGTGGAATCTGGGAGTAGGCGTCCTGAACGGTGATGTCGGGGTCGACCCCGGAGGCGGAATCGTTCCTGGGATGGAAGAACGACGGCTGGCTGAAGTTCTGAGCAATGAGCTCGGAGCCCGCGGTGCGGCCGCTGAACTGGACAAGCTCGCCGTTTGCCTGATAGGGCAGGAAGACCTGGGCGACGGCCGTGATGAAGAGGGGGAAGAAGAGGCCGCAGAGAAGGAGCGAAACAAGAGCGATGCCGATTACCGGCCTGAGCCGGACGGCGCTGTTCCCCGACTTTGTGCTATCCAACTAGACCACCTAGATGTGTCCCAGCGACAGCAGGATGTCTATCGCCTTGATTCCGATGAACGGCGCCACCACCCCACCTCCGCCAAAGATCAGCGTGTTCCTGATGAATATCTTCATGGTGTCCGACGGCCTGAACGTCACGCCCCGCATGGCGAGCGGAATCAGAAGCGGGATGACCAAGGCGTTGAAGACGAGCGCGGAAAGCACCGCGGTGTGGAGACCCAGGTTGAGCACGTTGAGGGCCTGCAGGCTGGGCGCTGCTGCCGCGAAGAGGACCGGCACTATCGCGAAGTACTTCGCCACGTCGTTCGTTATGCTGAATGTGGTGACCGCACCGCGGGTCATGAGCAGCTGCTTGCCCAGCATCACGACGTCGATGATCTTGGCGGGATTCGACTCGAGGTCCACCATGTTTGCGGCCTCCTTCGCTGGTTCGGTCCCCGAGTTCATCGCTAGGCCGATGTCGGCCATCGCCAGGGCCGGCGCGTCGTTGGTCCCGTCCCCTATCATGGCGACCACCCTCGCTTGAGACTGCTCACGCCTCACGATGGCGTACTTGTCCTCGGGCTTGGCTTGCGGCACGTACTCTTCGATGCCCACCTCTCCCGCGATGCTCTTGGCCGTCAGGGGCTGGTCACCAGTGATCATCACAGGCCTTATCCCCATGGCCTTGACTGCGTTCACTCTCTCCTTGATGTCGGGCTTCAGGACGTCCCGCAGCCTGATCAGTCCCAGGATATCTCCGTCCACGGACAGCGCAAGCGGCGTGTCGCCCTTCGACGCGATCTCGTCTGCCCGCGCCTCGAAGTCGTGCGGTATCGAGCTGGCAATTCCGATTATGGCGTCCGGCGCCCCCTTCACTATCGTTATCTCTCCCTCGGATGCGCTGGCGTTCAGCGCGTCGTAGAGCTTCCGGCTCTTCCTCTCCCTCTGCTCGAGCTTGCTGCCTCCCTTGGGGAGCGAGTAGGCGCCTCTTGCTGCGAGCTTGACGCTGCTGGTCCTGGTGGCGGCCGAGAACTCGGAAACCGATGCGAGAGCCAGCGAGTTGAGTTCCCTGGGAATGGTGCCCATCTCGTACGCCAACCTGACGATGCTCCGTCCCTCGGGAGTGTCGTCGTACCAGGAAGAGAGGAACGCCGCCTCACCAAACTCCTTGGCCGAGTGGCCGTTCAGGGGGATGAACTCTGTGGCCTGCCTGTTCCCGATGGTGATGGTGCCTGTCTTGTCAAGCAGGATGACATCGGCGTCTCCTGCCGCCTCTATTGCCTTCCCCGATTTCGCCACTACCCGCTTCTCGTAGAGCCGCGACACCCCCGAGAGGCCAATCGATGGGAGGAGAGCGCCGATTGTGGTCGGCAGAAGGCAGACGTAGAGCGCGATCAACACCGAAAGGTCCCCGCCCAGGTCGAGGGCGATGGAGAGACCCGCCAGGGCGAGAACGACGACCGTGAAGATCGCGGTCAGGCCGACTATGACCATCGACACTGCCTGCTCGTTGGGGGTCTTCGGCCTCTTGGCAGCCTCGACCATCTGGATCATCTTGTTGATGTAGGAGTCCTCGGGGTTCACGGTGACCCTCGCGAGCATTGCATCACTGACAAGGGTTGAACCCCCGATCAGAACGTCGCCGGGGGCCTTCCTGACGGCGGCAGACTCGCCGGTCAGCAGAGACTCGTCCAGCATCCCAATCCCCTCGAGGACCTCGGCGTCTATCGGTACGAGGTCGCCCCGTTCCAGTCGGACCAGGTCGCCCCTTCGCAGATCTGAGGACGGAGTCGGTATCACTTTTTCAGACCACTGCTCGCGAATGACCTTCTTGCTCAGCGCCTCGCTCTCGAGCCTCCTGAGGCTGCTGGCGGTGTTCCTGGCTTGCTGTTCAGCCAGGGCATCCGAGAGCGTGCTGAACCAGACGGTGATGAGAAGGACGGCGGCCACGGCGGCGTAGAAGGACCTGTCACCGACGCTCGAAAGCGGGACGAAGGGCGACGGGTCGATCGCCATCGCAGCCACTATGAAGAAGGCGAGCTCGACGATGAGCATTACGGGGTTCGAGGCGAGGGAGAGCGGGCTGAGCCTGACCAGCGAGTCTCTGACGACCCTGGCCGACAGGATGGTGCGTCTTCGGCCGGCCTCGGCGGCCGCTCCGACCCTGGCTGGCCGGCTAGCCGAGGCTGTTCACCTGTCCGTGGAAGTACTGAAGGAGGGGGCCTAGGGCCAGGAACGGGAAGAACGCGAGGACCACGAGGACGAGTATGCTCCCGACCAGCACCACCGAAAAAATCATGCTGTCGGTCCTCAGCCCGACCTGTGGACTCCGTCTCCTGCCAAGCATCGAGCCGCCCATGGCCAGAAGTATCCCAATCGGCGCGTATCGGCCGAGCAAGATCACGATGGCGGTGGCGATGTTGAAGAAGGGAGTGTTGGCTGCAGCGCCGAAGAAGTCCGAGCCGTTGTTGGCGGCGGCAGTGGTGAACTCGTAGAGGACCTTGGTGAAGCCGATGGAGTTTGCGGACGCCCCGATCTGGGCAGCTGCTCCCGAGGCGAAGGCGAGAAGGGTGGGAACGAGTATGATGATCGGGTGGACGAGGAACGCCAGAATGACGAGCTTGACGTCCCTAGCCGTTATCTTGATCCCGAGATACTCAGGGGTCCTCCCGGACATCAGCCCCACCACGAAGACGGTGATCACGATGAACATGACCATGTACATCAGCCCTACGCCGTTGCCGCCCGGCGTGGCCTGAATCAGCATGCCCAGGAAGGCCGAAACGACGGTCAAGGGGTGCATCGCTGCAAGTGATGAGTTGACCGAGCCCGTGGTGACAGCGGTGGTCACGGCTGTCCAGAACGCTGAGAAGAATCCTCCGAATCGCGTTTCGATGCCGGCTCCCAGGGATGTGTTCGGGATGAGGGCGATGGCGAGGTCTATGGCGAACAGGGAGTAGGCACCGATGAGTATTGGCCTGTACTCGCGCTTCTTGCCCAAGAGCTCTCCGTAGGCGAAGATGAGTGCGGTCGGAAGGAGCAGCATCAGGAAGATCTCGAACACATCTGTGACTGGGCTGGGGTTCTGGAACGGGTAGGCTGAGTTGGCGCCGTAGTATCCGCCGCCGTTGGTCCCCAGCTGCATGATGGAGACGAGCGATGCGACTGGCCCCACGAGAATCGACTGGGTCGCCCCCGTCAGGGTCGTGACTGTCTGGTAGCCGTTGAGGGTCTGTGGGATGCCGAGGGCCACCAGAACGACAGCGGCGATCACGCAGAGCGGAATCAGCAGCCTAGTGAGCGTCCTGACGAAGTCTACAAAGAAATTCCCCAGATTCTTCGAGCCGGTGATGAAACAGCGCACCATTGCCGCGGCCATGCATATCCCGGTGGCCGCGGAGGTGAACTGGAGAAACTGGATCGCTGTCATCTGGCTGAGGTAGGATAGCGTCGTCTCGCCGCTGTAGTGCTGCAGGTTCGTGTTGGTGGCGAATGAGACTACCGTGTTGAGGGCGAGGTCCCAGCTCATGCCCGGGAACCCCTGAGGGTTCAGGGGAAGGACTCCCTGGAAGAGCAGGATGGAGAAGGCTATCGCCATCTGGGCTAGATTGAGGGAGAGCCCCGAGAGGAAATACTCCTTCCATCCCATGCCGCGGGACGTGTCTACCCCGGTCACCCTGAAGACGAGGTTCTCCACAGGCGTCAGGAAGCGGTCAAGGCGGCTGGGTGCGCTCGTGAATATGCCCGCGATGTGTGGGGCGAGGAGCTTACCGACAGCGAGCGCGCTGCCCAGGATTGTGATTATGAAGAGTGATTGCTCGAAGTCTATCATGGCAGCACAACCCTAGAGTTTCCATAGCCTTCCTCGTTAACCATCAAACAGAGCCAGCCCTAGCGACGTTGGGCTCTGCTTTTCTTATCGTCTTCGCCGTTATACCTTGGACCTTTGTGGGCGTGCAGCACCACGGAGCTGACGGTGCTCTTTACTCCCTGTATCTTCATGATCCTGTTCTTCAGGACGTCCCTGAACTCGTCGATGTCCTCGGCCGAGACCAGGGAGACGATGTCGAATTCGCCGGTGACCTCGTACATCTCTTCGAGGTTAGGCAGGTCCTTGAGGGCTGCCACGACTTCGTCCATCAGGGGCGATTCTACGAATATGTCCACGAAGGCTAAGAGTCGAGGCAACAAGTTTCATCTCGGCTTGCGTCAGCGTCGAAATCCCTTATTTACGCGTGTCGGCAATTGTCGCAACTTGTGGGCTGGGAGTTCCCTGCCCTTGTCTTGCGCCCCCAGAAGCAGCCCCGGGCGGGTCCTGGGGGGAGGAAGGTCCCAGAAGACAAGACGGCGAAGCAGACCCTGCGACCCGGCCTAGTCCCTACCTTCGAAGTGGGTCCGGAGCTGTGCCCAGTAGTACTCTTTCCAGCCCTGCGCATAATCGCCCTTTTGCCCGGTTGGAACCTTCGAGTGCACCATCTTCAGTTGCGTGCCCCTTTTCGTCCCTGTCAGCGTAATCTCGAGCTTCGACGGCGGATAGCCCCTGGGCCACTCGGTGGTTGACCATTCCTGGACGATCTTCCTCCCCCTGACCAGCTCCAAGTTCTTTCCGAAGATGTACCCATCCCAGGCGGTGAACTTCCCGCCGACCCTTGCACTCATTCTTGCTGGCGATCCGGTGATTGCGGCATGGTTCTTGGAGTCCATCAGGGCGTCGTACACCTTGTCGGGCGCCGCCGCTATGGTAACCGACTGCGTGATTGTGGAAAGTTTCAGAGGCAAAATCGGTTCTGCCCGTCCGCTTTGCGCTGGAGTCTGTTATTTACCCGTTTGGCTAGTCATGACGAGCCTTCGGAAGTCTGCTCAGGAAGATCAAGAGGCCCGCCAGAGCCGCCTCCCAGCCTTCAATGGCTCCGGGTATCATCTCTTGGGAAGCCTGGGCGTGGGTCACTACAACCTCAGTCTGAGCGACGAGGTCCTTGAATTCAACGGTGATTGTGCTCGCCTTGGGCCCGATGTCGGGGAATCGCCAGGTGTAGACCAGCTTCTGGGGCGGTTCCACTGCCAAGAACTCGCCTGCGACCGTGACCGCTCCTCCGCCAAGCGGTTCGTTGACCAGGGAGAACTTGCCGCCAACCCTCAGGTCGACTTCTGCGGACTGAGTCTTCCACCCTTCACCTATGCTCCACCATTTCTTCAATTCCGCTGGGCGCGTCCAGGCCCGGAAGACCCTTTCCCTCGGCGCGGGCACCACCCTTGCGACTGTGAAGGTCCGGTCAGGATTCTCTTCCATCAGCTCTTCCCTTCCCAGAGACCTTGAAGAATCCTGCGAATCCGGCCTTCCATCCATGAGGTCTCGACGGCAGGGCGGGCGGCTGGCAGCGTATCCGAAGACCACCCGCGAATCTCGGAAGTGAAAAACAGTGCCGCTGAGGATGCCATTCTCAAAATTGGAAAACGCATCCTGGCTTTATTAGAATATTAGAATAAATGATTGACGTGAGAATGAATTGGCTCAAGTTACGGCTCTGAAGACGGAAGAGAAAGAGGAACAGACATCCAGGCTACTCGTCATTTTGTCGAAGGGAACCCTGGACATGGTCTACCCGGCGCTCATGATAGCGACGACGGGTGCAACGATGGGAAAGGAGGTCCATATGTTCTTCACATTCTGGGGGATGAACGCGGTCAACAGCAAGACCGTTGGCTCCCTGAAGGTCGCACCTGTGGGGAACCCGGGGCTGCCCATGCCCAACATACTCGGGATGATCCCCGGCATGACAGCCATGGCCACAGGCATGATGAAGGGGAAGATCCAGAAGGCGAAGCTGCCGGGCATACCGGAGATGCTCAAGACCGCCAAGGAGCTGGGCGTCAAGCTCCACGCCTGCTCGACCACCATGGACGTGATGGGCATCAAGAAGGAGATGCTGGTCCCTGAAGTGGACGACGTGGTCGGCGCGGCGACCATGCTCGGGCTCGGCGAGGGCGGCCAGATCATCTTCATCTAGGTGAGGGGCAGTGTCAGCGATAGAACAGAAGAAAGTCATCGATTCCCGCGGCAGCTTCTGCCCCGGGCCCATCACAGACCTGTTCAAGGCCTACAGGCAGGCGAACCTCGGCGACGTGATCGAACTCCTCGCAACCGACCCCGCTGCCAAGAGCGACGTGGCCGCCTGGGCGAAGAAGAGCGGGAACGAGGTGCTCGGCATCGTCGAGGAGCAAGGCTACATCCGAATCGACATCAAGATCACCAAGAAGGGCAGGTGAGGGGGGCCATGACGCGAGTGGTCGTCATAGGTTCTGGCGACGGGGGAACATTCACCGCGAATCTCCTGGCGTCGGCCCTGCGTCGCGAGATTCGACAGGGGACCGTCTCTGTCGAGCTCCTTGGCGAGCACCTTCACCATCCGTTCCAGCCCGCGAACCTGGACATCGCCTTCAAAGGGGCCAACCCAGACAAGTTCGTGAGGGAAGAAGACGGTCTTCTCCGAGAAGGGGTCAAGTTCGCAAAGGACCCGGCGACCAGGATAGACCTCGATGAACAGTCCGTCGCCACAAAGAGCGGCAGACGGATCAACTACGACTATCTGGTCATAGCCACTGGTGCGGTTGCCGACCCATCCAAGGTGCCAGGGCTGGCAGAAGGTTCTCTGAACTTCCACACCGGCCCCGAGGATTCCAGGCGAGTCTGGGAAGCGTTGCAATCGTTCAAAGGCGGGAAGGTGGTCGTAGCCATAGCAGGCACGCCCCACCGGTGCCCGCCTTCTCCGAACGAAGCGGCGTTCATGCTGGACGAGTTCTTCCGGGAGAGGGGGATCAGGGACAAGGTGGAGCTCAGGTTTGTCACGCCATACCCCAGGGCTTACCCCGCCGAGAAGCTTTCCAAGGTCGTTGAGCCGCTGTTCGAGGAGAAAGGGATTGAAACGTCCACCTTCTTCAACTTCGACTCCGTCGATCCCTCTCTGCATAGGATCTACTCCCTCGAGGGAGAGTCGCTCGACTACGACCTGCTGATTGCCGTTCCCCCCCACCACGGCGCCGACGTCATTCTGAACTCAGGGATAGGCGACGCGGACGGCTGGATTCCAGTGGATAAAGACACGATGCGAATGAAGGACCACGGCAACGTCTTCGCCATCGGAGACGCGACTGCGATTCCTGTCTCCAAGTCGGGGGTGGTGGCGCACCTTCAGTCGGTGGTCGTCGCCCACAACATGGTCTCTGAGATAAGAGGGTCGGCAGATTTTGTCGGCTACAACGGAAGGATAAACTGCCCGATGGAGGTAGGCTCACGACGAGCGATCTTCGTTTCCGCGACGTACACGTCTCCGCCGGAGGACCAGACGCCCTCGCTGGTAAAGTACTACGAGAAGAGGTCGTTCGGCCTGATCTACTGGCGAGCCCTCAACGGGAGCCTCGAGCGGATATTCGACCTCTTCTTCGGCCAGACAAGGTTCCCGCTCAAGGAAGCTGCGGAGCCCGAGAAGGTCCCCGTCGCAGCCAAGACGTCATAGAGTGTGGTGGGCACAACGCCGAACCAGGCGCGGGCAAAGGCAGAAGAGGAGCTCTTCGAGTTGCAAGCCGAGTTCTGCAAAGGAATGGCCCACCCGAAGAGAATCTACATCCTCAACCTGCTGAAGGATGGCGAGAAGACCGTCAACGTGCTGGCGAGACTGACCGGGATACCCCAGGCCAACGTATCGCAGCACCTGGGCGTCCTGAGGCAGCTCGGCATAGTGGAGACACGCCGTAACGGCTCCAGCATCTACTACAGCATCGGCGACCACAGGGTTGTCGAGGCCTGCGAGCTCGTCAGAGGGTTGATTGGCGAGAGGCTGCGGAAGTCTCGAGCGGTGCTCGAGGTAACCGCCTAGCGCTGTCTGACGCCTCCCCGGAGCCAGAGCCGGCCAGCAGGCAGCCGTGATGCAGGGCAAGGTGGACCGCGCGAGGAATGCGAGGCCAGGGGGCCAAAGCCGAACGAATTGGAAATTTCGTCGGGCAGGTCAGGATATCATCCGGATATGGTAGAACTCGCTGGCGAAAACAGAGAAACGCAGCCGGACTCGCAAAAATACGTAATACCACCACCCTGATGCCGTGGTCGGGTATTCTTCAACGCAGCGAAAAGGAGGGGCGGCTGGGCCTGTCTAGGATTTCATCGGGCATCAACAGAATCATCCAGAGGAACTATCTTGCGAAGTGGACGGTCATCGGCCTGCTCATCGGCGCCATCGCAGGGATTGGCGCGACGCTCTTCTATTTCCTGATTCAACTGATCACGAACACCATGCTCGGAGGGATAACCGGGTTCTTCCCTCCGACATCGGCCGGGGAGTCAGTCACAACCCCAGTCGTCAACCCAAACTTCTGGCTGGTGCCGCTGTCCACCGCCCTAGGTGGACTCGCGACCGGGCTGCTGGTCTACATGTTCGCCCCCGAGGCCGAAGGCCACGGCACCGACGAGGCCATCGCCGCCTTTCACCGGAAAGATGGCAAGATCAGACGGAGAATTCCCCTAGTGAAGGCCATAGCTTCGGCGTTCACCATCGGCTCCGGCGGGAGCGGAGGGAGAGAGGGACCCACAGCCCAGATAGCTGCCGGGTTCGGATCATTCATCGGGGACGCCCTGAAGCTGGCAGTGAAGGACAGGAGGATTGCAGTCGCGGTCGGGATCGGGGCGGGGATCGGCTCCATATTCAAATCACCTTTCGGAGGCGCAATGCTCAGCGGCGAAATCCTCTACAGCGGCGGGGACTTCGAGGTCGAAGCCCTGATACCAGCATTCATCGCGTCGCCCGTGGGCTACGTCATATTCGCTTCATTCACAAGCTTCACGCCGACCTTCGGGACCGCGGTGTCCTACGTCTTCACCCAGCCCGCCAACCTACTGCTTTACGCGCTGCTCGGGATCGTCTGCGGAATCGTGGGGCGCGCATACACCACGACGTTCTACGCCGTGAAGGGATACTTCTCCGGGCTGGGACTTCCGAAGTTCGCGAGGCCGGTGATAGGCCTGGCCATATCCGGGGTCATAGGCGTGTTCTTCCCCGAAGTGCTCGGCCTTGGCTACGGCTTCATCCAGTACCTGATAGATGGCAACTTGAACCTGATAGCGACCAACTTCTTCGCCGCTCCAATCCTCATCGTGCTGCTGGCAGTGGTGGTGCTCAAGATAGTCGCGACCTCGCTGACGGTGGGTTCTGGGGGCAGCGCCGGCGTGTTCGCGCCTTCGCTCGTCATAGGGGGCTTCGTCGGCGCCGCCTTCTGGGTGGCCCTGAATGCGATTCTGCCGGGCGTGATCGCAGTCCCTGCCCCCCTGGTCATCGTGGGGATGATGGCCCTGTTCGCCGGAGTGGGAAGGGTCCCGATCGCCGTCATCCTCATGGTCAGCGAGATGACCGGGACCCTGACGCTCCTCGCCCCGTCCATGGTGGCGGTGGTCATCTCCTACTTCGTTACAGGGCCAAAGTACACAATCTACCGGAGCCAAGTGGCCAAGCGGTCGGATTCCCCAGCTCACAGAGGCGAGTACAACGTCCCGCTCCTCACCAAGCTGTTCGTTTCCGATGCCATGAAGCACGAGGTGCTGACCATTGCTCCCGAAGGTACTGTGGCAAGCGCGTACAAGACGATGCTGGACAAGGGATTCCGAGGTGTCCCGGTGGTGCAGGCTGAGAAAGCCGTAGGCATCGTCACCATGAGCGACCTGCTGAGGGTCCCGCGCGAGCAGATGGACGCGACCCAGATCAAATCGGTGATGACACAGAACCTCCTGGTCGCGTATCCCGACGAATCGCTGCTCAACGCCCTGGACCGAATGATAAACCACGGCGTCGGACGTCTCCTCGTGGTCTCCAAGGACTCCGGAAGGCTAATGGGAGTCATCACGAGGACTGACGTCATCGTGGCCTACAACAGGGCAGTAGAGCTTTTGTCCAAGTCGGAGCCTACCCAAAGGTGAGGTCTGATGCTTCCTGAGAGTCATGCTGTGCATAGGGAAGTAGGCGCAGAAGGGTCGGTGTCCTGATGGCAGACGTCACGCTGATCTTCTCAATAGTCGCCGCCATCATAGCCGTCGGGTTTCTCGGAGAGCTGTTCTTCAAGAAGACGGGAGTCCCAGTCTTCGTCTTCCTGATCCTCATGGGCGTACTCATGGGGCCAGTGCTCAATGTTCTCCCAAGGGCGACCCTGCTGCCCTCTCTGGGAATCTTCGCCGAGCTCACGCTCCTGATGATGCTGTTCTACGGTGGGATGGACACCAAGCTGGGGGCAGCAGCAAAGGGAGGAGGGAGGGCGTTTGTGCAGGTGGGCATGTACGTGGCGGGAAGCACAGTCGCCATTGCGGTCGCCGCGATGGTGCTCCTGAGGTGGGATTTGATACCGTCATTCATCTTCGCCTCGATGATCGGAGGGGAAACCACTGCCGCAGTCGTCATACCGCTTTCCAGGTCTCTGAAGCTCCCGGACGTGACCGTGGCTTTCCTCACCTTTGAATCCGCGCTCAACTCGATCTTCTCCATCGTGCTCTTCTTCGCGTTCGTCGGCGTCTACGAGACCGGCACAGGAAGCTGGATGGTGACGCTGTCATCGCTCGCCGCCAACTTCTCGGTGGGGATCGTCCTCGGTGCCCTGTTCTCTGTCGCCTGGATTCTCGTCCTTCATAGCCTCCAGCAGCAGAAGTACACCTACGTGCTCACACTAGGCCTGGTGCTCGCGACCTACGTGGTCAGCGCGAGGCTCGGAGGAAGCGGCGAGCTGTCGGTCCTCATATTCGGGATCGTGCTGGGGAACTACTCGCTCGTCAACCGGCTCGCGAACTGGCACCTGAGCATGGACGTCCTGCAGGAACGGCTGAGCGTGTTTCAGGAAGAGATCTCATTCCTGATGGCGACCCTCTTCTTCGTCTTCCTCGGCCTCACTTTCGAGATCAGCTCATCGCTGGTCTTCGCGAACCTCGCCGTGAGCATCCTCATCCTCTGCATCCTGATACTGTTCAGGACGGCGGCGACCTATGCTTCGACCCGGAAATCCGAGCTGAGCAAGGACAGGGGGCCGATAATCCTGATGTGCGCCCAGGGTCTGGTGCCGGCCACCTTGGCCATCATCGCCGTCGGCTACGGGATACCCCTCGCGAACTCGTTCCTGAACGTGGTGACCTACGTCATAATCCTGACGAACATAGTCGCCGCGTCCGGAGCAGTCTGGAGGATGCACGGGCACAGAAACGGCCCTGAGCAGGCGCTGGCGGAAGCCGACACCACATACTGACCATGCCGACGACCTGGGTCGCCGTGGGCGCCCGAACCTCCAGGGTTCGGCCCCTGGAATGTTTTTACCAGAAAGAGGCGGGGCGAAAACCCGGGCCGTGCACTATTTCATAATACTGACAAAGGAGTGCAACCTCCTCTGCACCTACTGCGGAGGAGGCAGCGACGCTCCGCCCAGAGAGGTCGGATACCCGATCGCCGTCCTCCAGTCTTTCCTGTCCAGGGACGCGGATCCGGTGGTCGAGTTCTACGGCGGCGAGCCTCTGCTCCGCATCGACACCATGAAGAGCATCATGGACGCGATTCCCGCGCGGTTCGTCGTTCAGACCAACGGCGTATTCCTGGACAGGATAGAGCCCCGGTACCTGGCGAGGTTTCACTCCGTCCTCGTCTCCATAGACGGTCCCCAGAGAGTCACCGACAAGGCGAGGGGCAAGGGAGTGTATGAGCGAGTGATGGGCAACCTTGAACTCGTGAGGCGAAGGGGCTTCCGCGGCGACCTCGTGGCCAGGATGACCGTCGCCCAGGGCACCAGCGTCTACGAGAACGTGCGGCACCTGCTGGGAACGGGACTGTTCGACCACGTCCACTGGCAGCTCGATTTCGGCATGTTCTGGGAAGCAGGGCAAGACACTGAGCCCGGCATTGTGGAGTGGCTCGACGCCTACAATTCGGACGTTTCCTCGCTCGTGCGTCTGTGGGTGGATGAGATGTCTCGGTCTGGGCGCGTCTTGGGAATGGTCCCGTTCGTCGGTGTGATGGACTCCCTGCTCTCAGGGAAGAAGTCACGTCTGCGGTGCGGCTCCGGAGTCGACTTCTTTGCCGTCGTGCCGGACGGCAGGGTCTCCGCTTGCCCTGTATCCGTCGACTTCGACTTTTCCACGGTGGGCTCGATCTTCGACTGCGACCCGAAGTCGCTCTGCGGCAAGGCCACGCTGGGCGAACCGTGCGCATCCTGCGACATTCTCGATGTATGCGGTGGCCGATGCCTCTTCGTGAACAGGTCCCAGGGGTTGCTCCGGGAGAACGGCTACTCCTACATCTGCTCGACCGTGAGGCATCTGGTGGAGGAAATGCAGTCCGCCCTGCCCCGGGTCCAGGCGCTCATCGACGGAGGGTCCTTGAGCCTGTCGGACTTTCGCTACCCGGAACTCAACAACGGTTGCGAGATCATCCCGTGACAGTGGACGGCGCAAGCGCAGCCCAGGGTGAAGCAGAGGCCGCGGGCCGATGGACGCGATCCAGCCCGATTACCTGAACGGCGGGAAAGTGCCAAGGCGGCTGCAGAAATTCGTCTTTGACGGGGCGAAGCCTTTGGGATTTGAGGCAGCAGAACAGCCGAGCAAGATGATAACGCTGAGGGCGTTGCGAGTCCTCAAGCGTCTGGGCGAGCCGATGCCCGACTGATCTAGGAAGGGCAGGGGTCGAAGAGTGGCCGGAAGGAACCCGACCACTGCGCAACGCGATATTCGCGGCCCAACCCTTGGCCTAATCTGGTTCCGGGTCGGCCCAGATTCGAACGCTGGCCTCGGCTGGAACGACCGATTAGGAAACCGTTTGGAGTTCGCTAGAGGCTAAAGATAACTGTGCAGGAATGGAAATCTATCTTTAACTAGAACCCGCGTTCCTAAGTCACGTTGAAATCTCAGGCTGCAGAACGGACATTCAATGTAGTTGTTGAAAGAGATGAAGGCGGCTACTATGTGGCCTCCGTCGTCGAACTTCCGGGTTGCCATACGCAATCGAAGTCTCTCGACCAGCTAAACCGTAGAATTAGAGAGGCAATCGAAGGTTACCTGGAAGTCTGCGAGCCGGGGAGGCAACCTGAATTCGTCGGTGTCCAACAGCTCAAAATGAAGTTCCCATGAAGAGGCGTCTTGCCCCTTAGACCAACGAAGGTTCGTAAGGTTCTCAAGGCTCTAGACACACTCGGTTTCAGTTTGCCCGGGTCCATGGGAGCCATCTGGTTTTCAAGCACGTCGATGGCAGAATGACAGTAGTACCCCGTCATGGCAACGAGGAAATTGGGAGAGGACTCCTCAGAAAAATAGCCGAGGACACACGTACCTCACCCGATGACTTCGCGAGGATGCTCGAAGAGAGCTAGACAAATGCCGAAGGGACCCAGGTTGTGCACGTCTCGATACTCCCGGCCCAAACCCTTGGCGTCACTGAGAGGGGTTCGAGTCGGCCTAGATTCGAACCCATGATACAGCGTCGGGTTGTCCTGTCCAGCAACCTGGGCTAGGCCTTAGCACGTAGCTCCTTGAGCTGCTCTTCAACAGCGGCCAATCGCTGGGTCACGTCCATCCGCCTGTCGAGTTCGTCGATCTTCGCGCCGAGCATCTCCTCTACCCTCTTGATCTCCGAGTGGACTACCCTGAACTCGCCGTCTATCCTGGCGTTCATTGCCTTTAGCTCCCCTCTCACCTCGCTGATTTGCGGGAGGAGCACTCTTTCGAGCCAACCAGGGATCTTCTCGGCCATTTGGCGTGTTCACAGCGCGTTGCTCGTATCTAACCGCCAGCGGGAGAGCCGCTCGTCCGATGCGTCGGGCAATACACTTAGAGGGATTCGACCGATACGGTTAACGGTCCATTCTGAGCTGTTTCCAAGGTGGGGCGGAAGGGATTCGAACCCCGCAGGGTCTCTTTTCTCGTACCTGAAATGGGATTGCGCCTCCTGGCCGTTCCGCACACCTGGTCACGCTCAGTTTACAAGCGGGTGCGTGATGAAAAGTCCGATGCCGGCGCATCAACCGAAGGCAGAACAGGTC